>CAUDDP010000136.1 GCA_958448395.1 uncultured Oscillospiraceae bacterium | reverse complement strand
CCAGCACCCGATGACTTCCGCTTCGATTTTGGCAGCCTTTCACAAGCTGCAAATTTTTGTAATGCCAGATAGGCAGCAACTTGATTTGCTGGCACGTTTTCCCGATACCAGTTCATGGAGACTGTAATCTTTTCCACATCTGTCAATTCTTTATCCTCATGCAGCAGAAAAAAAGAAATCCAATCCCTAAAATTGGTGTGGATGGGATAGCTCACACCGTCCACATCCACACTTTCTGGAAGCTTATCCGTAAGAATATTATACCAATCAGTCTGCTGGGGCATAGCGTTGCACCGCCTCTGTCAGCCGCAATTTGGCAGAAATTTTCTGTTCAAGCATAATTTTCAACAATGACGCAAACATATCGTCATAAACTCTGCGATTATCCGGCACATTTGCAAAGAGTTTTTCCGACGTGCCATCGCCGAATAGAATATCAAAAAAGATACGATAATTTTTACAGTATGTACGAATGGCTTCTGCTTCATTTTTGGCTGCAAATTCCCGATTGGAAATGGCAGCAGAAGCGGCTTGATGCCGCTCCATAAATGCTGCATCTTCTGCATCCACATATAGGTTCGTGCCATTGATAGTCAGCCTATACAGATCATCTTGCATCCATTATCCTCCCAGTTCTACTGTTAGTGTCTGGAAATTGTCATCCAGTCTCACAGTGCAATCCTTCTTTTCCCCTCTCGACTTGAAATCACCTGAATAAGTCATGCAGTCCATTGAATCGCCATTGCTGGATGGCACAATGGCATACGGCCTAATTTTAGCAGTTGCGATGAAATCAACTTCACCGGTTTTGCCCGCCACAGTGGACATGTCGACTACAACGATATTTCGCACTGCATCCGTTCCGATTAGCTCATTTTCTGTAATCTTTACGATTTCTTCCAATGCTGGTTGCCCAATATACTGGTCAAAATTGTAGTTGATGCTTTCGGAATATCCGGTGACATCCGTTCTTGAAGTGTCCTCGTCTGCATATTTTCTGTCATATTCATTTGCATTTGCATTATATGTCTGTGTAGTAAATCCTTCCAAACGAACATAAGTAGAAGTTCCGCTTTCTGTTTTCGGCTTCACTTCCATAAATGCAAGCTTTTCCGAACGCTTTTTCAATTTTAATGTGTTAATTCCTACACCCATTATTTAAAATACCTCCATGATTGTAAATATGTAATCCGCAGCTGGATTTGATATCTTGAAGTTTTCTCTGTCACTTCCAGTGCATATCCGCTGCTGATAATTTCTATACTTCTTACTTGCTTGCCATTGCCAAAATCCGGATAGATTTGGTTCGCATCGTTCCTTCCAATCCAGTCAGCAAAATTCTCATAAAATTCAGAATTCAGGATATTCTGTATTACGTCCCGTCCATACGCTTCACGGCTGCCAAAGGCAAATTCAAGTTGCCGAATGCTCGAACCATCCGCATATTTCTTTACGATTGGATCACAAGGAAGCGTATCAATGGTATACTCGATCGGGTCAACGCCCAGTCGATCTACTCCCAAAATCCGATTATTTTCCAGCAGGGGACAGGTGGCAACGTAGTCCCACACTGCTTGAATCATCGACACGGCATCATCCTCCATTTAGTTTCTTTTTTGTTGCACGGATAATTTCCGCCCCGTGTGCCGTCATGGCACGTTTTAGCCACCATCGCCCACGCTTCCCAGAAGATCGCCCTTTGTAGTACTGCCGTTTGGCGTACGGGGCAATCCAGCGAATACGGCCACTGCCGACTTTTGTACCAAGGATGCCGGAATCCCGCAGCATACCAGTTTTGAATGGAATGTACGGGTCACACTTTCGCAGAATTTCACTATCTAAAAATTTTTGTGCCTTTTTGATACGCTCATTAAATATGCTTGGATTCGGCATCTTGATTTTGAAGCCTGTAATCAATTTGCACTCACCTCAATATGCTGTATGGCAGGTGAGCCATAGCGGCAGTCTGCAACGGCGGTGATGGTATGCTTATTTGGAAGATTCTGAATATCATGCATTGGCAAATCTGCTGGCACAATGCCACGGCATAGAATATCATCCCGTGCCGGTACATAATCCATTACAGATTTCGCCGGAATACAGATGTAAATGTTGTCGCTCTGCTGCGTTTCTTTGCCACTCTGATGGCTGCCGATGGATTCCTCCCAGTACACATTTTGGATGATGTGTCGGCTGAAATTTGGCATATGATTTACAATTTCTTCCTGATGATAGATGGTAATTGCATCGCAGTTTGTGAACATCAATCACACCCCCTGTAAAGCAGCCCTGTCCGCCCCAGATACCGCATGGCAATGCTGTACAGGTAATCGCTAATGGTGGCGTTACTGCCCAGCAGGGCACCCAGGGTTTCCACTGGCGTCGCATACGTCACGCTGTAATTGTGCTGTGTCTCTGATTTCTTTGCACTAGATTCCACCGATGCCGTACCATTGAGTTGATAAGTCACCAACACTTCTGCCAACGCACAGCAGCAATTTTGGATTGCCGATGCAAGGGGACTGTGCAGCATATCCGGGCGAATCCGTCCAAATG
>CAUDDP010000135.1 GCA_958448395.1 uncultured Oscillospiraceae bacterium | reverse complement strand
ATTTCTCAATCGGTTATCTTATCCAACTCGTTTCCTCTGCAAGGGGGACAGCTTGTCCCCCTTGCATCCCCCTCCGCCAAGCTGAGCCAGCTTGACCGCAGTTGCCATTCGGCAGATAAAGCTCTCTCATCGAACTCACATTAAAATATATTTTATTTTCTGCCTAACAAAAATAATGGTTTGAATGGAAACAGAACTTTACCATTCTTCTGAACAGGATGCCCCCTTTCAATATAGTGTGTTTCCTCCCAATGTGAATACTCACTAATCGCAAAAGTAGCAGCATCTATTTTTTCAACGGTAAACCAATCTGACATCAAAACAACCCATTTCCATACAAATTATAGGTGATCCCAAATCTCCATCCATAAAAGAAACAGCAGAAATCCATAGTAAGTTACATTCGTAATCTGTACAGTGATCCCATAAAAGATACCGGCTGCCGCCAGCAGTATACACACCACCGTCAACAACCGTTCCCAACGTTCCGTCAGTAACATTCGCAGAGCTGCTCCTCCATCTAACTGCCGGAACGGCAGCAGATTCAAAAGTCCTGTCCCAAGCTGCAACCACATCATTTCTCCCCTGCCAAAACATAACCAAAGAAGAAAAGCGACCACTAAATTACAAAACGGCCCTGCCAATAGTACCAGCATATCCTGCCAGAGCGGATAGAAACAGCTCTCCGCTCGAATCTGAATGCCGACACCATAGCAAGTCACCTGCCGGACAGACTGCCGCAAAGCATACATCATAACAAGATGTCCACATTCATGCAGCAGACAGGCTCCAAACGCCGCCTGCCATACAGCAGCATCCTGACAAGCAAATAACCATGCCAACACGGCAAAAAAAGTAACAGAAAGCCGAAGCTGTACATTCCCGATTTGTAGACAAAGCAAGGTTAATGCACCCACTGTTCCAGCTGTGTCAGCAGCTGGGTAAAAAATGGCTCTGCTGGGGCATGAAGCTTCGCTTCATATTGTTCCAGCAGGGCTGTCTGAAAGGCTGGATGAATCCACTTTAAGGAAAAAATAGCTGCTGCCAACACAACACTCAATAGACATTGCGTAAAAATACAGTCTCCGCCCTCTGCTTTCTTTTTGGATGATGAGATTTCGGAAGCGATAACAATTGGTTCTTTTTCCGTCTCCGGTTCTACCTGAAATACAGGCTGCTGTACTGGATCTTCCATCTGTGAGGCCTCCATGATACAAATACAAATATCCCAACACGATTGCTGTCATTCTGATATAGTATATGTGGCTTCAAAAACAGATAGAACCCTACCGCAGCGGTGTCCCGTCCGCTGCTACAAAAGTGCCTTTGGAAATGGAATACAAATCACAAATCGTTCCGATAAAGAAAAATCCACAAGTGAGGAAATAGAGAATTCCCGTGACATATTTTCCAACATAAAACCGATGCAAACCGCTCAGTCCAAAAAAACCAAGAATACATAATAAAATAGCCAGCAGCTTTCGTTTTCCAAGTGCCTGTATCTGTGACGAAATGTGCGGCGAAATGACAATCTGCGGAATATCAAATTCATAGGTCTTCTGACCAAACTTTACTTTTATGGTATCGTCCTCCGGCGGCTTTTCCGAAGGGGCACCACAATATGGACATTTGCTTTCATTATGTACAGCACCACAATAAGGACATTCCATGCGTGCTTCTTCCTCTTTTCTATTATATTATTTACTACTTGCAATATAAGGACGCAATACCGATGCCATTTGCGAAGCTGGCATGGATTGTAACCAAATATGCCCTGGACCAGTCACTCTGGTGTGAAACAAACCTTCTCCACCAAACAGTACATTTCCAATCCCGTTGACCTTTTCAATTTCAATAGAAACCGTTGCATCCATCGCTGCTAAATACCCATTGTCCAGCAGCATAGACTGTCCCGGCTGCAAATCATATTCGACCACACTGCCATCAATTTCTAAAAAGACCATGCCATTCCCCAGGAACTGCTGCATAATAAAGCCTTCTCCACCAAACAGACCGGAGCCAAATCGCTTTTGGAAGAATAACTTCATCTCTACACCAGCTTCCATTGCCAGAAACGCATGTTTCTGTGCAACAATTGTCCGACTGGGGGAAACCGGAACTGCCAAAATAGCACCCGGAAAACTAGAGGCAAACGCAATGACACCTGCTCCACCCTGTGCGGTATACACATTTTGAAACATAGATTCTCCTGTCAAAGCACGAGAAAACGCTTTTCCAATCCCACCACCAGCATTGGTCTGCATCACCATATTGGGAGACATCCAGCTCATTGCACCCTTCTCCGTTTTCATGGATTCGCCGTTCTGCAACTTGCAGATAACAACTGGCATAGATTCCCCTTTGATTTCATATTGCATAAAAATAACATCCTTTCCCAATGGCTTGTATGCTGTTATGTTACTTTTTACATTGTACTATTTTTCCGTTTGCTTGTCAAGTGCGACAAAAACACGGCACGGAAATCAATGTTTATATTTTCCCTCACCGATAACGGTCTCACCTCCGCCGGCAGATTCGCTACGCTGTCTGCCTGTGTCCGCTGTCCGCCC
>CAUDDP010000134.1 GCA_958448395.1 uncultured Oscillospiraceae bacterium | reverse complement strand
GCCGCTTTTCATCCTTTGCAAGGGAAGCGTCCAGCTGCCGTTTCCGGCTGTTCCAGTAGGTCTGATTATTCTGCTGCGGCATCGTCCGTCATCCTGTCTGCACGAAGGGCATCTGCTGACTCTGTGCCGTTTTCTGCTTCGATTTTTTGCAGTTCCGTTTTTGGGTCATCTACTGCTGAAATGATAGATAACATCGTCTCTTTTGAAGTGATGCCAGCCATCTGAAATGCCGTCTGTGCCTCCTCCAACAGATTTTTCGGGGCATTCTGGGTAAACTGATAGGTGATATTCAGATATGCATCCTCTTTCATTTTTGTAGCAGGATGGGCAGCAATTTGCTTCCATCGCTGGTTCATGCCACTCGCAAATTTCCGTGCTTTATTTGCCGCTTGATTTTTCATCGGCTGCAACTTATATGCCAATGCTGTACCGGATGCATTTCCAAAACTTTCATCTGAAATGTTTGCTACCATAGACTGCGTAAAAATCTGGTCTTCCAACCGGTTCAGTAAATTTTCCTGTGTGGCATCTGCCGATGGTCTTTGCAAAAATTCTACACGAATCGCATCCAGTTCCTCTGGTTCCATAGCTCCTACATGAATCATTCTGTCACTGTGAATAGTGTATAGTTCTTTTTCATCCAACTTTAGCCCCAGTAACAGTAAATAGGCATCCGCAAAATAATCTACATCATTTGCTTTTTCCGAAATTGCTTTTTCATATGCACAAATGGCACTTTCCACCTGTTCAAATATCCCTTGCCGCTCTTCGTTTTCGATGTATTCTATCAGCGGTACGCCATGGAAATAATGCGGTACAGCATCGCCAAAATGCAACCCACCCACATCAGAAAATGGAATTTTTTTGAATTTTGTGAATATACTGCCGACCATTTCTCCATTTGTATTCTGATAATACCGAACGCCGTACAACGGTTTTCGTGCCACAGAATCATCATAAATCACGAAGCATTCCAGTGGGGATAAGTATGTCGCACAGATTTTTGCACTTTCATCTGTATACAGCAGTTCAAATGCACTGCCATAAATGCTGCAAATTTTGGACAGCTCTGCATTGTTATCGTCCTGGTCGTTGTAATTCTGAATTTCCTCCAGTTCTGCTGCAACGGATTCATCTGGATGCATGGTTTTTATTGGGATGCCAATGAAATAGCCATTAAATGTATCCACAATGTACTTTGCAAAGTTACAGATAATTCGATTATCTGGCTTCCAGGCTTCTTTTGGAGGTGCAAGCTGAATCGGATGCCTGCCTTCATACATATCTTTCAGATGTTGAAATCGGAAACAATCCTTTTTATGTTGCTGTATCCAATATCCCAATTCCTCAATTGTCAATTCTGCGTCGGCAGACATAATATAATAATTTTGCGATTGAAACATTTACGTTCACCTCCTACAAACTACTACTGATTCTGGATGGCTTCGCTTGTTCTCTTAAAACCATACGTACAAAATATCGCACATCGTCCATTGCATGGTCATTTTCCTTAATCGGCTTGTCTTCGCTACTTTTTTCATCCCAGCGATACAACGAAAACTCACGAATACAATCCTTACAATCTGGAGAAAATATCAATTTATTTTGTTGCAATGCAGCGGAAACTCGCCGAATACCATCCACTACGTCATTTTTTGCTTTCCGTACTGTAAATCCAGCGTACCGTAGTTCTGCAACAAAACTTGCAGCAGAAGGGTCAACAATTACCGCTTCGATATCATGCCCTTCTGCTAATTGTTGAATTTTTCGCAGATACTGCGTATTCGTCAATTGCCGTTTTTGTTCTCTGCCGCTATAGTACCATTCTGTCGCCCGATAGGCGGTGTGTCCATCATAGCACCACAAGCCCGCAGAAAACGCATTCAGGGTGCCATAATCCACAGAAATATACCATTCCCCCTGCGGATGGTCCAGCCGTCTGACGTGCTTTTCCTTGTCAAACTGCGGATAAATCAACCCCTCTGCCACACACCACAGCCCTCGAATGTAGCGGTCATAGAACACACCGTTGTACAAGGCTTCTGCATCGGCAATTTGTTTCGGTGATAAAATCGGATTGTCCTGCATGGTAAAGTGCAGATGAATGGCTTTCTTTTGCCTGGTGTTACAAATCCACTCCTTGTAAAACCAGTGTTCTGAGGATTCCGGATTGCAGTTAAACCAATAACGTGCTTTCGGTTCAGACAGCGTTCTGGCGATAGCCTGGTCAACGAAAGATTGCGGCATCAATGCGACCTCATCAAAAAGGACACCACTCAATGTGATGCCCTGAATCAGTGTATAGCTGCTCTCATCTTTTCCCCCGAATACATAAAAGCGGTTGACTTTTTCGCCGTCCCGAATAGTCAAAAGACTGTCACCACGGCGATAGGTTACATCATAGTAATCGGTAATATCCACCATAGACAGCAGCGGTGTGATGATGTTTCGTTCGGTACTGCCGACGGTTTTTCCACAAATACCAAAATTCTTGCCATCAAAAAAACGCATTGCCCAATGCACAAAACCGATAATCATGGAAACCGTTTTCCCACTACGGACAGAGCCGTCGCAGATGATGGCTTTCTTATTCTGATACATCGGCATGTGTGCCCATTTCATCACCAGTTTCTGCTTCGGTGAAAGCTTCGTAA
>CAUDDP010000133.1 GCA_958448395.1 uncultured Oscillospiraceae bacterium | reverse complement strand
ATATTTTAGCACATTCTGGCTCGTTTGGCAAGTGGCTAAGTTAATGACATTGGGCGGCGAGTCGCCGCAGACAGCCCACCCACCGTTATGGAATGGAGAAGATGGGGCATTGGATGCCCTCAGGGGCTGGAAACGATTGCACGCCGAACGATGACTGCGGTCAAGCTGGCTCAGCTTGGCGGAGGGGTGCAGGGGACAAGCTGTCCCCTGCGAAACGCTGCAATTAGAACTTTGGTAACAGGATGAGGAACAAGCTGCCGCTGTCCGCCTTCTGAAATAACGAAACGATACAGAATACAGAAATTTAGAGTGGCAAGACTGCAAGTTTGCACAATGTGCAACGGCGGACAGCGGACACAGGCAGACAGCATAGCGAATCTGCCGGTGGAGGTGAGACCGGTATCCGTGAGAGAAAATACAAAAATGGCTTTGCGTAGGTCTTCCAATCTTCGAGTTGACAATCGCTCCAAAATTCGCTATAATAACAATAGTATTCTGATGAATGAAAATAGAAAGTGGGGAATCCTCTATGCAGACCATCTTTACCGTACCAGAACTAAAAGAAAATTTTCAAATTCTTTTGCGTCTTTTGGAACAGCTGCAAACAGAAAACGACTACCTACAGGAAGCGTTTGCACAGCTTTCTAAAATTCCAAACAATGCGATTCCAGGCGATATTGCCAATCAGGCAAAAGCCATTGCGATTTCTGACCTCGCAAAAAGTCGAGAGAAAACCAATCAAAAATTACTGGAAACCTACCAGAAACTGTATGACGATATGCGTCCATTGCTGTTTCAAGTGTAAATAAATTTCAATATCCAAACATAATATGATTCTATGAAAACGGAGGCAGCTATGGCACCAGAAACGCTGCAAACAGCTATTCGATATACTTATTCTCTCTGTGAAACCTATGAAAAGAACGGAGAACGCATTCTCGGCAATACGCAGCCACTTGCGGATTTTGCCGGATTTGCCTATTGTAAATATTTGCTCTATCTTGCCAATTTGGACAACCAGCTACAGGAAAATGAGGTGGCATACCTGAACCAGCTGTTGGGGTATTGTATGACACTGCCACAGCTACAGGTCTTCTGCCGACAGCATTCTTTTACAGCGGAACGGGTGCAGGAAACCTTGCGGTCGCTGCTGGACTTATTTCTGCGTGTAGATTTGTTGGAACAGGGCAGCAGCAGTATATCCCTCTTCTTTTTGAATCTACTCAACTTGATGGGACTTTCTTTTACCGCAGATACCAATCAGACCGGGGAACGGCAGGCATCTGCCATTGCTTCCATTCTCCTGCCGCTTCGTATTTACCGAAACCGAAAGCTACAGGACTGGCATGGCCTTGCAAAAGATAAGCCGTTTGCCATCCCAAATGGATGGAAACCGGCTGCTCCTGCCACACTACAAGACACAGCGGAACAAAAAACGGATACTTCTGAACCAGAACAGCCAGAAATCCGTCCGCTTTCTATTTGCATGGAAGCGTTGGACAGCCTGACAGGCTTGCAGCAGGTTAAGGAAACACTGAGCAGTCTGATCAATTTAGTACGTCTGCGACAGCTGCGTCAGGAACGTGGGTTACCCACGTTGCAGGTGTCTCTTCATATGGTGTTCTCTGGAAACCCCGGCACAGGAAAAACAACGGTGGCACGGTTGCTTTCCGAAATCTATGCCGGATTAGGCGTACTGTCCAAGGGGCATCTGGTGGAGACAGATCGTGCCGGGTTGGTGAGCGGCTATGTGGGACAAACCGCCATTCGTACCAAAAAGATGATTCAGAAGGCACTGGGTGGTGTGCTGTTTATTGATGAGGCGTATACGCTGACTGCCGCTTCAGGCAGTAATGACTTTGGTATGGAGGCAGTCAATACATTATTAAAGGAAATGGAAGACCATCGGGATGACTTAGTGGTGATTGCAGCAGGCTATCCAGCGGAGATGGAACAGTTTCTGGATTCCAATCCGGGACTGCGTTCCCGATTCCGGAAGGTGATTTTTTTTGCAGATTATACATCAGAAGAACTGTTAACCATTTTCCAACAAATCTGTGAAAAGAGTGCCTTACAGCCCACTGCGGAGGCGAGTTTTTATGTACTGCAATATTTCCGAAAACGTTGTGCAGAAAAATCGGATTCCTTTGCAAATGGCAGAGAAGTGCGAAACTTTTTTGATACCGCTCTGACTCGACAGGCGAACCGCCTTGCAGACTGTAAGGAAATCACAACAGAAATGCTTACAACACTGACACTGGCAGATGTAAAAGTTCAATAGCCAATAAGAAAAGGGCTGTAAAAAGGTTCAGCAAAAAAAATAAAAAGGTCTGACGATCATAAAAAGGGGAAAGGCAGGCTTAGGCTTTTTATTCCATTTTCCTGTTCTTACTATATTAACGTGAGTTCGATGAGAGCGTTTTATCTGCCGAATGGCAACTGCGGTCAAGCTGGCTCAGCTTGGCGGAGGGTTATTCCCCACAGTGTGGGGAAATGTCCCGAAGGGACAAAAGGGAAGGGCATCCTCTGAACTGGGGGACAAGCTGTCCCCCTTGCAGAGTGAACGAGTTTGATAAGATAACTGGACGGGGAACAAGCTACCGCTGTCTGCTTTTAAAAAAACAAAACGGTACAGAATACAGAAATTTAGCGGAACAAGGATGCAAGTATG
>CAUDDP010000132.1 GCA_958448395.1 uncultured Oscillospiraceae bacterium | reverse complement strand
CGGTCTCATCTCCGCCGGCAGAATCGCTACGCTGTCTGCCTGTGTCCGCTGTCCGCCATTGTACGTTGTGCAAACTTGCAGTCTTGCCACTCTAAATTTTTGTATTCTGTATCGTTTTGTTTTTTAGAAGGCGGACAGCGGCAGCTTGTTCTTCATTCCGTTGCCAAAGCTCTAATCGCAGCGTTTTGCAGGGGACAGCTTGTCCCCTGCACCCCTCCGCCAAGCTGCATCAGCTTGACCATAGTCGCCTGCGGCGTGCAGTCGTTTCCTGCCCTTGAGGGCATCGTATGCCCCATCTTTTCTATTTCATAACGGTGGGTGGGCTGTCTGCGGCGACTCGCCGCCTGGAGCCAGCTTGACCGCAGTCGCCTGCGGCGGAGAATCTATTCCATAACTTGAAAATGGATTTCTGTGATGTGGTGCGGGAGGTACATTGCTTTTTCGGAAGGTCTATGTTATAATAGAAAAATAATATAGAAAACTGTTAGAAAGGAGTGTCCGCACGATGCACAGCTTGTTCCAGCCCATCACAACACTAAAATATGTTGCCCAAAAACGAGCGGCTCTCTATGCGAAACTGGATATTACAACGCCCTATGATCTTCTGTATCATCTGCCACGGCACTATATGGATTATCGGAATCCAGTTTCTGTTGCCGAGGCACAGCATCAATCCATTGCGGTTTTGCGTGTCCGGATTCTGCAAAAGCTGTCGCCGCAGTTTATTCGCAGTGGTTTGACTGTCTTTAAGGCAATTGCAGAGGACGATACGGCTCAAATTACGGTTGTACTGTATAACAGCAGCTATGCAATGGATGCTCTTATCATTGGGAAAACGTATTGTATGTCTGGAAAAATCGGCGGCAATCTGCTCCGAAAGGAAATTTATTCGCCACATGTGATACCAGCAGATAGTATAGATTTGATTCGTCCGGTTTATCCACTGACAACAGGACTGACGACGAATATGGTAGAAGCCAATGTTCGGCAAGCGTTGGCATTGTTACAGGCAGAACCGTTTGAATGGATGCCCGGTAGTCTGCTGACTTGGTATCAGCTGCCGATGTTGGCGGATGCCCTGCCGGCGATTCACTTTCCGCACAGTATGGAAGAGATGGAGCAGGCACGGCAACGGCTTGCATTTGATGAATTGCTGCAATTGCAGATTGGAATGCAAATGCTGCGGCGAAGAAGTAAAACGGAAACGGCTTTGCAGATGCAGCCGGTTTCGATGCAGCCATTCTATGATGCTTTGCCATTCTCCCTGACTGCCGGACAGCAGAAAGCGGTTTCAGATATTTTAGAAAATCTCTGTCAGCCTGTTCCGATGAACCGACTTTTACAGGGCGATGTCGGCAGCGGCAAGACGGCAGTTGCAGCGGCAGCCTGCTATTTTACAGCTAAAAATGGTGTACAAAGTGCCCTGATGGCACCAACGGAAATCCTCGCTGGGCAGCATTACGCTACACTGCAAAAGATGCTGGAACCGCTTGGTGTGACAGTGGGGTTGCTGACAGGTTCTATGCGGGCAAAAGAGAAAAAGGAAGTCCGTACCGCTGTAGCGGACGGCAGCCTGATGGTGCTGGTTGGCACCCATGCGATTTTTCAGAAGGACGTAACCTTTGCCAATCTGGCATTGGTCATTACAGATGAACAGCACCGGTTTGGAGTGGAACAGCGAAGTCAGCTTGCCGAAAAAGGAAATTGCCCACATAAGCTGGTTATGTCTGCCACGCCGATTCCTCGTACATTGGCACTGATGATTTATGGAGATTTGGATCTTTCCATTTTAGGAGAGCTGCCCAGCGGCAGAAAGCCGGTTGAAACCTATGCGGTGACAGGAAAACTGCGGGAACGTGCTTATGGTTTTGTCCGGCAGCAGTTGGAGCAGGGCAGACAAGCTTATATTGTATGTCCGATGATTGAAGAGGGAGAAGTGGATTTACAGGCTGTTGAACAGTATGCAGAGCAGGTGCAGAAAGGGGCGTTTGCACAGTATCAAGTGGGATTGCTGCATGGAAAAATGAAAGCCACAGAGAAAGAGACTGTAATGCAGGCGTTTCGAGATGGGATACTGGACTTGTTGGTTTGTACCACGGTAGTAGAAGTGGGTGTAGATGTGCCGAATGCTACGATTATGATGATAGAGGATGCAGAGCGGTTTGGTCTGTCACAGCTGCACCAGCTGCGGGGACGAGTTGGCAGAGGCAATGCACAGAGCTATTGTATTTTGGTGACAGATCATGTGACGGATGATTGTCGGCAGCGAATGCAGATTATGAGTCGGATGCGGGATGGCTTTCAAATTGCAGAAGCAGATTTACAATTGCGGGGGCCGGGGGATTTCTTTGGGGAACGGCAGCATGGGCTGCCTCCCTTGAAAGCAGCAGATATGCTGAAAGATATGGAACTAATCCGAGAGACAGAGCAGGCGGCAAAACAAATATTAGAAGAGGATCCGGATTTGACACAGGCAGGGAATCAGGGACTGCGTTTGGAGGTACTGCGGTTATTTGCAAAGACAGGGGAGAATGGTGTGATTTTATAGGTTGTATAAAATGCACAAAATATAAGCAGAAATTTTGGAATTCTTTTTGCCTGTAAAAGGCTTGACAAAGGGAGAAAGAGGTGATATAATAATAAAGCTGTCGCACGAGGGAGCGGAAGTTAAGGGAGCAAGCGAAG
>CAUDDP010000131.1 GCA_958448395.1 uncultured Oscillospiraceae bacterium | reverse complement strand
CAGCGTAGCGATTCTGCCGGCGGAGGTGAGATCGGTATCCGTGAGAGAAAATACAAAAATGGATTTCCGTGCGATGAATCAGTTTGATTTGACGAATGCATATTAAAAAATATTTTTACAAAAAATGCACCGCATGTTTTTTCATGCGGTGCGTTTTTTTAGGGATACAGTTGGGTATCCTTATTTTTAAGCGTAAGATACCACATCCAGTGCAGTAATGGTGCCGTTTTCCAGATAGAAGGAATAGGCAATTTGACCGTTTGTTGCAGTGTCATAAATGGAAACAATATAAGTAGGCTGTGTTTCTGCTCCGGCTGCAATATCAATGCCAAATTGTGTTTCCAGTTCTGCAATGGTGCTGCCAATGCCAACAATGCCGATTTTAACATCAATTGGTGTACCTTGATAAGCCTGAATTTCAAAGATACTGCAAGTATCTGCATTAGCAGCTTGTGTTGTTTTATTTTCCAGACCAAGTGTCAAGGTTACATCTGCATTGGAATACCAATTATAGTCCTCTGCCTCAATAGTTGGATTCAGGGAGCAGTCTACCAATCCAATGAGATCCTTGTTATTATCATAGAATCGGAACAGCTTACCGCCATTGTAGGTGATAGATGCTGCGGAGAGGTCTGTATCAAATTGCTCTTCTCCAATTTTGTCATCTATATCTGTATCTGTATCAATTTCCGTATCCGGTACGGGATCCATATCTGGTATGGTGTCATCTGGATCAACCAGATCCATTTCCTCTTCAACCGCATTATAGCTGCCTGTAATTTCCCCTACAAAACGATCTATGTCCGAAATACCAAGGGCAGTTCCTACGTTTTTCAGGAAGGCTTCCATCTGTGTGCCGTCTCCGATATAGGTTTCCATGTCGCTTTCATTGGTCATATTCAATGAATTGTCTGGGACGGTTAGTGTCATATCCTCGCCATTTGAAGTACCAATCGTACAGGAAACAGCTGCATAATTGGTGCCGTCCACTGCAATATCTGCTGAAATGGTCTGCGAATTGCCATCGGAATCCAGATTGATGGTAAAGGCATCTGTTGCATCTGGAATCGTTACAGCAACACTGCCGGAGCAGTAGCCATGTTCTTCCTCCACCACTTTCAAATCTGTCAAATCCAGTTTTATTTCTTCTTCGTCTGCGGTTGCAGTAATGGTACCGCTGTAAGTATCTTTAGCACCTTCGTTCAGTGTACCATTGACAACCAGTTCATCATCAAGGTTGAAATAAATGCCAATTTGGTCGCCGTCCTTGCCGACATAGCAATCCAGAAGCTTATATTCTGTATCATCGACATCTGCCATACTGCATCCACGGATGGTGCCAGTTGGATCAACATAGAATGTTACGATTATGCCGTCTTCTTCGGAAGCTGGGTCATTGCGAATTTCATCCAATGCCCCCTGTAAAGTATTTTTGTATTCTTCTTCTGTCATCAGACCAGATTCTGTGAAGTAGTGTGAAATGGTTTTGTCTTCCTGCAATTCCTCCAGCAGATCTTCTGCAACATCCTGCAAGTGTTTTCCAGCATAGGTGGCTTCCAGTGCGGTATAGGAGAAGTTGGTATCATCAATGGACAGATTCTGGTCTTTCAGAATGGCGATTTTTGCATCACTGTCTGCCAGAACCTCGCCGTATCGCTGGAACAGACCGTTTAAGTCAGACGGAGAAAGCCGATCTTCCGGTACATCTGGTATTACAAAGAAAGAAGACAGATCGAATGGTGTGTCAGAAGACACATCTGTTTCTGCAATCATTTCTTCCATTGGAATGGAAAGGTATTGGTCAGAGAATGTTGGAATCTGTACATACAGACCGCTGGCATCCATGACCGCATTCCCCTCTAGTACCTGTGTATCATTGAGTGTGACCGTCAGCTTGCCCCCCAATTTTTCTGCTTCTACCTTTCCGCTGCAAGTGATTGTGGCAGAAGAAAGGTTGATTGTTTCGCCGGATTCTGCAAGCAATTCTTCTTGCAGCAGATTCTGTGCTTCCTGATTGAGCGTGATGCTGACAGAAAGGTCAGACTGCGGTTCTTTTTGCGAGAGGGCGATGCTTTTTTCATAGCTTTCGGAAACACTGCGACCCCAGTCCTTGGCATTTTTTTCGACCACCCATTCATAATAGTTGTCGTCACTGCCCATGTTCATCTTGACAAAGTTTTTTACCGTATCGCTGGCAGCATAGGCAATGCCACTGGCTGCTCCCAATACGACAACTGCACTGACAACAGAGATGACAGCTACTTTCCAGCCTTTTTTCTTCCTTTTTGGCTGAGCTCCTGTGATTTTACCATCCTGCATTTCAAAGTTGTTAAAATCCGGCTGCTGAAACGGTGGTGGTGTCTGTTGGAATGCGTTAGTTGTTTCCGGCTGTGGCGGAATAGGATTGGATTCCGGAGCCGGCGGTGTTTGTTGAAATGGGTTGCTTGCCTCTGGCTGCTGTGGAGCAGCTGTATCGTTTTGCATGGAGGCGTCTGGCTGCGGCGGTGCAAAGCCAGTTTGATCCTGCGGGGTTGTACCGTTTGTGAAATCGTCCATAATGATATTCCTTTCATACAAAAAAATTGATAAATTGTAAAGCGTCCGTTTTTATTGTATCATATTTTTTTTAAAAAGTCAAGCTGATTGCTTGCACGAAATTCACTTTTAAATGATGAAGTGGATTGCTCCGCCGAATGGCGACTGCGGTCAAGCTGGCTCAGGCGGCGAGTCGCCGCAGACAGCCCACTCACCGTTATGAAATAGAAAAGATGGGGCATTGGATGCCCTCAAGGGCGGGAGACG
>CAUDDP010000130.1 GCA_958448395.1 uncultured Oscillospiraceae bacterium | reverse complement strand
CTTTTTTGAGTAAAAAGATAATCACAAAAATAAATGCAGCAAGGTTTCCCCGCCGAACGGCGAACTCTTTTTTCTTTTGCTTACTTTTCTTTTTTAAGTAAAAAGAAAAGTAAGTTATTCGTAGAGGGGGTACTGTTTGCAGATTTCGGTTACCATAGCCCGAATGTCATCTGCCTTTTCTTCAAACTGGGTCGCTGTCAGATACATGCATTCTGCAATCCTGTCCATTTCTGCAACACCGAGACCACGGCTGGTAACTGCCGGCGTACCAACACGCAGACCAGAGGTGACAAACGGCTTTTCTGGATCGTTTGGAATCGCATTCTTGTTGACTGTGATATATACTTCATCCAGACGGTGTTCCAGTTCCTTGCCGGTGATGGAGAACGGACGCAGATCCACCAGCATCAAGTGGTTATCTGTACCACCAGAAACCAGATGGAAACCACGTTCTACCAGACCCTTTGCCAGTGCCTGTGCATTGGCTACGATCTGCTTGCCGTATTCCTTGAATTCTGGCTTCATGGCTTCTCCAAAGCAAACAGCCTTTGCTGCAATTACATGCATCAATGGACCGCCCTGTGTACCTGGGAACACTGCCTTGTTAATCTTCTTTGCGATTTCTTCGTCATTGCAAAGAATCAGACCGCCACGAGGACCACGCAGTGTCTTGTGTGTCGTTGTGGTGGTAACGTCTGCATACGGAACTGGTGATGGATGCATACCGGAGGCTACCAAACCAGCAATGTGTGCCATATCCACCATCAGATAAGCACCAACCGACTTTGCAATTTCAGACAGTTTCGGGAAATCAATGATTCTCGGATATGCACTTGCTCCGGCAACAATCAGCTTCGGCTTATGTTCCTTTGCCAGAGCAGCTACCTTATCGTAGTCAATTACTTCATCGTCACCCAGACCATAGGAAACGAAGTTAAAATATTTACCGGAAATATTGACCGGAGAGCCATGTGTCAGATGTCCGCCATGTGCCAAACTCATGCCCAGTACGGTGTCTCCCGGCTGAAGCAGAGCAAAGTAAACAGCGGTGTTTGCCTGTGCACCAGAGTGCGGCTGTACATTGGCATACTGTGCCCCAAACAGCTTCTTTGCACGGTCAATGGCAATTTCCTCTACAATGTCAACATATTCGCATCCGCCATAGTACCGCTTGTGTGGCAGACCTTCTGCATACTTATTGGTGAGGGCAGAACCCATAGCAGCCATTACAGCGGGAGAAACAATATTCTCGCTGGCGATGAGTTCCAAATTTCTTTTCTGTCTTGCAAGTTCCTGCTGCATGGCAGCAGCAACTTCGGCATCGTATTTGGAAACAAAGCCGATGGTATCCATCATATCCTGATACATAATGTGAAATCCTCCAATTGATAAAATTGATCGAATAAAACGTGACCGTTTTTATTATACAACATTTTTCAGAAATTGACAAGCATTTTTGAAAAGTTTCCATCAAAATCAATGAGCAGAATGAATGCGGTTTTTGATTTCATTGAGAATTTGGTGAGCAGCCTGTTCCTTTGTCATTTTTTCAAGTGAGATTTCCGCATCCATTGTGATAATGGTAATAATATTGGTATCTGCACCAAATCCAGCCCCTTCTGTCCGCAGGCTGTTGGCACAGATCATATCGCAATGTTTTGCGTGCAGTTTTTTTCTGGAGTTTTCTGTTACATGTTCTGTTTCCATGGAGAAACCGCATAGAAACTGTCCTTCTGTTTTGTGTTCGCCGAGTGCTTTTAAAATGTCAGTAGTACGCTGTAAGGAAACCGTCAGCGTACCATCTGCTTTTTTGATTTTCTGTTCCGCCGTTTCCATAGGCGTATAGTCTGCAACCGCTGCCGCCTTAATGATACAGTCAAATTCCTTGGCAATTGGTGCAATCGCCTGATACATCTCTGCCGCAGAAATCACTGGAATGACGGTAATAAAGGGCGGTGGTGTCACTTCCATGTGGGCAGCCACCAGTGTGACATCTGCACCACGCTGCATGGCAGCTTTCGCCAATGCACAGCCCATTTTTCCGGAGGAGTGGTTTGTAAGAAACCGAACAGGGTCAAGGGCTTCTCTGGTTGCACCAGCTGTAATCAGAAACTTTTTTCCGGCAAGGTCTTTTTCAAAGGCAATTTCCCGTAGAATATATTCCAGCAGCAGAGATTCTTCCGGCATCCTGCCATCACCGGAATCGCCGTTGGCGAGCATCCCTGTTGCAGGCGGAATGATTTCATAATTGAAACGAGCCAGTTTTTTCAGGTTGTCCTGTACAATGGGATTGTGATACATGTTGTGATTCATAGCAGGGGAAATAATTTTTTTGCAGGGACATGCCATAACCGTTGTGGTCAGCATATCATCTGCAATGCCGTTTGCCAGTTTGCCGATGACATTTGCGGATGCCGGTGCAACTAGAACAAGATTAGCTTGTTTGGCAAGTGCTACATGCTCTACGCTATATTGAAAATTGCGGTCGAAGGTATCAATCAGGCATTTGTTTCCAGTCAGGGTTTCAAAGGTGATTGGGTTGATAAAATTGGTGGCGTTTTGGGTCATCAATACCTGTACATTACAGTGTAATTTTTTCAGCATACGAGCAAGGTTTGCAATTTTATAGGCAGCAATGCTGCCAGTAACTGCTAGTACAACAGTTTTTCCGGTTAGCATGGTGGACACACTCCTTGTTTTCATTGTAAAATTCACAGTCGTTGTTTTGCGATAGAAAATTGGTTTATCTGCCGAATGGCAACTGCGGTCAAGCTGGCTCAGCTTGGCGGAGGGGGATGCAAGGGGGACAAGCTGTCCCCCTTGCAGAGGAAACGAGTTGGATAAGATAACGGATTGAGAAATAAGCCACCGCTGTCCGCCCTCT
>CAUDDP010000129.1 GCA_958448395.1 uncultured Oscillospiraceae bacterium | reverse complement strand
TCTGCCGGCACAGTTTGTGATTGGCAGCGGTAGAATGCATTCTCATCGAACTCACTTTATTTTATGAAAGAAAAATGTGCTGCCCGATTGGAACAGCACATTTTTTGTTGTACTCACTGCAAATTACAGGGGATTGTTGGATAACTTTTTCAACAGTGGTATGACCATGCCGCCGACTGCATTTCCGGAAATAACCAGTGCGAAATACAATATGGCTTTTCCCGGCTGCGGACAGCCTGCAAAGAAATAATAGAACATATCCGCAATACAGTGGTTGAACCCACAGATGATAAAGACCATCACTGGCATCACTACCACGAATAGTGCACCAGTAAAATTTTGTTTTGCCCGACATTGGCGGTTGCCGTCCACTGCCGTGAACATCAACATACCACAGAAAATTGCCAGTATGAACATGCTCAGTGGACGATCATTCAGCTTCCCGGATACCATTGCCTGTACCCGTTCTGCAATGGTCACATCCATGTTGCTGACGGCAGTTGTGAAGAATCGAACCTGCCGCAGTAACACCGCTGCAACCAGCGTGCCTAGTGCATTTGCAAGTAGGGTAACTGCCGTTTCTGCCACATAGGGCAGGTTTCGATTTACGATGTAGCCAACCTTTCCGGTAAACAGCCCGTATTGGAACTGTACAATACAGAACAGCCCCAGCGAGAAGAAAAATGCTCCTAAGAAGCGGTTTTCGCTGGAGAGACTGACCATACCCCCAATGCCCAGCATCAGACCTGACAGGATACCGTCCGTTAGAAACGAAATCCATTTGTTTTTTGTCTTTTCCAAAATACTCACATCCTATGTTTTATGATTCCGTTTTGTAGTGTAACACAGAGTGCATCATTTGTCAAGCAGTTTTCGTTTTCTTTTGTGAATTGGATTAAAATATATCAAAAAGGAAGATGAAATAAATATAAATTAAAAACAGAAAAAACAAATCAAATTTCCTTTTTCTTTCTATTTTCATAGAATATTTAAATTTGATTAAAATAAAAAGCAAATAAAACGAAACCTTCGGCTTGACAGCTTGGAAAAAACATGTTATAATATAGACATCTTGCAGAAAAATATCCGTTTCATTTGATGGGGAAATCGGCGTAAAATGGAGCTTCTATTAATAAGAAGCCTTTTTTCTTTGGAATGGTGGAACAAATTGCATAACCGCTGTTCTGCTTGGAGCAAACAGTAAAATCAATCTGCAATAGAAAAAAGAGAAATATGCAGAGACAACAAACCTTGTATCCTGATTTTTTTAAAAGGGTGGATGATTATGAAGAACCACAATCAAGTAAAAGTATTTGTCAGTGTATTTTTGGCACTTCTCTCTGTACAGGAGATTGCAGCCCTTCCGTGTATGGCTGCACCTGTCGTTGCAACATCGGAAGCACAGGCATCAGCAGATGATGCGTTGACGCCCTCCATTGTTGCAGTACCGGAGGAACTTCCGATTGAAGTCGTACCATCTGATTTTCTCAGTATTACTGCCAATCATACGATTCCGAATATTACAAAAGGCACTGCCGTTTCCATCAGCGGCATAGTAAAATCGGATTTTTCTAAAATTACCGTTCTCACAGTTGGTGTTTACAACACATCTGGTGAACAGGTGATGGGAAAGACGGTTTCTCCGAATCAAGTGGAATATGACCTGAATACATTGGACAATGCAATGCAGTTTTCGTCACTCCAAACAGGAACCTATTACTATCGTGTAACTGCCAGCAATGCGACTTATAACGATTATACGATTTTGAACCAGAGCTTTATCGTATCGGATTCTGTTTCACAGCTCGGCACGCCAGCAGATGACCTGAGTATTACAGGCGGCATAACGATTCCGGATATTTCAATGGGGCAGTCTATTCGTTTGACTGGTGTTGTCACATCGGCGAACACACAGATTACAAAGCTGACAGTTGGCGTATTTGATCAGAGTGGCAATCAATTGACAGGAAAGACGGTTCGACCGTACACAAAAAGCTATGACCTCCGAAATCTGGACAGCTATGTACAGTTCGGAACATTGTCAGAAGGTACTTACTATTATAAAGTAATTGCATCCAATACTGGCAACACAAATGATATTGTAGTCAATCAGAGCTTTACAGTGAGCGGCCGTATGGTAACATCCACAGAGAATGATATCTGTATAGTAAATGGCACTATCATTCCGACCAGCATCCCGGTTGGCAAAGCGGTTTCCATTGGCGGAACGGTACAGTCCGATTCTAATATCACAAAGATTACAGTTGGTGTTTATGATCAGAATAATGATCTGGTAACGGGACGGTCTGCTTATCCGAATGCAAAAGCATATGATGTTGCCAATCTGGACGATTATGTTAGTTTTAGCGGTCTGGCAGTGGGGACATATTACTATAAGGTTTTGGTCAACAACAGCACCCATACGAATTATGCAGTTGTCAATCAGAAAATCACGGTATCCAAAAACAGCAGTACAATAGCAGATAACATGAGTATAATCGGTGGAGCAACGATTCCGAATATCACAGTCGGAAAGTCTGTTTCCATTGGAGGAATTGTAACCTCTCAGTCCTCTAACATTACAAAACTGACCATTGGTGTATTTAATGAAAATGGAAAGCCAGTCACTGGAAGAACGGTTGCTCCTAATGCAAAGACTTACAATATTGCTAACTTAGATGCTTATGTCAAATTTGAATATTTAAGTGCTGGTACATATTATTATAAAATTGTTGCTGCCAACGGTACGCATATCAATAATACAATTGTCAACCAGAAATTCACGGTATCTGATAGCAGCACGACATCTGATATGATTCGTATTGTTGGTGGTACGACGATTCCAAATATTCAAATAGGAAAAGCAGTTTCCATCGGCGGAACGGTACAGTCCGATTCTAATATTACAAAGATTACAGTTGGTGTTTATGATCAGAATAACAATTTGGTAACCGGACGGTCTGCTTATCCGAATGCAACTTCTTACAACGTTGCTAACTTGGACAATTATGTTAGCTTCGGTGACCTGACAGCAGGAACGTATTACTACAAGGTTCTGGCAACGAACGGTACAAATACGAATTATGCTGTTGTCAATCAGAAGTTTACTGTTTCTGAAAACA
>CAUDDP010000128.1 GCA_958448395.1 uncultured Oscillospiraceae bacterium | reverse complement strand
GACCGCAGTTGCCATTCGGCAGATAAAACGCTCTCATCGAACTCACGTTATAACAAAATCACAAACAGGAAAAGAGGGATCCTATGCACTATCAACTTGCCATCTTTGATATGGATGGCACCATATTGAACACTTTACAGGACTTGACCAATAGCCTGAATGCAGCTCTTGCAAAATCAAACTATCCACAGCATACACTGGAAGAAGTGCGTTTTTTCGTTGGAAACGGCATCCGAAAACTGATTGAACGAGGCGTGCCAGCTGGTACACCAGTCGAACAAATTGATATGGTTCACCATGATTTTACTGCACATTATCAGGTACATTGTGCAGATACCACGCAACCCTATGACGGTATCTTACAACTATTGCAAACACTACGACATGCCGGATGCAAAACGGCTGTGGTCTCCAATAAGGCAGACTATGCCGTACAAAATCTTTGCAAACAGTACTTTGATGGCATGTTTGATTTTGCTGTTGGAGAACGGGAACACATTTTGAAAAAACCTGCACCAGATTCCGTCAACGAAGTATTGCAGCAATTGCAGGTGAATCGAAATCAAGCTGTCTATATCGGAGACTCCGATGTAGATATACAGACTGCAAAAAATGCTGAAATGGATGGCATTTTTGTAGAATGGGGATTTCGTTCCAAAGCATTCTTGCTGAAAAACGGTGCAACATTAACGGTTTCCCATCCAGATGAAATTGCACGTATGATATTAGAAAAATAAGTTGCTTTTATTTTATAAAATCCGGTACTATTTTTGTACCGGATTTTTCGTTTTAAAATTGTGATTGTCAACAAAAATGAAAAATAAGATTTGTAACTTCCTACAAATAAAATGTACTTTTTGTAAACTTGAATTTCAACTTGTACGTTTACATACAAGTTTTGCTCCAAAACGCCCATATAGTGAAGGGGTTTCTTCATGCACACAAAAATCATAGAAAAGGAGCGATGCAACCATATGCACATAACCATTGAAAAAGGCAGCTATTATGCAATTGTAAATCACTGCCTGCTTGCCATACAAGGGGAAAATAACACCCGAACGATTTCTTTCACCTATCCGGAAGTTTCTGGTGCAGAAAGTTACTATCTGCGGGTACAACTGCCCAATGCTTTGATTTATGACCTTCCCATTGTAGAACAAAAGGTACTTCTGCCGGCATCTGTTACTGTCTCTGCCGGAATTGTCCCCATCCAATGGATTGCAAAAAATCAAGATGGTTCCATTGTTGCAAAATCGCAAATGATTCCATCCATCGTGAAGGCCTCCATCGAAGGAGATACTTCTGCTCTTCCAACACCAGAGGAAATGAAAACTTACTATGATACATATATCAATACGATTACCCAAAAAGGTGATCAGTATCTTTCGGAAATGGAAACCATTCAGCAAAATGTAACCCAAACCAGTAAAACGGTAAAAGCAGATGCTGACCGTACAGAAAGCAATGTCAATCGTGTAGAATCCCTTTTGCAGTCCCTACAGGGCTATACTATTGGTGAACGTGCCAGAATATATGTAAATACGGCTTCTGGTTCTGATGACAATGACGGTCGCACAACTACAACAGCGGTCAAAACATTGGACAAGGCACTGGTTTTGGCAAATTCTTATAAAAATGCAATCATTTGTTTGAAACGTGGACAAACCTATACAGCAACTGATCAAACAAATGAATACGGCAGCGGCATTCACCTGTATGCTCGTTCGATTCGTTTAGAGGCAATCCAGAACAATGATAGTATCCTGACAGCACCAAAGATACAGAATACAATTTTCGCCTATCATGGATCTTTGGAAATAGACGATATAGACTTTGTCAGCAGCAACAGTAACATTATCTTGTATAATTCTTTTTGTAATTTAAATAAAAGTACCATGCAGAACATCAAATCTCACAACAGTGTTGTAACACTATCTAACTGCACAACCCCTTATCTATTGCAGTATGGCGGATGCACAGCGATTTACGGCGGAGAAATCAATTCTATTCAGGTAGAAAACGGTGGCTTTTTAAATTTTGCAAATTGCCAAGTCAGCGGCTATATCAGTACACCGCCTTCTATTATCTGCAAAAACGGCATTCCAGTTTACATGGAACGAGCCAACCGAATTGCAAAAGAATCTGTAGAAGTGATTACAAGATATGTGAATGCAGCCTCTGGAAGCAATAGTAGTCCGGGAACAGAAAATGCACCATATCGAACCTTGGATGAAGCTTTGAATGATGTTATGTATGCAAAAAAGGCAATTATTCGTCTGGCAGCTGGCACCTATACCATTCCCAATAAGGAGATGGCATTCACATCTGCCTATATATCATTGATCGGAAATTCTGCTTCGGATACAGTGATAAAGGGGAATATCAATTTAGATAACAGTTTTCTCAATATGCTAAATGTCACAATAAACTGTACTGACACAGAATATGCGAACACTTCTGCAACTGCACCAATTCGTGTCCTAAGCAATAGTAAAGTTTATCTGGAAAATGTAAATCTGCTCACTGCGACATCGTATTGTGTCGCTGCTACACAATCCTCCAATATTTACTGCAAAGGATGTACTTTTTCCGGCAACAGCTCATATGCCGTTTTACTGACAGGAGACTCTTCTGCAACCATATACAGATGCAACGATACAAGTAAAAAAGGATTGGAATCCAGTTATGGCTGCAAAGCATACCTTATCAGCAGTCCAGATTTTTCATATAAGAGCACTTATTATGGCTTAATTTATGTGGATGGACAGCAGGTGCTGCCGCAGACCGCAGAAACCGCCGCAGTATTATCAATGGGAGGAAATGTATAATGTTTAACTTAAGAACGTTTTTAAAAAAAGGATTTCTGGACGCCATCGGAAAGATGGCAGATTATCAGATTATTTTGAACGCATCCGGCTGGGCTGGAAAAGGGCGTGCTAATGGAAGAGGATTTGGCGGAAATTGATGCTGCAATTACAGCATATGTACCAGAAAATATAGAAAAAACAGAAACCATATCCTGACAGATAAAATCCTAATGTAACGGATTTTCTCATCCATTCAAAATAGCGGCTGTAATTTCTTTACAGCCGCTATTTTTACCACTTATTTTAATGTAAGTTCGACGAGAATGCATTCTACCGCTGCCAATCACAAACTGTGCCG
>CAUDDP010000127.1 GCA_958448395.1 uncultured Oscillospiraceae bacterium | reverse complement strand
CTCGCCGCCTGAGCCAGCTTGACCGCAGTTGCCATTCGGCAGATAAAACGCTCTCGTCGAACTCACGTTATTTTATTTGTCTTTCAAAGCAATATTATTTTGCATTCTGTTCTGTTAATTGGTTAATGATGTATCCAGCAATGAGCATTCCTGCCACAGATGGCACATAGGAGATACTTGCTGGAACTGGTTTGCCGTGTTCGGTTTTTCCCAGTCCCTGTGCTGATTTTGGGGATTCGTCTGACCAGAGCACGGGCACATCTGTAATACCACGTTTCCGTAGTTCCAGCCGCATCACCCGTGCCAGTGGGCAGACTTGTGTTTTGGTATAGTCTGTAATGCGGAAACGAGAGGGGTCGAGTTTGTTGCCGGTTCCCATACAGCTGATAACGGGTACATTGGCGGCTTTTGCTTTTTCAATCAGCAGCAATTTTGCAGTGACGGTATCAATGGCATCTGCCACAAAGCTGCAATCTGCAAAAGAAAACTGGTCAACAGTTTCCGGTGAAAAAAAGCAGTCTTTTACTGTAACCTGACAATCGGGGTTGATGTCTGCAATGCGTTGTTGTATGACAGTGGTTTTCGGCATGCCAACGGTAGAATGCAGGGCAGGGAGCTGACGGTTGCAGTTGGAGAGGCTCACAGTGTCATGGTCTACAATGGTGAGACGTCCGACTCCGGCACGGGCGAGGGCTTCTGTGAGGTAGGAACCAACACCACCCAGTCCGAATACCATGACATGTGCCTGCTGAAGCTTTTGAAAAGCGTCCATGCCGATGAGGGCAATGGTACGTTGATGTTGTTCTGAAAACAAATGTGTCACCTCCAGAGAAATGTACGGAAATGGGAGAAAAATAGATTTGCATGGCTTGTACAAGAATCGCCCTTTCCAAATTGGAAAGAGCGATTCTTTTCTCAAACGGAATCCTTGCTTAGAGGAGTTCCATCTTTCTGTCCATGAAGAGTGCCTTCGGCATTGCCCATACTTTGCCGGTTGCTTCTTCCTGATAAATGACAAGGACTTCCTGTGTTTCTGCATGGTTTGCCAGAGAGGTAACCTTCCAAACACTGCCGTCTTCCTGCTTGTAACGATCGCCTGCTTCGACTGGCTTCGGTGCAGCTTCTGCCATTGTTGTTTCTGGTGTATCTGCATTGTTGACAATGTCATCTGCTACTAGAATCATAGCACTAAACGGCGGCATGTGTACAAAAGCATTGCCGTTGTTTACTTCAATGGGCTGCCCACTGACCACATCCACCAAAGCCGACAGGTGGGTGCCGAACTGCATGTCATAGTTGCAGTCTTCCAGATTCAATGCCACATAAACCGTTGTATCATTCCAGTCCTTCCGGAACAGCAGCTGCCGATTGCGGACGATAACAGTCTGATAACCGCCGGTACGCAATGCTGGATATGCCTTATAGATTCTGCCCAGCTTAACCAGATGGCGATACAGATCCAGATTGCCACTCCGCTGCAGCTCTGCCAGATCCAGACAAGGACGCAGTCCATCGTCGGAGTTATTCTCGTGCCGTCCCTGTACACCGTATTCACTACCGTAGTAAATAGACGGAATACCCGGCATTGCATACAGCAGTGTATAGCAGAGAGGCAGATACCGCTGATCAACCAGCGTGCTGGCAAGACGGTTCACGTCATGGTTGTCTACGAAGTTATACAGATTGATCCCCTTGTAAATGCCGCCGTTTCCGAACTGACGGTTGATGGAATAGTCGATTTCAAAATAGTTTTTGTCATTGTGGGAGGAGTAAATGCCCTTATAGCATTCATAGTTTGTAACGGAATCCAGCATTTCCGGGTTCGCCCAACGCTTGTAGTCACCGTGAATGATTTCACCCATGAGCCAGAAATCCGCCTTTTTGCCCTTGCAGAAGCTGCGGATTCGCTTGAAGAAGTCAAAGTCCACGCAATCTGCTGCATCGAACCGAATGCCGTCAATATCAAATTCATCCATCCAGTAGCCAACAGCATCAATCAGATGGTCACAGACATGCCAGTTCTTGAGGTTCAGCTTGACCAGATTATAGTAGCCGTTCCAGCCTTCATACCAGAATGGATCGCCGCATGGGCTGGAGCCGCCGAAATTCAAACCGGCGAACCAGTCACAGTAAGGAGAGGCTTGTTTCTTTTCCTGTACATCCCGGAATGCCCAGAAATTTCTGCCCACGTGATTGAAGACACCGTCCAGAATGATCCGAATGCCGTTTTCATGCAGTACCTGACAGATCTGCTTGAACATTTCATTCGTACCAAGTCGGCGGTCAATTTGCTTATAATCAGTCGTATCATAGCCGTGTTCTACGGATTCAAAGACCGGCCCGAAATAAACCGCATCCACCTGCATTTCTTTCAAGTGCGGAATCCAGTCCAGTACCTTTTCCAGTCGGTTGACCGGTTCACCGCCCTCATTGTGCTTTGGTGCACCGCAAAATCCCAGCGGGTAAATGTGATAAATAATTGCGTGGTCGTACCAGTTCATGATGATTGACTCCTTTTCATTTTTCCTGTGACATCAAAACAAATAACGGAGAAGTTGCCAGTTATTTTTCCGGTGTACCTTCTAAAAAATAGGAGGCTTCCATATCTGCCACATTGAGTGCCAGTGCGAGTGGAAACTGTTCCAGTGCTCTGCCGATCTGGTTTTTATCCTCTGGGCCGGAAAAGCCCATGTGATACCGGATGGCAAATGCCTCTTCTCTGGAGAGCCGCAGGAAACCGGACAGCATATAGACGGATTTTTCCCCGTGCCCATACGGCATCGTATCCCGAATGGTATAGTAAGGAACCTTTTCCCAGACACCCTGTGCATTTTTGGCATTGCGGTAATCAACTGCATAGAAATTGACCTTACATAAATCATGCAGCAGTGCTACCAGAGCAACCGTTTCTTCTGAGTAATCCATGCCGTACCGTTCTTTTGTGCGGGGTCTTGCCAGATAGTCCACCAGACAATCATAGACATTCAGGCTGTGTTCTACCAGACCGCCTTCATAAGAGCCGTGGTAACGGGTACTGGAAGGGGCGGTAAAGAAATCGCTGGCATCGGATTGCAGCCAGTTCAGGAGCTGTTCTGCTCCACGCCGTTTGATTTTTTCCTGATAGATTTGGATAAATGTTTCTTTTTTAGTCATAGTGTGCCTCGCTTTTCCGGTTTGTTTTGATAGTTCGTGCTGTTATTATACCACACTTTCTGACAAATTGCAACCCATACACGCCGCAGGCGACTATGGTCAAGCTGGCTCATCTTGGCGAGGGTGGTTCCCCACAGTGTGAGCAATGTCATCCACTTAAGCAATTTCACATCATCAGTAAAGCTTTTTGGTGCAGCAATTTCTCGAAAATGCTGCCGAGGTCCAGGGCGAGA
>CAUDDP010000126.1 GCA_958448395.1 uncultured Oscillospiraceae bacterium | reverse complement strand
CTGCTGTCAACTGTTCCTGTACTGTTTTAGCTGCATCCTGTTCTGCTTTGATGTCTGTGGCATAGGTTTCCGTAATCGTCTTGATGGTTTCTGCATCAGTCACGCCGATGCCTTCCAAAAATTTCTGGTCAATCATCTTCTGCTTCCTCCTCGCCGATGTCCAAGTCCTCCAGATTCATCAAAATGGACTTTTCCCCGATTTCTTGCAGGAATGCGGTGACTTCTTCTGTTGTCCCTGTGATTTTGAGTGTCATACTATTTTCCTCACTTTCTGTTTTTTGGGTATAAAAATAGCACCGGTTTCCCGATGCTGTTTTTTTTGGTGCTACCGACAGGAATCGAACCTGCGACACGAAGATTTTCAGTCTTCTGCTCTACCGACTGAGCTACAGCAGCAAAATAGCACCCTTTCGGATGCTGATTTGTCTTTTATCGTGCTGGTAAACAGCAAAGTTATCGTTTTCGCATTTCTGCTAAATTCTTCTGACGGGTTTCAAATCCGCAGTCCATTTTCAACTCATCGACTTGCAATCTCAAAGTAACGATTTGTGTGCAACCATCACTTTCAACAGCCCAATCTACCACAGGTTCAATTTTTACCCCGTTCAGGAAGATTCCTTTTCCGTCAATGATTTCCAATTTAAACATTTTGATTTTCCTTTCTGGCATGAAAAAAGCACCCTTTGCAGAGTGCTTAATCTATAATTTTCAGAATCATTGCAGGACCGTTTGCGGCAACCACCACGTCTTCATATGGTTCTGCAATCGTTGTTTCAACGCCTTCTCGTGTCATCAATTCGTCCACAAGCTCCTTTGTGGGCGTAGTTTCGTTCTGAATGAATTCTAAGTCGTCACTATCCAGCTTTAACGTCATATCAAACTCTTTCAGCCGACTTCGTAGTTCTTCTATGAGGTCGGCTGCTTCTTTTGGTGTGCATTCAATTTTCATTTTGATTCCTCGCTTTCTGGTCTAATATCTTATCATAGATATTATACAGTTTCTTTCCGACTTCATTTACAGTGTCTTCATCATCCATACCGTTTTCAACAATATCAAAATTTAACTCTACCATAAAATCGGAATAATTTGAGATAGTAATTAAAACAGAATTACGCTTGAAAATTTTTGATTTTATCAAATTCAGAGTGTCTTTAGTAGCATTTTCTTCTAAAAATTTAAAGTCATCAATATCCAACAATATCTGCATATGACACATTCCCTCATTTCCGTTTTTGTGGATTTGTTTGAATTAAATTTCCCGTTTTTGGATTTACTGTTACTGTACATTTATCTGTAAAAAATGCAATGCTATCTGGTTGAGATATTCTTCTTTTGATTTCACCATTTTTTAAAGCGTCTGCAATGTCCTCTAATTCCACACCAGACCGCATAACACCACCATGAGATGGGTCGGAAATGGTACCAAATACGCGTTCCAAAAAATGCTTGCTTTGGGATTGAATCTGAATACCATTGCTCGTTGTAAGTCCAATCAGTTCTGTTTCCACACGATGATGATATTCCTTGTATTTCTCATATCCAACAAGCGGAGACATCATACCAGAATCCACAGACTTAGAATATGACTGCATCAAATCATATTCCTTAGGATTATTATACTTCATTTTTTCAAATTCTGCAAGGCTTTTCGGAGGATTTTTAATGCCCTTTTTCTGCATTATGTTTCTGAAATTGGAATTGTTCGCCTGCACCGCCCTCTGAGCCTCTGACCGACCGAATCCAAGCACCTGTTCTCTAAATCGGTCTCTATCCTGTCCAGTGGCTTTACAGAACACCTGCAAATCCTTTTCCGCAATCTTCAGCTTGACAGCCATTGCCTGATAGTCTGCCGTAGCGGCTGCTTTCAGTTCCGGATGATCCGTGAAATCTGCTGCATCCTGCATTTTCACGGTCTGCCGTTTCAGCTCCCGAATTTTCCGTTCCTGTGCCCGCTGCATCTGCGAAATCTCGTATTCCGTGTACTTTTTGCCATTCCATTCTATCTTTCTGGCATTCAAGTCTTCCAGCTCTTTTTTGCTGTAGTTTGGCGTGCTCAATCCGGGGAAGTACGGATACCAGTCATGGCGGCAGTTCCATCCCCGAAAGCCGCTGCCGCTGCCATAGCCAATCTCCGATAGGGTAAAGACTCTCATACCGTCAATCACTTCCCCGGCATCCTTTCCGGTCAGTGTGACAAGCTGCCCCTGCCACACTGCGTGCGTGGGTCTGGCACCAGAATGGGCACTGATTTCCATCAGATAACAGCCGTTCGCCTCAGCATTCATTTTGCCGATTTCCGTTGCCGTCTGTCCCACGCCCGTGAGAGCCGCACGGCGAATGGCAATGTCTAATTTATCTGTATGTCCGGATGGATATTCGACCGTTAAGCCGCCCTGTGCCGCCTGTTTCAGTACGTTCCGGATGGCTTCCTGATAAGAAAACGCACCGCTGGTAATCTGCATATAGGCATCGTTGCAAGCCCTGTAAAATGCTCGCTGTGTGGTCAGAACCGTTGTGCTGGTCAGATTGTCCATGACCCCCAGCGTTTTTCGGAATCCGGCTTCTAATGTCTGCCGCATACTGTCTGACTGCCGGATGTCAACCGGATTCATCCCGGCTTCTCTGTAAACCTCGTTGTCTATTTCCACAGTGCGGACACCGGCATCTTCGAATAATGTCTGTACCTGCTTTACTGTCTGGTTGGTTTGTCTGGCAATGATTCTCAGAATATCATTGTAAAGCAGTCCAGCTTCCTGCAGCATTTCCGCTTGATGTTTCGTTGCCTCGGATACAAATCCCATTCTCAGGATTCGCCGTACCATTGCAGAAAGGATGGCATCTTCCAGCCGTGCATAGTGCAATAGAATGGCATCCGTGCACTGGTCGTAATACGCAGGAGAAAGCATTATGTACCCCCACCTGTGCCATACAGACTGTAATCATTCGGGTTGCCCTTTTCCGGCAGCATTGCCAATGCTGCCTCTTCGGTGCACTGAAAATGATATTGCAGCAGATATTCCGGCTTCAGCACACCAGCCTGTACCATCGCCAGCTGTCGTGCAAATTCCTCACTGGCATTCTCCAGTACACCATCACCGAAATTGCAGGATAGCGTTGCCGCCGGATAGCCCGAAAAATGATAAGCATTTCGATAGTACTGCATTCCATACAAGAGCTGCTCCAATGCGGTCTGCAAGCCTTTTTGCAGGTCACATACACGGGTAAACGACCGCTGCTTGGAGGATATCACCTCTTCGGCGGTCTTCTCCACATCAGAAACCTCGGAAAGTGTGCCATAACTTAAGCCAACTGCATTTTCAATCCGCCGCAGGATCTGATTCAGGGCGTTAAAATAGGAGCTATCACGTACTTCTGGAGAGAAAACATTGTAGATATGA
>CAUDDP010000125.1 GCA_958448395.1 uncultured Oscillospiraceae bacterium | reverse complement strand
CACAACGTACAATGGCGGACAGCGGACACAGGCAGACAGCGTAGCGATTCTGCCGACGGAGATGAGACCGGTATCCGTGAGAGGAAATGCAAAAATAGATTTCTATGCTGAGAAGCAAAGAGCCGCCTATCGGTTACAACGGAATCAAGCCCATATGAATGGCATTCTGGAAATCGGACAGACTCTTGACAGCTACCGTTGCCGTCTGCTGAATTTGCCCCCATTCCGCTTGAGAGATGGTAGTATCATAAACACCAACGGTAAAAAATCCATCCCTTGTTGCAGAGCAAATGCCATGCAGGGCATCTTCTACCACGATTGTCTGGCGTTTGCCGCAGCCCATCCGGTTAGCAGCCTGTCGGTAAATGATAGGCTGCGTTTTTCCAATGCCGACTTCCTGTTCCGTTATGAGAAAGGCAAGTCGTTCCCAAATGTGCAGCCGTTTTAATGCGGCTTCTGCCAGAGCCGGATAGGTTGCCGTTGCAACACAGTAGGGAATCCTGCGGGCATCCAGTAAGTCCAGCAGCGGCAGAACACCGTCTTTTAGTGATAGGGTGTTCCGGTAGGCATCTTCTGCCATGGACTGCACCATCGTGCTGAACGCTGCCGGTGTGCAGGGCAGATGAAAACGGTGAATAAAGTATTGGGACGATTCTGTGATCGTCATTTTTTTAATCTGTTCGGTCAAATCTGCCGGAGCTTCCATGTCATAATGCTGCAAAATCTGCCGGTCAATCTCTGACCAGACATGGGTGGAATCCAGCAGCGTGCCATCTAAGTCGAAAATGACACTGCTTAAGGTATGATGTTCCATGTTCGGCTCCTTTCCATGAGTGTTCTTGAAGAAATCAGATCCTCTTTGTATAGAAAAACGATATCATAGTGGCTGCCATGCGATACAGGCTGGCTTTTTTCTTGTTTCAAAAAATGCTTCCATACAAGCGATTGCATGTTCTATGGAAACAACACTGTCAGAAGGTGCTTCCCATTCTTCTCCACCTGCCATAAACATAACGGGTTTCTGCCTGGTTCCATAGGACAGCCACATGACACCTTCTATTTCAAAATAAGTAAGGCAAGCATCTGCCCCATTCACTAAAATGGAAAGACAGGGGTATTCTGTTTCTCCACTAATCCAGATATCATCCAGCGGCAAAGTGGTACTTTTTCGGATTTGTTCGGCAATTTCCTGTTTTGTTTGGGAGGGAAAATCACCTGCGTTTGTACACATATGCATTGTATTGTAATTTCTGTCCATTTGCTCTATTCCAACGTTCCATCATGCTTTTGACAATATGCTGCATATGCCCGATCTAAAATAGGTTCAAAGGCTTCATAGTCTTCCCAGACAAAGGCGGTGGAAAGGGTTTTCTCCCCCATGTAATCTCCGTAATCTTTTAAATAATTGGTTTCGTAATAGGCATCCACAAATGGCAGAATGCATTCTGCCATATCTTCTCTGCAAAGTACCATGTCACAGTATTGACTGAAAAATGCTGCACCGGTCATGGTTTTCTGTTTCACCGCTTCTATTGCAGGTGCTTCGTCTGCCTCCAGATGGATTTCGCCTAACAAATCATGGCGAATCAGCCATGTCAAAAAGAATGCCATATGATTGCCAGCAAACTCCCAGACGATGGTTTCGTCTTCGTCTGTCAGCTGGTCTGGGTTTTTATGAAATTGTTCGCAGTAATATTCCACAGCAGAATGCCACTGCCACTTTGCCTTATCTGCACGAAACGGTTCAACAGGCATTTCTGTCATGTTCGTGTCTTCTTTTGTTGTTTTCATATGCAATCTGTCCTTTCAAGAATATTGATAGAGTGGTATCCAGTTGTATGAGAGAAATAAAAATTTCTATTGCCCGAAGCAGGATAAAAATGCCGACCATCCCATGATGCCGATTCCAATGCCAAAAAAGACAACATATCCCATCAGCGGCAGAAGCAGCATCCATTTTTTGATATGATAAAATCTTCTACATAAGTATAGCAATGTCGGCGTCAATAACGATAGATAGATCATGAGTTCCACTGCACCAATTATGATGGATATATCTTTTTCAGCACCTAAATCGTATGCATATCCTTTGGCATGACCGGTTATATCCATATAGATGCAAACCGGCGAAACGATACTCAAAAGAATGCACCATACACTACAAATGAACAGTTGCCATCTGACTTTCATGGTGTTTTTGCTTTCCTTTCTAATTGGCAAAAATAAGGGCCAAGCTCCGATTCATGGGTATGCACATACGTCCATGAGAAATCATTTGCAACAACATAAATGTCTGTATAGCGTTCTCTGTCCAGTGCCTTTGCAGTTCGTTTTTTCGTTACGGATACCCGTTTGATTTTACAGTCATATCCGCCATAAAACTGTATCACTTCGGTATCCTGCAACTGGTCGAATGCTGCCCTTGCAGCATCCCCCTCCAAACAAGGAACCTTCCCCCATGTAAAAATATGCCACATGTGATTCCCATCTGCGGTAACATGGGTGTTCATGATTTCCTCTGGGACATCTTTTCCGAAAATAGAAAGCCATCTTCGCATCCGTTTTTGATTGGTCATAAGCAGTTTTCCTTCTGTTTCGTTATAAATAGGATTTCGTGCGGTTTAAATCTGTTACAAGATATGGATTTTCCTGTTTCATCTTCTCTGCCAGTGTCTTTGCAAGGTCAGGATTTTCCCTTAATGCGGTCAGTTCCTGTTCAGTTATGCCGACAAGCTGGATAAAATCGGTTCTGCCATAAATCGTATCCACACCGTTTGCTTCTGTATCGGGCACAACCAATAGTGCAGTGATGGCAGAGGGACGATTTGCACAAATGGAATTTCCTTGGTTTGCAATAAATTCATATGGTTCAAAATACCGTTTGCTTTGATAGGTATACCGTGCTAAGTTGGCAAGTACGTTGATTGCCCACTTACATTGTTCCACATCAGTTTCTGCCAGCTTGATGGTCATTTCATAGCCCCATCCGTTGCATTCCCCGCCGAATGCTTCTTCCTCTACATAGAGTTCTGTCATACCATAGGTAACAAGATGTTTGTATCCGTGTTTGGAGGTATAAATCGAATAGCCGTCCAGATATTCATTTCCGCCGAACATGGCACGGCTTGTAAAATTTGTGGCGAAATGGGCAGGGTTCTGTCCGGGATAGAGTGCATCGAATACACTGTCAATGGCATCCCAGCCCGGTGCCCAGTCATCATCTGCTTCTGCTTTCTGTTTGAATTCTTCTAATGTCATGTTTGGTTTACTCCTTTTCGTTATTTTAACATGAGTTCGACGAGAATGCGTTCTACCGCTGCCAATCACAAACTGTGCCGACAGAATCGCTTCACTCTCTGCCTGTGTCCGCTGTCCGCCCTGTTGCTGTGTCCAAATTTGCAGCCAAA
>CAUDDP010000124.1 GCA_958448395.1 uncultured Oscillospiraceae bacterium | reverse complement strand
AGCGAAGCGATTCTGCCGGCACAGTTTGTGATTGGCAGCGGTAGAATGCATTCTCATCAAATTCACGTTAAAGTAAATTTTCCTTTACAAGCTGTGTCCGAAAATAAGCATTCATCAGACAAAACTTGTTCATCAAACCTATGGATTTTACTGTTTCTGTTTTATCGTAATATGATTTCCTAACAGTTTCCCGTTTTGCAAAAAGGCTGCCATTGCCTGTTCCATACCTGCCATTTCGATTTCAAACTCTGCTGCCGATACCCGACAGGCACCATTTCCCAAAATAATCCGCTGCTCCAGACCGTCTGATGTCACAACCCGCACCCGCCGTTCCTTTGCCAGTTCATACGTAGTACGTTCAATATAGGTATCCGCTGTTTCCGCCTCTTTTGTATAGACAATATGAATATTGTGATATTGCTCCACATGTTCCCGTCCGCCTTTTACCTGATATGCATCAAATACCAGTATCACACGGCACTGCCGAAACCCCTGATAGTTACAGAGTCTGTCACTCAACTGCTTCCGTGCCAATTCCAAATGGTCGGGTAAATACTGTTTCAATGAATCCCATGCATGAATGACATTATAACCATCCACCAACAAATAATCGTCTCCTGTCTTCGGCGGCTGTAGGGGCTTCTGCGATGCCTGTTCTATGTGCTCCCGTTCAGTCTGCAACGCCAGCCGAGGATCACGCTTAATTTTTCCATAGGTACGTTCAAACAAAGCTAACAATTCCTGATCTTCCTCTAACCGATTGCGATAGGTAGATGCCTGCCGTGCCAACTGCACCGGCGACAGTACTTCCTGTTCTTGCTCTTTTGCCACCGCATAGGGTAGATGCATCTGCTTTGGTACTTCATTCCACTTTACTAACACGCCAGCTCCATGGGAACAAAAAATAGAATCTCCGGAGTTGTCTGGATCATTCGCACCGTCATAGCCGATTTGCTCCAATACCGTTTCTGTATTATGACAGGGATAGTAACCCTTCACCTGACAGAATAGCCGCCCCCTTCCCTTGGTATAAGCGGTCACATCTGTTTGATAGGTTCGCAATTCTGATACCGGAGCCGTACCTTGTATCACCTGCATGGTCGGTGTTGCCATCTCCGGTGCAGAAAAAGTTGCAGACATATGCTGTAAATCTGCAATGGCTCTACCGACCTGTTCCGTTGGCAATGTCAAGCGGAATGTATACCACGGTTCTAACAGTACACTTTCTGTGGAAAGCAAACCCTGCCGGAGTGCACGATAAGTTGCCTGCCGGAAGTCACCACCCTCGGTATGTTTAACATGTGCTCGTCCAGCAACAAGGGTAATTTTCATATCGGTAATCGGCGAATTGGTCAATACCCCACAGTGTGTCTTCTCCTGCAAATGTGTCAGCACCAATCGCTGCCAGTTTCGATCCAATATATCCTCCTTGCAGGTCGTGGCAAACTGTAGACCACTTCCAGTCGGCAGTGGTTCCAACAACAAATGCACCTCGGCATAATGCCGCAATGGCTCGTAGTGTCCAACGCCCTCAACGGGTTGCCGAATGGTTTCCCGATAGGCAATGCTGCCGCTGTCAAAAGAAACTGGCATGGAGAAACGCTCCCGCATCATCCGCTGCAAAACTGCAAGCTGCATTTCCCCCATCAATCGAACAGAAATCTCTTGTAACTGTTCCTTCCAACGGACTTGCAGCTGCGGATCCTCCTGCTGCAATTTTTGCAGATTTTCCAGCACCTTGTGGACATCCAATCCCTGTGGTACATTGACCCGATAGGACAGCACTGGGGAAAGCATAGGCTGTGCGGCATCGTGTTCTTTTCCCAACCCTTCACCGGCATAGGTTTTTGTCAAGCCAGTAACTGCACAAACCATACCAGTCCTTGCAATTTCAACCGCTTGAAACTTTGCCCCATGATATAAACGAATTTGTGTGACCTTTTCCCCACTCTGCAATTTCTCTCGCACACGCAAATCACTACCTGTGATTTTCATATGGGTCAAGCGGCTGCCGGTTTCATCTTCTGTAATCTTATAGACCTTTGCTCCAAAGGCTCTGCTTTCTGGCAGAATCGGCACATATTGCTCCAGCAAAGAGAGAAATGCCTCTACGCCCTGCTGCTTTAAGGCAGAACCAAAACAGCAAGGAAACAATTCCCGATTTGCAATGGCAGTACGGAGGGTTTCCCTGGAAATCGAACCGCTATCCAAATATTCCTGTAGGGCAATTTCATTGCAAAGAGCAACCTTTTCATAAAAAGCATCATCCATCTTGGAAAAAGAAAAACAATGCGGTGAAAGCTTTTCCTGTAGCTGAGCCAACAAATCAGCTTCAGAATCTACGGTCAAATCCATTTTATTGAGAAATAAAAATACAGGAATTTGATACCGTTGGAGCAGCTGCCAAAGTGTTTCGGTATGGCTTTGTACACCATCTGAACCGCTGATAACTAGAATAGCGGCATCCAGCACTTGCAAGGTACGTTCTGCCTCAGCAGAAAAATCAATATGTCCCGGTGTGTCCAAAAGCGTAATGGTAACCTGCGACAGTGGTAAAACTGCCTGTTTGGAAAAAATCGTAATTCCTCGTTCCCGTTCCAATGGGTCAGTGTCCAGAAAAGCATCCTTGTGGTCTACTCTGCCACGCTTACGGATGACACCGGCTTGAAAGAGTAGTGCTTCTGAAAGTGTCGTTTTGCCAGCATCTACGTGGGCAAGAATTCCGACAACCGAATAATGATTCATGATATTTCATCCCATCTTATTTTTAATTCATTTTATTATATCATGTTTTTCTGTTTCCGACAATCCCATTTTCCAAAAAGTCATCTAAACCAAATCAAAAAATAAATCCGTGTACATTAATTCATAATGTACACGGATTTTACTTAACTGGCTCCCCCAGCTGGACTCGAACCAGCGACACCGCGGTTAACAGCCGCGTGCTCTACCGACTGAGCTATGGAGGAATTTCTGCGGAGTAAACACTCCGCTTATATCGGCATCTACCGATTTTCCCAGGTCGTCGCCGACCAAGTATCTTAGGCGTAAAGGAGCTTAACTGCCGTGTTCGGAATGGGAACGGGTGGAACCTCCTTGCTATTGACACCGATTGTAATAAGAAAAATGGTGACCCGTACCAGAATCGAACTGGTGTTGCCGCCGTGAGAGGGCGGAGTCTTAACCGCTTGACCAACGGGCCCATTTTGGTGCACCATCGGGGACTCGAACCCAGGACCCACTGATTAAGAGTCAGTTGCTCTACCAACTGAGCTAATGGTGCATGTGCTATAATAAATTATAGCATATTGGGATTCGTTTGTCAAGGGGTAAAATGCATTTTTCTTATTTTTTTAACAATTAGAAGAATGAAATCAGAAAAAAGAAAGAAAAACCAAATGCTATTGAGAACGAAGACCAATCAGAAAAGGAAAAGCACTCGACCGATTA
>CAUDDP010000123.1 GCA_958448395.1 uncultured Oscillospiraceae bacterium | reverse complement strand
CCAGCTTGACCGCAGTTGCCATTCGGCAGATAAAACTCTCTCATCGAACTCACGTTTATTTATCTGTATTGATATACGACCAGTATCCTTTTAGGTAAACGCCACCGGATAAGATGGTCAATGCAGTGGAAATCCAAATCAAACCATTCAGACCCCAAGTTTTTACTGCTTCTGGGATAGCACAGTCAAAGTCGCCTGTCAAGGAACAGTATATCAGTACGGCTATAATGGTAACCATTGTAAAGGCGGTTTTCAGTTTTCCCCAAATGCCGGCGGCTACTACAATTCCCTCGCTTGCTGTCAGCATTCGTAAACCGGAAACCATAAATTCTCTTGCGGCAATGATCATGACTGGGATGGCAGACATTTGTATTTCATCCAGTTCTACAAATGCCAGCAATGCCGTCAGAACCAGCACTTTGTCTGCCAGTGGGTCAAGGAATTTCCCGAAGTTGGTCACCAGTCCCCTTGCCCGGGCAATTTTACCATCCAGTGCATCCGTAATAGAGGCAGCTGCAAAGATGACCAATGCCAGCAGAAAATGATAGGGAATGGCAGAAATATAAAGAAAAACCAGAAAAACAGGGATCAACAGAACACGCAGGCAGGTCAACTTGTTTGGTAGGTTCATGCTTCTTCTACCTCCTCTGCCAGCAGATCATAGTCCATCGTGTCAAATACTTCTACTGTTACATAATCTCCGCATTGATGTTCATGAGTACGGCGAATGAAGATTTTTCCGTCAATTTCCGGTGCATCTGCTGTGGTTCTGCCGAAGTAACAGCCAGCCCACGGGTCAAAGCCTTCAATGACGGCTTCCATTTGTGTGCCAATTTTGGCAGCATTTTTTTCTGCATGGATATCTGCCTGCTGCTGCATCAGAATTTCTGCACGGTGTGTACGGATTTCCTCATCAATCTGCTCTTCATATGCTGCCGCTTCTGTCCCCTCTTCTTCAGAGTAGGCAAAACAGCCCAGTCGGTCAAACTGCATATCCTGTACAAAATCCCCTAACGCATTAAATTGTCCCTTTGTTTCGCCGGGGAAACCAGTAATCAATGTGGTGCGAAGGGTAATATCCGGCATTTTTTCTCGAATTTTTGTAATCAGCTGTCGCAGCATTGTTTCATTTCCCGGACGGTGCATCCGGCGGAGAATTTCCCCATCACAGTGCTGAATCGGAATATCCAAATACTTTATAATTTTGTCTTCGGCTGCCATGACATCCAGCAATTCGTCTGTAATTCGTTCTGGATAGCAGTACAGCACGCGTATCCAATGTACAGTTGGAATGGTACAGAGGGCTTGAAGCAGCTGCGGCAGGCGTGCTTCGCCGTAGAGGTCTTTTCCATACTGTGTGGTATCCTGTGCGATGACAATCAATTCTGTCACGCCACGGTCTGCCAGTCGATTGGCTTCTTCCAGGACATCTTCCATAGGTACACTGCGGTATGGACCACGAATAGAGGGAATGGCACAATAGCTGCAACGATTACTGCATCCTTCTGCGATTTTTAAATAGGAGTAAAACGGCAGCGTGGAAATAATTCGGTCGCCGGTCAATTCTGCATCGTTCTTCGGTGCAAATTGGACAACCCGCTCTTTGTGCAAGACGGATTCCAGAATCTCAACAATGTCCTTCTGGTCACCAATGCCGACGACTGCATCGACTTCTTCAAAGAGGTCTGCTGCCTCCTGCTGATAGCGTTCGGTGAGGCAACCAGTGAGAATGATTTTTTGAATCGTTCCCTCTGCCTTCAATTCTGCCAGTTCCAAAATGGTTTCAATGGCCTCTTCTTTTGCGGATTGAATAAAGCCGCAGGTATTGACAACAACAACATCCGCTTCGCCGGGTTCTTTTACCAGTGTATAGCCATGTTTTCGCAGCTTAAACAGCATTCGTTCGCTGTCCACCAGATTTTTGGAACATCCAAGGGAAACCATACCGACTCTAATTGGCATGGGATAACCACCTTTCTTTCTATCATTTTCTATTTTTTTGCAAGGTAATTGCAATTGATTTTGATTCCACACAATTATCATCAGTATAGCATACCACAAGGGGGATGTCAAGGTGGTGATTCATGAAATCACGAGAATCATCGCCCGCCGCAGTTGCCATTCGGCAGATAAAACTCTCTCATCGAACTCACGTTGAAATATGCGTTTTCTAACAAAAAGAGAGCCGGATTGCTCCAGCTCCCTTGATCGGATTCGGATGATAAAATGTTACCTTACGGGGTATAGCTGATGGTGACATAACGCAATGCACCATTTGTAAATTCAAAATCATAAGTGCTGTCACCATAATATTTTTCCGATTCCTTACGATACGTAAAAGTTTCCTTTTTATAATCTTCATCTTCATAAACATAAATGTCATCCGGATCTTCCGGTTCACCTGAATTTGCCAAAAGGTCTTCCTTTGTCATGGTAAACGGGAAGTTAAACTGCAAGATATCCTGCGGTTCATCCAGATCAACTGGCATATAAATGCTTTTAATGTAGCATTCACTTGCCGGTTTGTTTTCGGAGGTGTCATTTAATGTTCTGATCTGTGCGAATGCATATTCTCCCAATTCAATATTAAAGGATTCCGATTCATAATTTGGATTGACATTGTTTCCTGCGTTTGCCAGATTGTCTTCTTCAAACGGTACGCCATCGTCTATCATTTCCTGTAAGGTGGTCTTCCCCAATGTATATGTTTTGCCATTGACAGAAAACGTCATATGATCGAAATCTGCCCACAAAGCATCACTATTACTGGAATCTGCTGCAGCCTTTGCTTCGGTTGTCGCTTCTTCCCCTGCTGTTTCTGTCGTTTCTGCTTCCGTTGTTTCCGTTTCTTCTTCTGCTTCTGTCACAGCTTCAGAGGTTTCTGCTTCTGTTGTTGTAGTTGCCGCAGTAGTTTGTTCAGAGTTTTCGTTGCTTCCTGTTTCTCCACAGCCTGTCAGCAGGCAGCCTGCTGCAATGCTCAGAAAAAGGCAAATAGAAAGTGCTTTTTTCATGTGATAACTCCTTTTTCTCATTTGTGCGATATTCTTTCCATGCCTATGCTATGTACAGGGCGAGGGTGAGTATTTCCATGCATATTACACAGTGATTGCACACTGTGTATCCATTTCAAAGCTGCTGAAATGTCTGCAAGATAGAGGATACCCAACGAAACGCTTACCATAGTGGTATGGCGAACCACACATCCATTTTCCTTCATATGCACCATACCAACGGCTTGCTTGGTATAGGTAACGGAAAACACGATATGCTTATCGTATTTTTCATAACAACTACAGTATACTATATGGCTTTTCGTTTGTCAAGAGAATTTTTACACAAGTATTCCCCACTTTTACTTGCAAATTCAGTTAAAAGTGGGGATTTTTCTAGTATTTTATCTAAACAAAACATCCCTGAGAATCTAAAACACAATTCTCAGGGATAGGTTGTTGGCAATGTCATTAACTTAAAACCGCCCTCGAATGGCAAGTAGAATGTCTGGAAG
>CAUDDP010000122.1 GCA_958448395.1 uncultured Oscillospiraceae bacterium | reverse complement strand
AGTGGCTTACTGCTTAGAAGGCAGTTACTCTATCCAGCTGAGTTAAAGACGCATACATAAGATTAGCAGCCAAAGCTGCTAATAAATGGAGCGGGTGATGGGAATCGAACCCACGTGACCAGCTTGGAAGGCTGGAATTCTACCATTGAACTACACCCGCAAAATAATTTGTTTTTCTTTCTCATCAACATCATGTCTCACAACGTTTATTATTATATCACAGAAAAATCCTTTTGTCAACCCACTTTTTTGAAAAAAACGTTTTTTTTGAATTTTTAAGTGAAGTACATATACCGCTTTCATTTTTTCATCAATTTGAGAGAAAACACAGAATAAAAAACGTTTAAACTTTATAAAAAAATCAGCTGCTGCATACAAATATCATTCTGTGTGCAGCAGCTGCATTGGTTGTTATGGTGCAGTAGCTTCGGTTGTAGAATTGGTATTGCTACTATCAGTTGGAATATCCACCAGAATAGAAGCCGCATCGGAAACAACATTGGGATACTTTCCATCCCATTTTTGAATTTGTTGATATCGTAGAACACGGTCATTTAAAGAAGCATTGATTTTTTCATTTGCTTCCGCCTCTGCCTCTGCTTTTTTCAGCGTTGCCTCTGCTTCCGCTTCTGCGGCAATGGTTTTTTGCTTTGCAGCCGCTTCTGCCTCAATAATTTGCTGTTCTTTTTCTGTCTCTGCACGCAGCTTATTCTGTTCCGCTACTTGCTTCTGTTCAATGGCAGCATTAAACTCTTCTGAAAAATCAAAGTTGACAATATTGAATTTATCAATCAAAATGCCATATTCAGATACTTTATTGGAAAGTGTCTGTCCAATTTCATCTCCAACAGCGGAACGCTTGGTAATCAGTTCTTCTGCTGTATATTGTGCAGTAACGGCTTTGACGGCTTCCTGAATTGCAGGCTGCAAAACCGTATCAGCGTACTGTTCTCCAATGGTCTGATAGATAGAAGCAGCTGCATCCTTTGTGATATGATAATTGATGGCAACAGAACTGGAAATCGTTTGTAGATCCTTAGAAACGCTGTTAGATGATACTTCTGTCTTTTGAATTTTGTTATTCATCATGATAATCTGCTGCACAAACGGTGCTTTAAAATGTAGCCCCTCATCCAATATCCGTTCGTTGACGCTTCCCATTGTTACAACGACACCGGAATGTCCAGCTGGAACAATTGTCATTGCACTGCCGATTGCAACCATCAATAAAAGTGCGGCAATGCCGGAAATAATCCATACCTTTGCTTTTTTCATATTTTTCATAAGTAAATCCTTTCTAATTTGTTGGCGAAAAATAGTAATTTATGATGGCATATAAAATATGCCTTATCAACTGTAGTTGTAAATAGGAGAATTCTCATTTTGCATATTAGATTGACAAATTATGACACCTTGTGTTATAATTTTTACAAGGTTCTTCAGTTAATTTGTTTCCAGCAAAGAAAGAAACAAATTATGCAATGCGACATTGTGTCGTGGCAAGCGAATCGGCTTTCGGTCTGCGTTGGTGAAACAATGTTGAGATGTTCCAGTAACGCAGCAGCGATCACAACCTTCTTTATAAATCTCATATGACAAAGTCACTCGTACGCCATTATAAGAGATAACATGACAAACAGCCAAAAAGGTATCTCCAAATTGTAATGGCATATGATAAGTACAGGTTACGCCCAGTACTGGCATCAAAATACCGGAGGCTTCCAACTGGTCATAGGGCATACCGTGTTTTTTCATGAATGCTACCCGTATTTCCTCCATCCAGCGAATATAGTTAGAATGGTGTACGATCTGCATTCGATCCGTTTCATAGTACTGCACCGGACGGCGGTAAATGATGTTTTCCATAAAAATTATCCTTTCAATTGAAATGGTAAATAGACCTTACTGCTCGATAAAAAGGGAAATACTGACTACAATTATATAAATAGGAGAAGCAAATATGCAAGAAAAAATAGAAATTCCAGAAGATGGAATTTGGATTTTACAGCGGCTGCAATCTCAGGGTTATGCTGCCTATGCAGTCGGTGGTTGTGTAAGAGATATATTATTGCAAAGGCAGCCGCATGACTGGGACTTTTGCACCTCTGCTACACCGGCTCAAATGCAGGCATGCTTTTCTGATGTCACTTGTCTAACCGTTGGCATCCGACATGGAACAATCGGTATTTTACGAAATGGAATTGTTTATGAAGTAACAACCTTTCGACAGGAAAGCACCTATCGGGATCACCGTCATCCAGATATTGTACAATTTACAACCTCTCTCCATGATGATTTGCAGCGACGTGATTTTACCATCAACGCAATGGCATATCATCCGCATAGTGGGTTGGTAGATCCGTTTCATGGTGCAGAAGATTTGCAGAAAAAAATTATTCGCTGTGTGGGAAATCCAGCAGAACGGTTTGAAGAAGATGCCCTGCGGATTCTGCGGGCAGTTCGCTTTGCTGCGGTTTATGATTTGCAGATTGCACCGCAAACCGCAGAAGCCATGCGGAATTCTGCCAATCTTCTGCAATTTGTTTCTGCTGAACGGATTTTATCAGAATGTAATCGCATTATCGCTGCTCCCTGTGCAGCAACGACTCTTGCAGAAAACACAGCTGTCTGGTTTTCTATTTTCCCGGAATTACAGCCGATGCATCACTGCTTGCAACATCATCCAAGACATGATCAGGATGTCTGGCAACATAGCCTAACTGTTTTGTCACATTGTGATACAAGTGATTCGATTCTTTGCTGGGCAGCACTACTGCATGACAGCGGGAAACCAGAATGTTTCACGCAGGATAAAAATGGCGTTGGTCATTTTTATGGACATCCAGCGGTCAGTGCCAAACGGGCGGAACAAATTTGTATGCGGTTAAAAATGGAGAGGAAAAAAACAACTGCCATTGTGGAACTGGTCGCCAGTCATGAAATGCAAATTCTGCCAGAACGAACCTATCTGCTGCGGTTGCTTCAAAAGCATGGTGTAGAACAAATGAGGCGGCTGTTGGCATTGCGGACAGCAGATTTACAGGCACAGGTTTCCATTTATGCAGAACCCGACTTACAAAAGCTCCAGCAAATGAAAGCACGATTAGAGCGTATCTTACAGGAAGACGCTTGTTTTCAACTGCGGGACTTGTGTATTTGTGGAAAGGATTTGCTGAAACTGGGCATACCACAGGGCATAGAAATCGGAATGGCGTTAAAAGCAGCTTTAGAACAAGTAATAAATGGTACACTGCCAAATGAAAAAGAAGCCTTGTTGAAATGGATACAGCAGATGCAAAATAGCAAATCGACAAAGTGATTTCTATGTTGTCTATAGTATAGCATAGTTCCCGTGTTCTGTCAACGATAAAAAGGGAAGGAGCATGCAAATCAATTTTCAAATGATGGAGTGGATTGCTCCGCCGAACGGCGATTGCGGTCAAGCTGGCTTAGCTTGGCGGCAATGTCATTAACTTAGCCACTTGCCAAACGAGCCAGAATGTGCT
>CAUDDP010000121.1 GCA_958448395.1 uncultured Oscillospiraceae bacterium | reverse complement strand
TTATATTTTAGCACATTCTGGCTCGTTTGGCAAGTGGCTAAGTTAATGACATTGCCGCCAAGCTGAGCCAGCTTGACCGCAGTTGCCATTCGGCAGATAAAACGCTCTCATCAAACTTACATTCTTACAGCAGTGCAGAAACTTCTTCAAAGGACAGTTCTGGATACAATGCAAGCTGTAGACCGCATAATAACAAGTCAGCCGCATTTTGAATCAGCTGGTCAATTTCCCTTGGTGTGACCATCCAGTTTTCCTGCTGTAAGGGTGGCAGTTCTGTTTGCAGCAGACTTTCCGCTGCGGTTTGTAAATCTACAACAGTTGGCACACCAATTGCGACTACTGGTGTTTGCAGCGTCCGCTGCGAGATTTCTTTTCGACAATTTTCTACGCCGCTGCCGGGAGCAATGCCGCTGTCGCAGACTTGAATGGTTCTTCCCAGCCGTTCCAATGCGGCACATGCCAAGGCATCAATCACTACGACACAGGCAGGTTGTGTCTTTTGACAGACTGCGGAAAGCAATTCTGCCGATTCCATACCGGTTTGTCCCATGACACCGGTTGCAATAGCACTGACAGGGCGTAGGCTGGCAAATGGTTCAAATTCCGTTGCAGAAAGAGCATGCTGCAAATGCCGTGTGACAAAGAGCCGTTCTGCAACCAGAACGCCGAGGGCATCGGGCGTAATGCTGCGGTTGCCCAATCCAGCAACCAGAACCAGTCCTTCTTTGGGTAGAAATGGGGTCAGCTCCTTTGCAAGTTCTTCAGCCAGTTGTGGGAAGTGGGGATTGTGACGATGCAGAGCAGTGGTTTCGAGGGTGAGATAGTGTCCCTTTGGTTTGCCGATGGCAGCACCATCTTGATCCCTGTCAATGCGGATGTCCGTGATGCGGAAGTAAGAACCACGGACTTGCTGTGCAATGCCGGAATAGGCAGCAGCAGATTCCAGAGCAAGGTCGGTACGAATGGACATGAAAAAAACACCTCTTTTTCGGAAGGAATGATAAATTTGTACAAGTGAGATTCGCCTTTTGGCAGACTGCTATTATGCTACACGGAAATCCATTTTTGTATTTTCTCTTACTGATACCGGTCTCATTTCCGCCGGCAGATTCGCTACGCTGTCTGCCTGTGTCCGCTGTCCGCCGTTGTACGTGCTACAAGCTTGCAGCCTTGTTCCTCTGCATTTCTGTATTCTGTATCGTTTTGTTATTTTAGAGGGCGGACAGCGGTGGCTTGTTCCTCGTTCTGTTATCTTATTCAACTCGTTTCCTCTGCAAGGGGGACAGCTTGTCCCCCTTGCATCCCCCTCCGCCAAGCTGAGCCAGCTTGACCGCAGTCGCCGTTCGGCGGAGTAATCCACTTTATTATTTGTAAATGGATTTCCGTGGTTATGCGATTTCGTTACTGATTCATCGTGATCAGATAATAAATAATACCATATACAAAGCTTGCTGCTGTGCCGTAAACAATCACCGGACCGGCAATGGTGAAAATCTTTGCACCAACGCCCAAAATCCAGCCCTCTGCTTTGGATTCGATGGCACAACAGCTGACAGCATTGGCAAATCCCGTAATGGGAACCAGTGTGCCTGCTCCCGCATGTTTGGCAAGCTTTTCATACCAGCCCAATCCCGTCAACAGGGCACTCAAACCAACCAGTGTAATAGACGTAAATGCTGCCGCTGCGGTTTTATCACATCCTAGAAAGCTGTAAAAATGTAGCAGCAGCTCTCCCAATGTGCAAATCAATCCGCCGACAAGGAATGCAACCGGAATCGTGTAGTAGCTTTTTGTCTTGGGTGCAGTTTGTTTCTGCATCTCCTGATAGAGTTCTCTTGATACACGCATTGTTTTCTCCTTTTTGTTTCGCGTGAAACAGTATATAGTTATTTGTCCTTTGGACGAAAGCAGATGGCTGCCAGCAGACCAAATATCAATGCAGCAGCCAGCCCTCCGGCAGCATTGGTCAATCCGCCTGTGAAGACACCCAGAAAGCCTTTTTCCTGCACGGCATCCCGAACACCTTGTGCCAATAGATTCCCAAATCCAGTGAGTGGAACACTGGCACCGCCGCCTGCCCAATCCAGTAACTTTGGATAAATGCCCACACCGGATAGTATGACACCTGTGACTACATAACCGGTGAGAATGCGTGCCGGTGTCAGTTTTGTATAGTCAATGAGTACCTGTCCGACCGCACAGATCAGGCCGCCAACTAAAAATGCAATCCAGCAATCCTGTAGCATTGTTTTTCCCCTCCTTACACATCCGTTTGTAGTTCCACTAAGTGGCTGATGGACGGAATGCTTTCTCCCTGCTGTACCAGCATTGGCGAAAGCAAAGCACCTGTTGCTGCAAATAAAATTCGCCGCATGGCACCATGTTCCAACTGTTTGAGAAAATAGCCGCAGAGCAAACTTCCTGCACAGCCGCAGCCAGAACCACCAGCATGAGTATCCTGTGTCTCTGGGTCAAACATCTTTGCACCGCAGTCCTGATGCACAGATACAGCATCATACCCCTGTTTCATCAGCAGATCACAGAATAATTCACTGCCGATGATGCCGAGGTCACCAGTTACAATGGCATCATAATCCGTTGGTTTGGTGCCGGTTGCCTGAAACCATCTTGTGTAGGTATCTGCCGCAGCCGGTGCCATTGCTGCTCCCATGTGATTGGCATCGGTGACACCCAAATCCCGAATAAAACCGATACAGCCACCCGTGACACGGGGGGCACCAGCTTGCGGCATGGCAGAAAGTACGACTGCACCAGAAGCAGTACACGTCCATTGTGCAGTCGGTGTACGCTGTGCACCATAGGAGAGCGGAAAACGGAACTGTCGTTCTGCTGTGGAGAAATGGGAAGAGGTTGCAGCAGCAAAATGGGAACCTGCTCCGCTGTCTGTCAGAATGGACGCTAACAGCAAGCCTTCTGACATGGTGGAACATGCTCCGTAAATGCCCAAAAACGGCAGTTCCAGTCCACGCAGACCATAGGAACTGCTGGTACACTGATTGACCAGATCACCTGCCAGAATGCCGTCAATTTGTTCCGGCTGCAAGCCTGCTTTTTCGAGGGCAAGGGCAACCGTTTCTTGTTGCAGTGCACCCTCTGCCTGTTCCCATGTGGCTTGTCCGAAATGGCTGTCTTTGCAGATGCGGTCGAAATAAGCGGACATGGGACCCTCGCCTTCTTTTTCACCGGCAATGGCAGCGTAACCAATGACGGAAATGGGCTTTGTAAATTGAAAAATACCTTGACCAATGGAATTTGCCATAAAAACACCTTCTCTTTTTCGGTTAGTATACACGAAAAGGCAGAAAGTATGCAAAAACCGGAAAGCAGATGAAAAAATCCGCTTTCCGGTTATGTTTGATTATAACGCATTCTTTTATAATGTGCGTTCGATGAGAGCGTTTTATTTGCCGAATGGCAACTGCGGTCAAGCTGGCTCAGCTTGGCGGAGGGGTTATTCCCCACAGTGTGGGGAAATGTCCCGAAGGGACAAAAGGGAAGGGCA
>CAUDDP010000120.1 GCA_958448395.1 uncultured Oscillospiraceae bacterium | reverse complement strand
CAGCGGACACAGGCAGAGAGCGAAGCGATTCTGCCGGCACAGTTTGTGATTGGTAATGGTAGAATGCATTCTCGTCGAACTCACGTTTTTCAATAGTACTTCTGTACGATAATCATCAAACCATATTATCTATAAAAATAAATAATAATTTGAGGTGTTTCGATGAATTATAGAAGGATCGCTGCGATCACTGCCATTATTATAACAGGAATGTGCTTAACCAAGTATCGTATCAATGCAGAAGAGACAAGTACAAATGAAGTATTTGTTGTCAATACAGAGGAACTGATTGCTGCACTTGACAATGCACAGGCTGGGGATGAGATCATTCTCAGGGAAGGGGTATACCAGAATGACGAATGGTTGGGTGAATGGGCAGCGTTCTATTCCAAGAGCGAAGGAACGGTGGAGCAGCCGATCATTCTCCGCAGTGAAGACCCCGAACATCCGGCAACCATTTCTGCTGCTTCACAGGATGCCAAAAATGCACTCTACATTTTCGGGGATTACTGGATCATCAAGGATCTCTGCATTTCCAACGCCGCCAAGGGGATTATGCTTGACAATTCCAATTACAGCGTGATCACTGGCTGTGAAGTATTTAATATTGGCACGGAAGCAATCCATATTCGTGATAATAGCTCTTACTGCCTTGTTGAAGATTGTTATGTGCATGATACCGGAACCGTTACCCCTGAATATGGTGAGGGTGTCTATATTGGAAGTGCTTATACTGCCGAGGGGTATGGCTTTGACTGCCATTATAATACGGTTAGGAATTGTAAGTTTGGTCCTAATATCACTGCGGATCCTGTTGATATTAAGGAGTATACTGTTGGCAATATTGTGGAATACTGCACTTTTAATGGGACAGGGATTCAAAACCGAAATGGTGGCAACAGCTTTGTTGAAGTGAAAGGAAATCATAATATTGTTCGCTATAATACAGGCTATCGCAATGGAAATGAAAATGTGCTGTATGGTTTCGATATGAGTCAGCAGGTAGAAGGTTGGGGACAGGAGAATTTGTTTTATGATAATACCCTCTATCTTGACACAACAGACTGTTATGCCGTAAAAGGCTGGAACTGCTCGGCACAAGTGTTTAGAAATACGGTGGAACCGGCAGGCGTCACTTGCGATGGAAACAGAGTTATGCAGGTGCTTGGTTATACCCTTTCAGGGGACGTGAATGAGGACGGCATAGTAAATGCCGATGATGTAAGATGTTTGCAGGACAATTTACTCAGGAAAGAGGTCATGCATATTTCAGGCGAAAATGCGGATGTCATAGACGACGCGGAACTCAATGTCCTTGATCTTTGTATGCTCAAACGGCAGGTGATGTCCGGTGAAGCGGACACGCCCAAAATTTCTGTAAATTTCAATCAGGAGAAGGCTGGCTACTGGCGTATGACCGATGGCCTTGCTGACAGAACTGTGACTTTTTATCTGGAGGTTGAGGCTGGCAGTACTTTGAACATGGGCTGGGGGTATTATGACCCAAATACTGTAAATGAGGATGGCACAACTGGAAAATGGATGCAGAAATCAATTGGTCTCTATACGCCGGATGAAAATGGAGCAGTCAATATTACTGTGGAAATTCCTTCTGATGCACGTCGTGTGGGACTGGAGGTCTATGACTATTCCAATGATGCTGGAACCCTCGATAAGAGCGGTGTCCGCCTGGCAAAGGTCATTGCAGAATAAACAAATAAATAGGAAAGGGAGAGGAAATCAAGTATGTCAAATGTAATGTTAGAAAGCATCATCCGTCGTCGAAGTGTTAAAAAATATACCGAGGAAGCGGTATCAGAAACCGACTTGGAACAGATTTTGCGTGCCGGACAATATGCACCGAGTGGCAGAAATCTCATGGCAACCAAATTTGTTGTGGTAAAAAATTCGGAGGTTCGGAATCAGCTTTCAAAAATGAATGCCTCTATTATGGGGGTGGAAGCAGATCCCTTCTATGGGGCACCGATTGTAATCTGGGTGCTGGCAGACAGGAACGTGCATACCTATGTAGAGGATGGCAGTCTTGCCATCGGCAATCTGCTGTTAGCCGCTCATGCATTGGGATTGGGTGCTTGCTGGATTCATCGTGCCAAGGAGATGAGTGAATTACCAGAGGGACGAACCTTGCTGCGTCAATGGGGTGTGCCAGATGATTATATTGGCGTTGGCTGCTGTATTTTGGGACATGCTGCTGGAGAAATGCCGGAACAGAAGCCCAGAAAGAAAGACCAAATTGTGCTTGTAGAATAATCGGTTTCTATAGTGACACAGGCTGCGTTCCTGCTGATAGATGGGAATGCAGCCTGTGTATGAAAAATAAATAAATCGTAAAAAAATGTGGTATTCCCTTGACAGACGGAATAAAAAGTAGTATAATAAAATTCCATGATGTGAAGTCATGCTTTTGGAAAATAACAGGACTACTGTCTGCGTCAGGCAGATGGGCTGCTGTATTTTATTTCTGTTCTCCCTCTCATCGGGAGGAAGGGAAACAAAATAACAGAAAGAGGTGAAACGACATGAAAAAGGGACTGCACCCGACTTTTGAAAAGACAACCATTACTTGTCATTGTGGGAATGTAATGGAGACAATGTCTACCAAAAAGGATATCAAGGTTGAAATCTGTGCAAAGTGTCACCCGTTCTTCACCGGCAAGCAGAAGCTGGTAGATACTGGCGGACGTGTTGACCGTTTCAAGAAGCGGTTTAATCTGGACAAGTAAGCGAACAGATTTTCTTCCCTGCGAAGAAACAGATGGTGTTTATAACCATTCCATCTGTACGCAAACAGACCAACGGAGCAGGACGGTAAGCACGTATCTTACCGTCCTGTTTGTCTACACAAGAATAGGAGGCGGTTTGTCTTGGGGTATCGAACCATTGCCGAAGCAGTGAAGACCTCTTTTGTGGAGAAAAAATCAGAGTTTATCGCAACCCTTGTCCCTGTGCAGACGGCAGAGGAAGCAATCGCCTGTATCGAAATGGTGCGGCGGGAAAATCGAAAGGCACGGCATAATGTTTATGCCTATATTTTACGGGAAAACCACATGACACGCTACTCCGATGATGGAGAGCCGCAGGGAACGGCTGGTGTACCGGTTCTGAACGTACTACAAAAAAATGAACTAACCGATGTTTGCTGTGTGGTGACACGGTATTTTGGTGGCATTCTTTTGGGCGGCGGCGGTTTAGTGCGTGCCTACTCTCATAGTGTGGTGCTGGCAGTGGAAGCGGCAACGATCCAAACGATGGTGACCTGTTATCCTGTGACGCTGCAAATGGCATATTCTCTGTATGGTAAAGTATCCTACCGGTTGCCGCAGCTGCCGATTTTACAGCAGGATGCGGTATTTGGGGATACTGTTGTGCTGTCTCTGCTGGTACCGGAGAAGATAACAGCGGCTTTTCAGGCGGATATGATAGAATTGACCAATGGAGAAATTTCCGTGCAGGTAGGTGCCTTACAGTATGCCGATTTTGCAGCCGTTGCAGACCGGTTATCATAATATATGGAGAGTAGGGAACCTGTTTGTTAACAAGCGGAGAGACAAAGAAACACGGAAATCCATTTTCAAATAATAGAATGGATTGCACGCCGCAGGCGACTGCGGTCAAGCTGGC
>CAUDDP010000119.1 GCA_958448395.1 uncultured Oscillospiraceae bacterium | reverse complement strand
GGACAGCTGTCCCCTGCACCCCTCGCCAAGCTGAATCAGCTTGACCATAGTCGCCGTTCGGCGGATCAATCCACGCCATCATTTGAAAATGGATTTGCGTGTTATACGGGAGCGAATGGGAAAAATAATGCATATTTTTGATCATGCTGTGCAAAAATACTTTTGTACAACACGCTTCCTACACAAAAATTTTCAGACTTTCTGAAAATTGCACTTGACAAGTACGATGTTTTCTTGTAAAATAAAATAGTGAGCGAACTGTATGGTAGCGTGGGTGATTTCATCCATGAGGAAAGTCCGAGCATCACAGGGCAGGATAGTTGCTAACGGCAACCGGGGGCAACCCTAGAGCAAGTGCAACAGAGAGATACCGCTTTCTTTAGAAAGTAAGGGTGGAAAGGCGTGGTAAGAGCACACCAGAGCATAGGTGACTATGCTGCTATGTAAACCTTATCCGATGCAACGTCTATTGGTACGTATGTTTAACATTGGCCCGATGGAACATGCGTAATGACGGCTAGAGCTGTACGGTGACGTACAGTCGAGATAAATTACCATACTCGACAGAACTCGGCTTATAGGTTCGGTCACACCAACGGCGGACGTTCCTTGGAGCGTCCGCTTTTTTTCATATTCATTTATCTAAAATTCTGTCGCATTCAGAATTAGGTGTATGTAGTTCGTCTACATTGCAGCAAGGAGGTTTCCGATGCAAAACGCAATTCAAATCGGTATTTTCGGTGATTCCATCAGCAAAGGTATTGTTCTGGACGAGGAAACGCATCGTTACAGTACATTGAAAAAAGAAATCAGTCAATGGGTTACCCCAACAGCCGCACTGCACAATTTTTCTGTGATGGGCAGTACGATTCAAAAGGGGCTTTCCATCATCAAACGCCACACGGATCAGCTCTCTGGTTATCAGAATGTCTTTCTGGAATTTGGCGGCAATGACTGCGATTTCGACTGGCAAGAAGTTTCTGAACGACCGCAGGCACATCATGCACCACATACCCCACTGAAGCAATTTGAAACACTCTACACCAAAGCCATTCAACTGATTCAGGCGAAAAAAGGCAATCCCATTTTACTGACATTGCCGCCATTAGAGCCAAAACGGTATTTTCAATGGATTTCCCGCAACCTGCACCCCAACAACATTCTGCATTGGCTTGGCAGCGTGGATACCATTTACCGCTGGCAGGAAATGTACAACATGAAAGTACTGCTGTTGGCACAAAAACTGCGTGTCCCTGTTGTAGACATCCGAAGTGCTTTTCTGGCACAGCACGAATATCAATCCTTATTGTGTGCAGACGGCATTCACCCAAACCGAAACGGACATCGCTTCATTTATAGAACCATTATGCAGCAGTATCATCCCTGCTTGCAGACATGATACTGCCTGTAAACGTGAATTCACAATTTCAGGAATTTACAAAACCGCCGGATAACACAACAAGTTGTCCGGCGGTTTTTATTGTTATTTTCGACTATGCGGCGACCTGCGTATTTGCAGCCCCAATGTAAAACCAGCTGTATGGCTGTTACCATTATATGTCACATGAGAATGGGAACGAATTTCCTGCACCCCTCGCACATCGGAAAGCACCTGTAAAATTTTTGCTGTATTGCGTGCATCTGCCAACGCACCATGCTCTGTCCCCTCAAATTCAATTTTCATAGAACCGAGAGCTTCTACCAACTTTAAAGGACGAGAAAAATGATAAATCCGCTGATGTAATCGCTGCAGGTCTACCCAATATTTATAAAATCCATCTAAAAGCGGTCTTTCTTTCCACTCTGACTCCCGCAAAAATACAGTTTGGTCATTCTGACTCCAAGTATAAAAACGATATGGCTCTTTTTGCGGCAGCCATGCTTCAAATGCCTGCATTGCATCTGCAAAACAGTTTGCTTTTACCAGCATGTCATTTGTAATACCTGTAATGCTGGTAATCATAGGCGATACAACACCATATTGCGGCTTTACATACATTTGAAATTCATTTGTGATTTCATTTTCTGCATTTAATGCGACTGCACCAATTTCAATAATCTCATGCATCGCAAACGGTTGATACAGTTGCTTGCTGGAAATAAATTCTAAATCCAATACAATTTTCGTCCCCCGCACTTCAATATGTCCTCCTTACATACGCAATGCTGCAACTGCATCTGTCTTAGTTCGCTGTCAGCTGAAGATGCCCAATCCTTCCAGTAGGATTTTCACACCAATCGCCATCAGAATGCAGCCGCCTAAAATACCTGCTTGTTTTTCAAATCGATCTCCAAAGAGATTTCCAACTTTCACGCCAATCATAGAAATCACCAATGTAATAAAACCAATCAGTAAAATTGCGAGAAAAATATTGACATCTGGCATCATCGAAAATGTAACGCCAACCGCCAGGGCATCAATGGATGTTGCAATTGCCAACAGAAATAATTCCCGAAAATCTACTTTATCAGGACATCCTGCGACTTCTCCTGTGGTATCCTTTTTTTGCCGGATAGATTCCAAAAGCATCTTTCCACCGATAAATACCAACAATATAAATGCAATCCAATGGCTATACCGCATAATATGCGTTGCAAATAATGCACCCAATAGCCATCCGATCAATGGCATCAATGCCTGAAATCCACCGAAAAAAACACCCATCCAAAGTGCCTGTTTCCGTTTAAATGTTCGCATTTGCAATCCTTTACAAATAGAAACTGCAAAGGCATCCATAGAAAGACCAATTCCCAACAAACAGATTTCACCAATTCCCAAATAGAACACTCCATTTCAACGAAATTGAAAGATTGGTGTCGAATCCAAGTTTCAATTTACAATTTTTAGTATAACACAATCACCTTTTCTTGTCAATAGGTATTTTATGTACCAGTAAAAAGAAATAGAATCCCCCGACACGGAAAACCGCATCGGGGGAACTCTATTTTATGTCACAAATAATCTGTCACAACATGATGTCATATTAAAAGGTGATTAGCCTTCATACCACATAGAGCCTTCCAGAGACTTCAGAGATGGAATGATTTCTGGCCACTTCGGATCCATAGCAGCAGACTTTCTTGCATAGTAAGTCAAATCGTTTACAGCATCCTCAACAGAGATCTTTCTACCAGTAGCAGGATCATTCATGCCCAGCTTAGATTCTGTATCTACATCTGCCAAGAAGTATGCAAACTTATTCAACATTTCATCATCATTGAAAGAAGCATCCAGTGCTGCAGAAGTCCGTGCATAATAGGTCAGCATTGCAACAGCATCTTCTACCATAACCTTGCCGCTCAGATCTGCGTCACCCTTTACGCCAATGTAAACGGTCGGTGTAGCACCGTTAATTGGTGTATTGGTTGTACCATCGTTGTAGTAAGCCTGAATGGTACCAACGAAATAAGTTGGAGTTTCTGCATAAGTGCTCAGCGGTGTTTCGCCGTTGAAGTTAACCTTATCCATGATGTCAACTCTTGTGCTCTCAATCGGTGCACCAGTTTCATCTGTTTCTACCATAGTGATAGAATTGAACAGATCAGCCGGATCGAATTCTCTCTCATCTACAGAGAAGTAGAAGTTCGGATCCTTCAGCTCGAACTGAATTACAGTTGCATTCGGCTGCGGTTCTGTAGTTGTAGTAGTTGTTGTTGTAGTGGTTGTAGTTGTTGTAGTAGTGGATGTAGTGGTTGTTGTGGTTGTGGTTGTGGTAGTAGTA
>CAUDDP010000118.1 GCA_958448395.1 uncultured Oscillospiraceae bacterium | reverse complement strand
GGCGGACAGCGAACACAGGCAGAGAGCGAAGCGATTCTGCCGGCACAGTTTGTGATTGGTAGCGGTAGAATGCATTCTCGTCGAACTTACAGTATAACAGATTTTGGCGGATTTTTCTATTTTTTCGTCGAACTCACGTTATGGAATAAAAAAGATAGGGCATTAGATGCCCTCAAGGGCAGGAAACGACTGCACGTCGCAGACGATTGCGGTCAAGCTGATTCAGCTCGACAGTGGTAACCTGTATTCTCATCGAACATGCAATATTTATAATGAAAAATCCGTTGCAGATTCATAAGGTCTGCAACGGATTTTGTTTTTATTCTATCTGGGTTACCATCTGGTATCCCAGATAGGGGAAAGTTGAGCGGAGGCTTGTGCATAATGTGTTAAGATTTGCACGGCATCCTCAACAGACAGTGAGCTGCCGTTTTCTTCCTGATTTTGAGAACAGGTGTCAATGTCTGCCAGAAAGAATGCAAGTGTTTCCTGATCGCTGTTGAAATCTTCATTTAGTTTCGCAGGAAGACCAGCTGATTTTTTTGCATAGTAGGTGAGCACGGAAACAGCATCTTCTACGCTGACAATGCCATCCAGATTGGCATCTCCCTTTTTGCCAACCATGACTTTTTTGGTGTAAGGGGATGCATTGGAATGGTAAACAGGAACTGCATCACTGCCACAGTAAAATGGTACATCCTGAATGGTATAAGCGGCTTTGGCTTCAGAATAGAGAGCGGCTGGCGATGTATCAGCCGTGAGGGCATTCTGCATCGTTCCGTTTTTCATGGAATGATCAGCATATGTCACATGGCCAGTGATGGTTTCATTGGAAAATTGCGAGAGTGTCAGCGGCTGATCGTTTTCTGCAAAAGCACAGATTGTGTTAAGATTAGAGGACTCATTGGTAATGGTAGCAGAGGAAGCACCAACTGTAATCGAAGTGCCGACAAATTGCAGCGGCAAATATTTTCCGGCGGTTGTTCGGATTCGACAATTGGATTCAGAAAAAGAAACCGAGTAAATATCATCTGGTGCATTTTGTTTTATGACAATATCAAATGAGAAAAATGGAAATTCATCTGTATAACCAAGGAAGGAAACCCCTTCTTGTGCCTCATTTCCTGTTAAAAACCAACTATAAGCATTGTGATAACCGTTCAGTATCGTATCAGATGGCAGGGTAGGGTCGTAATTGGGAATGGTGCAGGTAATGGTACGAAGTGCATAGTTGCTCTCTTGACTTTGCTCATAGTATTGATAGGTAAAGGAAGTTGTGCCATCTGCATTCGTTTGCAGTTCATCTGCTTTGATTTCTACTTTTTCATTTTTTACTTGTACAATTTCACCGGTCGTTTCATCTATTTTTCGGTAACTGCGTGTGAAATACAAACCGCCGCTGCCGTCACTGCGAATGGAGGCACCGCTGATCGGGTCACAGAACTGTGAACTTGGAAGGGAACTGCAACTATAGGGTGCATATACACCAGCAGCTGTAATTTCGCCGAAGCAAGTAGGCATTGTATATTCTGAAATAAACGAACCGCCGCTGTAAGACTGTTTAAATGGATCAGCTGTTGTCTCCAGAATATTGGAACTGTGATCGAAGTAGAGGTAACTGGAATTTTGGGCATAGGAAATGCCGGCAGAAGTAATGAGATTGGGTAAATGCCGACTGCCTCGAATGTATACACGGGTTGGGATGTGGACATCTCCGTTTTGTACTTCTTCCGCAGAAACATACGTGCGTTCTGGTACCATGTAAAATGTATAGGGTGCCGTATCTTCTGTTGCAACATCCTGCAAAGGAATGCTATCTTCTATGATAGCTTCTTCTGCGGAAACTGGCAGACAGGGTAGGAATAGTGTACAAACTGTAAGCAGAGAAATGATTTTTTTCATGTGAAAACTCCTTATTCATTTTATTTCTATTCTAAGTACAGTAAAGTGTTGTACCTATGAACAATGGAACTGTTTACACAGGGAAAACCGGTATGCAGATGTCAAAACGAATTTGACACGAGAAAAACTGCATGCCGGTTCTTTCATTCCCGATCGAAATTCTTTTACCGGTTATGCCAAGTCGGCTCTAATCCGGCGGATTGCTGTGCATAGTATGTCAGAATTTGCACAGCATCCTCCACACTGATCTCGCCGCCGTCAGACCCTTGGTTCTGGGAACAGGTGTCAATGTCAGCGAGAAAATAGGAGAGAATATTTTGTTCTTCCGTAAATGCTTCGTTCATGGATGGCTGCAATCCAGCGGCTTTTTGTGCATAATACTGTAGTACGGAAACAGCATCATCTACGTCTACTTTACCGTCCAGATTCACATCTCCCTTTTTGCCGATCAGTAGTTTTTTGGTGTAAGTAGTGCCATCTGCTTGTTGCAGCGGCTGGGAATCCAGTGAAAATGCAACTTCATCCATGTATGCACCATTGGTTTGCTGTGCATACAACTCTGCTGGAGACTGTCCGCAGGTGGCAGCCGCTTCTACTGCACTGGTATCGGTTGTACCATCTTCATAGGTTATTTCTGAAATCAGTTTTCCACTTGCCTGATTCAGGCGGATTTCCATATTGTTTTCTGCAAAGAAGCAGTAGTATGGACTGGTCTGATCTTCTGTTACCGTTGCGGCAGTTGTGCCGACGGTAATAGTGGTGTTGACATATTGCAGTGGCAATAGTCCGGAAGTGGTACGAAGCCGGCAGTAATTTTCATCAAAAGAGACCGTATAAGCACCGTTTGGTGTGCCCTGCCGCAGCACAATATCAAATGCAAAACAGGGGAATTCATCTGCGTAACCAAAGAAAGGGGCTAAATCTCCCATGTCCTTTGTCCAGTAGCAGACATTATTTTCTCCTTTGAGCAGTGTGCCAGCTGCGAGGGAGGGATCATAGTAGGGAATTTCAAATGTATTGGTGCATTCCGGAAAACCGAGTTTTTCTTCCTGTGAATAATAGGAATATGTGAAAGTTGCCCGTCCATTGGGGAGTACCTGAATCTGATCGGCTGGAATTTCTACCTTTTCGCCCTCAATCCAAGTTTTGACGCCGTCTACCATTTTGTTGTAGGAGCGGGAAAAATAGATTCCGCCGTTGCCGTTGCTGTAAATTTCTCCACCGTTCATAGGTTCAATCAGTGTGGTGCCGATTGTAGAAGAGCCATTGGAACGAAATTTTCCTTTCCCGATTTTACCGAAGCAGAAGAGTGGATAGTTGGTGCGAAACGTACCGACGCTGTATACCCCTTCTTCATAAGTTTGTTCTGGTATATAGTCTTGCATATTGGCACTATTGTCGAAATAAATGTGATCTATGTCCGATGCATCATAGGACAGCAGGAATGCACTCATACCGATGGTATTGTCACCTTGAATATAAACATTGGTACGGATGTGTACATCACCTTGTGCCAATTCTTCGGCAGAGACGAAATTACGTTCTGGTTGAAGAATGAATTTGTATGGTGTTGTGCTGGCATAGCTGCTGCTTAGGACAGCATTTCCAAACAGTTCGTTGTCCTGCTCCAGAAGCTGGGCTTTGTAGGAGGTATCTGCATTGGTTTCAGCGGATACGGAAAGTACAGAGAACGGAACTGTCAATACGGCACAGCAGAAGCTGCAAAGTACGGCAGCAGAAAATAGCTTTTTCATAAAAATCATAGGGACTCCTTTCTGTTATCAACGTGAGTTCGACGAAAAAATAGAAGAATCCGCCAAAATCTGTTATACTGTAAGTTCG
>CAUDDP010000117.1 GCA_958448395.1 uncultured Oscillospiraceae bacterium | reverse complement strand
CCGTCATCCGTTCTTTTTTTGCAGCCGTTTTTGATACAGAAACAGCGGACGCTATTTTTCAGGATGTGCCGGACAATCGCCGGAAGTATCTGGATGTATTGGAAAGTTTCGTGGCATTTATCTATCGGCAGAGCATAAACGCTGCACAGCGTATGCTGCGAATTCAAAAGCAGTATGTACCCGGTATGCGTGACCATGGCGATGATGCAAATGAATCTGCTGTATGAGAAGCTGCCGGATACTGTGAACGTAGGCGGAACTGCCTATGCAGTGCACACAGATTTTCGGGAATGGATTGCCTTCTTCGATATGATGGCAGATGAGGATTACCGACCAAAAGAAAAATTGATGACCAGTCTGCGGTGGTTTCGGGAGGAACCGCCGCCCGACCTGTTAGGGGCATGGAATGCATTGCTGCAGTTTGCCAGCTGCGAAGCTGCACCAAGCGGCGAAGAGCCAAACAGCAGCAGACGGGAAACGCCCTGCTTTTCCTGGTCGCATGATAGTGCCTATGTGCTCGGAGCATTCCAACAGTGCTATCATCTGGATTTGCGTGCCGTTCCCTATCTGCATTGGTATCATTTCATGGCATTGTTTGAAGCCTTGCCGGATGATTTGCCATTGAAAAAGCGAATCGGCTATCGCAGCGTTCGCTTATCCGATATCAAAGACCCTGCACGAAGAGCAGAAATCCAAAAAATCAAGAAGCGGATTGAAATTCCGCACGCACCTATGTCCGCTGGACAAGTTGGTGCATTTTTTTAATGAGGAGGGAAAGAAATGCCACAGCCTGACGGCAGCTTATTATTTGATTCCAAGTTCGACCTTGCCGGGTTTCAGGTAGGGGTTGATCTGATATCCGATGCCGTTTCCGGTATTGGCGAAAAACTGAAAAATCTTGCTGTTTCTGTCGTGACAACGGGCATGGATTTCACCGCTTCCATGTCAGAAGTACAGGCGTTATCTGGTGCAACCGGTGCAGAGTTGGATGCTCTAACAGAAACTGCAAAGAAATATGGTGCCAGCACAAAATATACCGCAGCAGAATCCGCACAGGCATTGAAATACATGGCGTTAGCCGGATGGGATTCCCAGCAGATGATGGATGGCTTGCCCGGTGTTCTGAATTTGGCAGCGGCATCCGGTGAAGACCTTGCAACAACATCCGATATTGTAACCGATGCACTGACTGCATTTGGCATGTCAGCGGAAGATTCCACTCGTTTTGTCGACGTGCTTGCACAGGCATCTTCCAACTCCAATACCACGGTTGGCATGATGGGCGAAACATTCAAATACGTTGCACCAGTTGCAGGTGCTCTGGGATATTCCATTGAAGATACTGCCGTTGCGATTGGATTGATGGCGAACAGTGGAATTAAAGCCGGTCAGGCGGGTACTGCTTTGCGTGCAGTTATGTCCAGAATGGCAGATCCACCAGAAGATACTGCAAAGGCGATGGATGCGTTGGGGCTTTCTCTCACGGATTCAGAAGGCAATATGAAATCATTGGATGAAGTGATGCAGGATATGCGGGATGCCTTTTCTGGGTTGGATGCATCCGAAAAGGCAGCGTATGCTTCCACCATCGGCGGTACAGAAGCCATGTCCGGGCTTTTAGCTATTGTCAATGCTTCAGAAGGCGATTTCAACAAATTGACAGAATCCATCAACAACAGCACAGGTGCCTGTGAAGAAATGGCAAGCACCATGCAGGATAATGTTACTGGTGACCTTGCCAACTTGTCCTCTGCTTTTGAAGGGCTGAAACTGAACGTATTTGAAGAAATGAAAGAACCGATTCGGGATGTGCTGCAAACGCTTACAAAGACCTTACAGGACAGCAAAACACAGAAAGCCGCTTCTGATTTAGGGAAGGTGCTGGCGGATATGGCAAAAACACTGGCGAATAAGCTGCCGGATGCCATTGAGGCGGTTTCCAAAATCGTAAAGCTTTTGTGGGAGAATAAGGGATTGATTGCCGGAATCGGTGCTGCCGTTGCTGCTGGAAAAGCGATTTCTTCTGTTACAACAGGCGTAAAGCTATTTGCTACAGACATCTCCAGCGTGGTAAAGGCTGTAAAGAGCCTGGGGGATACGAAAAAAACACTCAGCGGACTGGATAGTGTACTAAAAGGGATTGGTGGTCTCGGCACATTTACCGCTGTCATCGGTGGATTGGCAGCAATTAAAAAAGTACATGAGGAAACCACCCGCCAAATGTACGACGATATTTATGAAGTATCAGACGCTGTAAAGAAAGCAACAGAGAATGCTACGCAGAATATAGAGGCATTTCATGAAAGTATGCAGCAAAATCACACAGAGGTGCTGGATGCGGATGCAGAACTGGAAAATATACAGGCTTTGAAGCAGCGATTAGAAGAATTGGTCAACGACAACGGCACCATCAAAGACGGTTATGCGGATGAGGTAACCGGTATTTTAGACCAGATTAACGCCTATGCCGGAACGTCCTATGAAGTGCTGGATGGCATAATTACCAAAAATGGTGATGTCATTACAAATTTTCAGGAAGCTTCTACTGAGCTGGATAACCTGATAGAAAAGCAACACGCACAGGCTGTTTTAGGTGCTTTTGAGGACGACTATACACAGGCAATTCAGGAGCGAACGGAAAAAACAGAAGCACTGGCACAAGCCAGAAGGGACTATAACGATGCCGTTTTGGATTATAACATGAAAAAGGCAGAAAACGACCAGGCGAATGCCATGCATATGAACGCTCCTTGGAGTGAAGTGGAAATGAAGGAAGCGGCGGCGAATGTAGAAGAACATGCGGAATCCATCCGCACGCTGACGCAGGATTTAAAAAACTGCACCACTACCATTTCCAATTATGAAGCAGCTTTAAAAGCCATTCAAAACGGAGATTATACAGGGTTGGAAACCCTGCGGCAGATGGCAGAAACGCCTATTCAGACTGTGGAAACTGCTGCGAGTCTGGATGAATTGAAAACGCAGTATCGGGATTATCTGAGCATCTATGAGGAAATGCAGCGGATGCAGGCAGAAGGCTTTGATATTGATGAAAGTACTATGCTTGCAACCAAGGAAAAGGTAGCTGCTTCCTTGATTGAACTGGGAAAAGCATCTGGATTGGAAGGTGGACTGGTCACCGGCGAACAATTCATGCAGGCATTGCAGGATTCTGCCCTATCTGAAACAGAAAAAATAGAAGCAATTAAAAACTTTGTTGGCGAAAATCTTGACATGGGCACTTCCTTATTTAATACTGCATTTGAAAGTGCAAAAAACTATTTCGAGGGACTCGCAGAAGGATTGGAATTGAATAAGGATTTAGTTATCGCATCCGCTACAGGCGTAGGCAATGCAGTTAGCGAAGCTGTAAATAATTCTTTGGTTATTCGCTCCCCATCCAGAGTTGGTATGAAATCAGGTATGTACTATGATGAGGGCTTTGCACTCGGCATCGAAAAAGGCATTCCAGATGTATCCGCAATATCTTCTGATATGGCAAATGCGGCTGTATCTTCTACCCTTGGCATCATGGATGTGCAAGGAGCGTCCGCTGTTGCACCGTACAGCAGTGTCTATGCACAGGCATATCATACGCCGTCACAAGTAAATACACAGACTACAGCTGTAGCAACTGCCACGCCATCTATTTTTGTATATCCTACCTTTATTCTGGAGGGCGAGCAGTTTGCACCGGTAGTTCTGGATGTGATTACACGGGAAAATGCCAATTCTGGGGGGTGGAGTGTATAAAA
>CAUDDP010000116.1 GCA_958448395.1 uncultured Oscillospiraceae bacterium | reverse complement strand
TTTGTCCCTTCGGGACATTTCCCCACACTGTGGGGAATCACCCTCCGCCAAGCTGAGCCAGCTTGACCGCAGTTGCCATTCACTCTCTCATCGAACTCACGTTAATCAAATAAAAAATGCGATTGCAAAAAAGATACAATCGCATTTCCTACTAGTTTTAAGCTCTGTTTAGTGCTTTTTTGCCAAAGCTGTCTTTGTAACTGCCACAATATTTGATGCACACAGACCAAATTCCTTCAGCAAATCTACTGCAGGACCGGAATGACCAAATTCATCATTCACACCAATCCGAACAACTGGAACTGGACAGCAGTTACAAACCGCTTCTGCCACAGCAGAACCAAGCCCACCAATAATACTATGTTCTTCTACGGTAACCAATAATCCGGTTTCAGCGGCTGCCTTGCAAACCAATTCTGTATCCAACGGCTTAATCGTATGAATATTCAGAACTCTTGCGGAAATGCCTTCTGCTGCCATCTGTTCTGCTGCATTCAATGCTTCTGATACCATCAAACCTGTTGCCACCAATGTGACATCTTTGCCTTCCCGAAGCGTAATTCCCTTACCAATAGTAAACTGATAGGTAGCCGGATCATTAAAAATAGGAGCTGCCAGTCTGCCAAATCGCAAATAAACAGGACCTTCCATCTCAATCGCTGCTTTCACAGCTGCCCTTGCTTCTGTATCATCTGCTGGATTCAAAATCGTCATCCCTGGAATGGTTCGCATCAGGGCAATGTCTTCGTTACACTGATGTGTTGCACCATCTTCACCGACAGAAATACCAGCATGCGTGGCACCGATTTTTACATTTAGATGCGGATATCCAATCGAGTTTCTAATAATTTCATAGGCTCTGCCAGCAGCAAACATTGCAAAGGTACTGGCAAATGGTATTTTTCCAGCTGCTGCTAAGCCAGCTGCAACGCCCATCATATTGGCTTCTGCAATCCCGCAGTCAAAAAAACGTTCCGGATATGCTTTCTTAAAAATACCAGTTTTGGTTGCAGCAGCAAGATCTGCATCCAAAACTACAAGATTTTCATATGTTTCTGCAAAATCTCGCAATGCTTCGCCGTAGCTTTCACGGGTTGCCTTCTTTTTTACTTCACCTGCCATGTTTTAACCCTCCAATTCTTGCAGCTGTGCCTGTAATTCTGCCATTGCTTGTTCATATTGTTCTTGATTTGGTGCTTTGCCGTGCCAGCCGACCTGATTTTCCATAAAGGAAACGCCCTTACCTTTTACACTTTTCTGAATCATCACAACTGGCTGTCCAACAATTTGTTCTGCCTCTGCAAAAGCGGCTTCTATCGAATCAAAATCATGTGCATCCATCTGAATCACATGCCAGCCAAACGCAGCAAACTTTTCCGGAATCGGCTCTGGTGTGCAAACTTCTGATAGTTTTCCATCAATCTGCAAACCATTGTAATCTACAATTGCCAGAAGATTGTCCAACTTATAATGTGCAGCAAACATCGCTGCCTCCCAAACCTGACCTTCTTCAATTTCGCCATCGCCCAAAATCGTATAAACTTTATACGATGCATTGTCCAGCTTGCCAGCCAATGCCATACCACAAGCAACGGAAATGCCCTGTCCCAATGAACCGCTGGACATATCCACCCCTGGTGTATGAATACACGGATGACCTTGCAGCATTGAACCAATATGTCGCAGCGACTGAAGTTCTTCCCATGGGAAAAAACCACGCTGTACTAAAACAGAATAAAGTGCTGGTGCACAATGTCCTTTAGAAAGTACCAGTCGATCCCTGTCCTCCATTTCCGGCTGCTTTGGGTCAATATGCATTTTTGTAAAATAAAGATACGTCAGTAAATCGCTGATCGAAAGCGAACCGCCCGGATGTCCGGATTTTGCACAATATGTGCCCTCTATCACACCCATCCGCACCTTACAAGCGATTGCTTGTAACTTTTTCTTTGTGATTTCCTCCATGGAAATTCCCTCCGTTGTTAAAATTTTGATTGTATCCATAAAAGCAATTCCAAAATTGCTTTTTGATCACACGTATGTTGCAGAACATAGTCCGCAATGGCTTTGACTTCTGGCTGTGCATTTGCTGGTGCAATCCCATAATCAGCATATTGCAGCATGGTCATATCGTTCTGGTAATCACCGACAGCAATCAACGTTTCTGTCTCATGTAAATGCAGCAATTTCCGATAAACCTGCAAAGCACTGCCTTTGGAAACATCCTTTGGCAACATTTCATAAAATGATTCAGATGACTGTAAAAAATCCACGCCTGTCCAATTCTGTGCTTGTATAAACGCCTGCAATTTCGGCATATCAGAAGGTGCAACTGCAAACAGCACTTTCATCCATGGAATATCTGGCATCGTTTCCAGCGTGCAGTAATGTGGTACAACATTACAAATCGCAACATGTTCCTGTTCATAAATCGTATTCTGAATGACATATGTGCCTTCTGCACAGAGAATCTCCGAACCTGCCTGCGGAAATGCCTGCAAAACAACTTTGGTCATTTCCTTGGCAGTTTGGCAAAGTGAATTTTGATAGAGCACCTTTTCTGCTAACGGATCATAGATCATTGCCCCGTTATATAAAATCATAGGGTTTTGCACATGCAATTGTTCCCAATACACACGGGCAGATTCCAATGTTCTTCCCGTTGCAATTGTAAAATGTCCACCTTGTTCTGTAAATCGCTGAACATTTTCCAGTATCTCTGAGGGGATTTGTTTATCCGACGGCAATAGTGTGCCATCCAAATCGGATAAAAGCCAGATGTGCTGCATCATTCCTCTCTTCACCCTTTCAAACAAAATGCAACTTTCGCAGTGCGACCTGAAAATAGTCAGGCAACGGACTGGTAAACTCCATATATGCACCCGTAACTGGATGCACAAATCCAATTTTTCCAGCATGCAGGCACTGCCCTGTCAAGTTGGGAAATGATTTTCCATACACATCATCGCCCAATACCGAATGCCCGACATACGCCAAATGCACTCGAATCTGGTGGGTTCGTCCGGTTTCCAGTCGCAGACAAAGATGGGTATAGTTTCCCATTTCTGCCAGAACAGTATAATGTGTTACAGCGTCCTTAGAATTTTTCTGCGTTACACACATTTTTTTCCGATCTACAGGATGTCGTCCAATGGGAGCATGAATCGTTCCATTCTTTTCTGCAAATCGTCCCAATGCAATTGCCTGATACTCCCTTGTAAATGTATGAGCTTGTATCTGTTCTGAAAGCTTGACATGAGCATGGTCATTTTTTGCCACCATAAGTAGACCACTGGTGTTCTTATCAATCCGATGCACAATTCCTGGACGAATGACACCATTGATACCAGACAGCCGGTCACCACAATGATAGAGCAATGCATGTACCAATGTTCCTGTCAGATTGCCGGGGGCAGGATGCACTACCATGCCCTTCGGCTTATTAACCACCAGCAAGTCATCGTCTTCATAAACGATATCCAATGATATCGGCTCTGGAATTAGTTCCAGCGATACTGGCTCTGGTATGACAACCTGCACCGTGTCACCACTGCGGATTTTATAATTCTTCGATACAACATTACCATTTACGGTTACATTTCCCTGTTCCATTCGAGTTTGAATCACGGAACGGGTCAAGGACAAGCTATCCTGTTCTGCAAGCCACTTATCCAGCCGCACACCAACAGTTTCTGGTGTAAAAGTCAGCACGGTTTCTATCATGCATCTGCCTCTTTCTGCTCTGCCGATTTCTTTTTTCCATCAAAAAAGAATAGATAAATCGCAAACAAAATGACTCCAACTACTACACAGCAATCTGCAAAATTAAATACTGCAAACGAAAACAACCGTACATCCAAAT
>CAUDDP010000115.1 GCA_958448395.1 uncultured Oscillospiraceae bacterium | reverse complement strand
AGTATCACTCGGAGGGATTGGATCGCTTCATTAGGGTGATTAGAGATTAGTATAACATACTTTTTGCTTTTTTACAACTGTAATACTAAATCTAAGTAACATAGATATTTCAAATCCGGTTATGAAAATCAGATTTATTGCGGAACAGTATATTCCTATTTTCCTATTCATCAACCTTCATCACCTTTTTTTGCAATAATATGCTTGAATTTTCCACTGATAGGATTTGCAGAGGGAGGATCATCCGACAGATAAATCTCGGCAGTCACATCATTTTGGTGCAAATATGTTTCCACTACTTGCTTTGCTTCCACAAACCGTTCCTCTTTGTTCTCTGCTGTCAGCCGTAACTCCAAACGGTCATTCTTATGTTGGATGAGCTGAAAACGCTCTATTCCATACACTTCTTTCAATATGGCATAAAGAGACAGCGGAGCGATTCTAACACTGTTCTCAAATGTCAGAATATCATCTGTTCTACCCTCCAAAGTAAGCCACGGTCTGGAATTGCCGCAAGCACACGGTTCCTTGTGAAGAACAATTCTATCCGTAATTTCAAAACGGATAATAGGACATATTCTGTTTGCAAGGTTCGTAAGCAACACCTTTGCAGATTGCGTACCAAAGGGAACCGGTACGTTGTTTTCATCTACAGTTTCTAAAATAACCCAATCGTCGTTAATATGAAAATGCTTTTCAGTACATTCACACGCTACTGTACCGCCCTCCGTGCAGGAATAATTGGTCTGCACATAGCAGCCGAACACTCTAGACAGATGCTCCCGCACATCATCGGTCAGCTTTTCTCCGCCTGTCATGATAATTGCTGGGTGAATATGTAAAGTTCCCTTTTCCTGCTCGGCTGCCAGCAGCTCCATTGCAGTAGGATAGCAGCCTATCATAGACGGCTGATACGCATTCAACATAGTTACAGTTTCAGCAGTCGTTTTGCGGACATCAAAGGTTTTCATTTTATTTTTCTTCCACGGCATTTTGCGAAGCTGATATTTGACAGAGCCGCTACCAAGATAAAAACCGTTGTCGGCAAAAAGTGCAAGGGTTTTTCCACCTGATTTCATAAATAACTTCATATCCTCTTTCCTTGCGAAGCTGCGTAAAACACCAATAGCAGAGGAAACATTGATAGTCGTGTCGTCATATAGGACAACACAAGGCGTTCCCGTTGAACCAGAGGTTGTGTAGACCAGATATTTTCCATTTAATTTCTTTCCCACATTGGAAAGGTCTGACATAAAGCAGTCAACGGTTTCCCTTGTAATAGACCTGTCTGTAAACCATTCGTCAAAGTGTTTTGCCATATCCGCCTTATTGGTAGTCGGATACTCCGATAAAGGACGGTTATCATCAATGCCTTGATACAGCTTTGCAAAATAGGGGCTGTTTTTCCTCACATATGCAATTAGCTCCTGCAAGCGGCGTTGCTGTAAGGCAAGCCGTTCTTGGTCGTTCATTTTGTCTGCCTTACGTGTTAGAGCCAACGCTTTCAATAATCCGATTTGTTTCATATGCTACGCCCTTTCGCTCCCTGCACCATATCCGAAACGGTCTGTTTTACCATTTGGGAAATCTGCTCGTCTGTATAAGAAAAATGGTTTTCACAAATCATCGCTCCAATTCCCAGAAGAAATAAGCAGCTGCGTACAAGAATATCTTTGCAGCTTTCTGTATCCAGTCCATATCGTTCTGTCATTTTTACTATCATCTTCTGATTGCTTTCATAGGTCATCATGGATTCCATCAGGGTTTTGCCCTGAAATCCTCCTGACAAATAGAGCAGATGGTACAAATGCGGTCTGTTTCGAGCAAGGTCGATCGTCCATGAAACTACTCTTGCAAAAAAGTCAGGCTGATTTTCAAAAGCTAATACCTCATCAACAAACTTGCTGCATGCATAGTCAAAGGTTGCCTGCCGCAGTTCTTCCATTGTGGGAAACTGGCTAAAAACAGGCTGTATGGAACAGCCCACTGATTTTGCAACACTTCGGGAGGTTACGGCAGAAATGCCCTTACTTTCTGCTATTTGAAATGCATGCTCTAACAGAATTTCTTTCGTTATTCTTTGTCTTGGTGGCATGGTACCCCTCCTTATTTTTCATACCTCTTGATATATATCGTTAGATATATTATAGGTGCTACTCTGCATTTTGTCAATGTATCTGCCGTTGAGTTAACAAAAAAGTTACTTCTCATGCCTGTGAGAAATGACAGACATAAGGCGTATCGCTAAGGATTCACTGAATAAAAGTCAACAAAAAACGCTTCATAGCAACAATCATGTCAAAGAGAAAAAGCAAAATGGGACGAAAAGGGCGTCCCATTATAGATTACATCTTCCACGCTTTCCGTCCGGATAATATGGACACACAAGTGCTGTATTCATAATCGCTGAATGTCATCTGATTCATTGTGTTTTCCTCCGGCATCTGCTCTTTTCTTTATTATACCACATGCAACCTATTTTGGGAAAATTAAATCCGTGTGTCCTTAAGCATTTTCCTACAGCCCTGAAAAACGTTCTAAAAATTGCAATCCCCATTTGCCGGATTATTCAGCAAACTACCATTTTCATCAAAACGAGAACCGTGACAGGCACAATCCCAGGAATGTTCTGCGGGATTCCATTTCAGTGCACAACCCAGATGCGGACATCGTTTTCCCGAAAAGGAAAGCAAATTCTTCACTGCCTCAAAGCCGTTAACAAATAGCTGTGGTTTCAGAATGCTTCTTGACGGATTGAACACGTCAGAAAAATCATTTCTCTTTCCCTGTACCAGATCACACAAAAGCTGTGCAGAAAGCATTGCTCCTGTTATCCCCCATTTATTGAAACCGGATGCAGTATACAATTGTGCAGTGCGGCTCGAATAGTGCCCAATGTACGGAATCGAATCCAAACTCATACAATCCTGTGCTGCCCAAACACAATACTCCTTTGCATGTGGATAATACTGTTTTACAAAATGCCGCAACTCTGTCCAGTTTCCACCTGTTTTTCCTGTACGGTGTCCACCGCCGCCAAGCAAAAGATAATTTTTATAATTTCGGAAGGTAAGTCCTGTTTTGCTTTCCTCTACATACATGCCGTTTACATCTTGTGCATGTTCCAACGCCATCATGTAGGAACGATGCTGATACAGCTTGAGAAAATAACTTCCATGTTTATTGAGAAACGGAAAGTGTGTTGTAACAATCACAGACTTTGCCGTGATTTCTGAAAAATCGGTAACAGCAGTATTCCCTCGCATTTGCTTCACGAACGTGTTTTCATAAATGGGTAACCCCTCTGCAATTGCTGCAATGAATTTCAGTGGATGAAACTGTGCTTGATGCGGAAACTTTACTGCCCCTGCTGTGCAGAATGGGAGCGGAAGATGCTCGCAAAATGCAGCATAGTATCCGATTGCTTCAACGGCTTCCATTTCCTGCTCCAGTTTTTTTCTGTCGTGGACAGCATACACATAGTTATCTTTATATTCATAATCGCAGTCTATATTTTTGCATAAGGTCTCATAACTTTCAAAAGCACACTGATTTGCCTGTAAATATTTTTGAGCATATTCTACACCATAACCCTTCAGAAGCTTATGATATAATAAACCATGCTGCACGGTAATTTTTGCAGTAGTCCCTGCCGTTGTGCCATTGCAAATTCTTCCCCTTTCCACAAGCATACAATCCACATGATTCTGTTTTAAGAAATAAGTAGTCAAAATGCCTGCAATGCCACCACCAATAATTAAAACATCTGTTTTCTTATTTCCTTTTTGCTGTGGAAAAGACGGAAGTTTACTATCCTTTTGCCATATTGATTCCATAAAATTTCTCCTTACAAAAATGTGAGTTTGACGAGAATGCATCCTACCGCTGCCAATCACAAACTGTGCCGGCAGAATCGCTTCGCTCTCTGCCTGTG
>CAUDDP010000114.1 GCA_958448395.1 uncultured Oscillospiraceae bacterium | reverse complement strand
CCAGTCAAAACTTTACACGTACACTCCATAGCATTAACTCGCTGTGGGGTGTTTTTTTGTATGCAGATAAAAATTGTTATCTGTGTGTCACAAATCGCTGCATGGATTTGTTATAATAGATAGGACGTCCTAAAACAGGAAAAAGAGGTGAGCACATGGCAAGTTTACAGGAAAAGCAAGAAAAACTGCAACAGCTTTATCAATTGTACGAGCAACCAATGTATCGCATTGCGTATGCGATTTTACATCATGTACAGCAATCGGAGGATGCGGTGTCGGATGCATTTCTAAAAGTAATCAAAAATCTGAATCGCATTGCAGAAGTGGACAGCCCACAGACAAAACAATTTATCATTCAAATCATTCGCAACACCGCCATCAACCAGTACCGCAAAAACGCAAAGGATGCACAGCGGTTGATGGGAATGGAGGATTCCATTCTACAAATTCCAAATGAAACCAATGAAGTGGAGCAGTTTCTGCACAGCACCGAACAAAAAGAAATCACAGAACAGCTTTTACGGGGATTATCAGAAACAGATCGTGAAATTTTATTGCTGCGTTGTGAATCGGAGTTGTCTTTTCGAGAAATTGCACAACGGCTCTCCATGAAAGAGGGTACGGTGCGAAAACGCTTTGAACGTGCCAAAAAAGCAGCATGGAAACAAGAAGGAGGAAAGCAATATGCAAAAGAACTTTTTATCCTCGAATGAACCAAAAAACTGGGAACAGATTGTAACGGATGCCTTCTCACCGGATGCAGAACCACATATTTTTTCTGCTCGTTATCAAGAAAAAAAACAAAAACTGGAGGAATCTATGATGCCGAAAAAGAGAATTCACATGAGAAAGCCTACCATGATTGCCGTAGCCGTTCTGGCAGCCGTCGTTGTGATTCCGTCCTCTGCTTACGCAGTCAATCGAATTTATAATGCTACCGTGGAACCAATCGGCAATTATCAGCAGAATGTGTTGATTGATGTGGGGGAATCCGATTCGGATTCCAGTGCTTCTAATCAGATTATGGCATTGCAGGTCGGCTGGATGCCGGATGGTATCACTGGTGATGAAATCGGACTCAAATATCACGATGCACAGGATCAAAATCGCAGTGTGACGGTTTGTTTTTATAAGATTAAAGACGGAGAAAACTACCTAAAGGATGAAAATAAAGGTATTGTTTCTCAACGGACAGAAACCATCAATGGCAACCAAGTCTTTTTCCTCCAGCGGAGTTTCACAGAGACGCAAAAGGAAAATGGGAAAATCCTATTTGACAAGGTAATATGGGTGGCTTTTACCGATACCAATTATGCCGTGCAGCTCTATGCAACAACAGGTATGACAGATGATGAGATGAAAAAGATTGTAGAAAATCTGTCTCTAATCCCTTCTGATACGGAAACGGCTGCGGAATGGTTGCCAGAAGAAGAACGGATTGAACTGTCTGCACCGGAAATCGAAACTGCCTGTGATCCAAGTGCAATGCAGTTTTATCAGATTGGGGAATCTTTTGGGAATGCCTTTGCGGATAATGTACAGGTGACGGTAAATAGCGTCACCATACAGGATAATTTTGATGGACTGCCAGCAGTAGATTGTATCGGACAGGATAGGAACTATAGTCAATACCTGAAAGAGGATGGTACCATTGTCGATAATGTACGAACTTGGTATCATGCGGGTGACGGTGTGAATACGTTGGATGAAGAAATACGGCAGGAAAGCAAGGAACAGAAGGTGGTGGTGCTGCATCTGACATATGCCAATAAAGGTGCAGCACAGGTAGAAAAGTGTGTTTGTCCGTATCTGTTCCGGATGGAAGAGGATGGAACCCTGCTGCGGTATATGCAGGAAACAGAGGGAGTGTTCTATGATGACAGTTGTGATTTGAATTATGATGGTAGAGAATTTTTCCTCTTTGGAACCGAAAGTGAGCACTCCAAAAACAATTTGATTTTGGAGGCTGGGGAACAGGCAGAAGCGGTGGTTGCTTTTGTTTTGAATGCAGAAGATTTGGATAATCTATATCTGATGGCAGAGCCAACCGGAAGAGAAGAGGCAGAAGAAATCGCCATTGGTTCTCCGGTGATTGATTTGAGAGAACTTGCAAAGAAACAGTAAGCCACGAAAATTATGTAGGGCATTGCACGCCGATACAGAAATTGATTTTTGTGATAATAAACATGAAACGTACAAATTTGACAGGAAATTTTCCTTTAGAACCAAACAAACATAAACTGCTAAAACCACAAAATAAAGTGATGGCAGTGCGAAGCGACCGAGAATCCTCCCGGTCGCTTTTGTTTCTATTATCCCACGTTAGTGCAAAACATTTTATTCCATTTCTATCTCCTTTTTGCAGGTATCACACCATTTTTCAAACCTCTCTACTAAACCAATGCCTTCTTCTGATACAAAATCGCCATAATGATAGTCCGCATCAAATGCACCGCTTTCAACGTTGTAAATCAGTTTGAATTCATTCGGACACTTGCTATCATAAGTATTGCATACATTAATGATATTTTCCACATCTTCTATCCCGCAATCGAAAAATGCATTTATTTGCTCATCTGTAAATAGATCATTTAACCGTAAAATTTTACCGTCTTTCTCGAAAAAGGCATTCAGATAATCCTGACAATCATTCTGAAAAATATAAATATATATTTTCTGAACAGAAATATTTGAATATTCCATCAATTCCATACTGAGAGATACGACTCTCGATTGTGCATCCATAAAGGCATCTTCAAACCCTTTTATCATAGTTTCTTTCTCCTTTTTGCTTAATGCTTAAAAAAATAATTTTTCTGCCAATGCCGTCAGAAATGCTGTTCCCGATGCTGCCAGTGCCACTACAATCAGGGGGAGTCCTTTCCAAGCCAATAAAATGGCTGCAAGGGTTGCCAGAATGGCAGACGGAAGGTCGGCTGTCGCATAAAAGACTGCGGGAATTGTCATTGCACTCAAAACAGCATAGGGAATATAATACAGGAAATCCTGCAAAAACTGTGATTGGATTTTTTTTCGGAAAATGGTCATTGGCAGCATTCGGATCAGATAGGTGACGGCTGCCATGACGAAAATGGAACATACAATTTTCATGCTGGTTCTGCCTCCTCATTCTGTTTTCTGGGAAAGAACCATGCACACAAGACAGCAGTCAGAACACCACTTAGAATGATGGCAAAGCCACTGGAGAGAAATGGCAAACAATACTTGCAGAAAATGCTGCAACCAGCAGCCACGAATACGGCAAATACAATACTCTTGTGTTTTCGCATTGGTGGGATGATAATGGCAAGAAACATGCCATAAAGGGCAATGCCCAGTGCATCTGTAAGGAGCTTTGGCAGGATTGCCCCGGCGGCTGCACCAAGCAGCGTACCAACACTCCAACCGACAAATGGAAGGGAAATTAAGCCATACAAATAAGGAGCAGAGATTTGTCCATCTTGTGAAACAGCGACAGCAAAAATTTCATCTGTAATACCGAATGCAGTCAGAAACCGATGTATTATGTGCTGAAAACTATGATCCAGTTTTTGAGAAAGAGAAAGTCCCATCAAGGCATAGCGTAAATTGATGCAGAGTTGTGTCAAAGCCAGTTCCAGATAGGAGCCGCCAGCTGCAATGACACCAATTCCCGCAGCTTGTCCGGCAGAGGTTAAATTGGTCATAGAAATGGCAACTGCTGCGGAAACAGAAAGCCCTGCTTTGACCGCTAAGATGCCAATACTAAAGGAAACAGACAGATAGCCGAGAGCAATGGGGATGCCTTGTCGGACACCTTTCCAAAAAGCTTGTCTGGTTTGTTTTGTCATGGTAAAACGATGTCCTTTCTAATTGTGATTGCAGGTATCAGTATAGCATATTTTGTTGTATTTTGCAATCATTTTTTCAGACGAGATGGGAAACCCATTTTCAAATGATGAAGTGGATTGCACGCCGTAGGCGACTATGGTCAAGCTGATTCAGCTTGGCGAGGGGTGCAGGGGACAGCTGTCC
>CAUDDP010000113.1 GCA_958448395.1 uncultured Oscillospiraceae bacterium | reverse complement strand
CAAGCTTGCTGCTAATAATATCTCCGTTTTTATCGTAGCACACGATGTCGGCAGCGGTTCCTTTCGTGTGCTGACCACTTCCATACCCACCAACTGCTACATCATGCTTGCTGCATTTGTAGCCGCTTGTCACGATGATTTTAGAGCAATCTAAGGCGGTGTATAATTCTTCTAATTTCTGTATCAATTCATCAGAAATTAGGATGTCGTGAGATTGTCCGCATTTACAGCGGAACTCCTGTACATTGAAATGAGCAGATAGCTGTATGCTATCTGTATTTTTATAAGTATTCACTGCCATCTATATCATCCTTTCAGAAAAATATTTTTTATAAAAATTTGAAAAAGTACTTGACAAGCACAAAAATTTGTGCTATAATAATATACAGAAAGGAGGTGAGAAACAGTGAAGAAACCAAATAAAAAAGAGCTTCTCCAATGGCTGGACACCATAGAGAAGCTCGTAATCAAGATTGTTTCCATTACCGGATGGGTCAAAATCTTGATTGATGTGATTTTTGATTAACTCAAAATTACATCATTAACCAAAGGGGCGAAAGCCCCTGCGGTTCAAAAATATTATATCATGGTTTCTCCACAAAGTCAACATGAAAGATACTGTAAAAATCATTTTAAAGGTGCTTGAAATTGTCGGCTTGTTGGCATTCCTGTATTGCCTGATTCGCTCCATGCTGTAAAAGAGGTGATTTCATGCAAGTGCGAGAAATTCGGTTGCAACAGGGACTTTCCGTCCCGAAGTTAGCAGAGCTTTCCGGATTGTCAAGGCGAACCATTCAAGAGGTGGAACGCCGTGACGAATGCACCGTATCAACAGCAAAAAAACTGGCTGCTGCTCTGGGTGTGACGCTGGATGAACTTTGCAGAGATGCCCCAGAGCAGCCCAAAACCGAATAACCCAACGCCGTCTGGCAGTCCTTGCACTGTCGGGCGGTTTTATTTATCCTTTTTCTGCAATAAGTCAATCGCTTTTTTTAGCGGTTCAGGAAAATTCACACCCATAAGTCCTACATTTTCAATCATGGAAATTAGCTCATTCACCATAAATGCAATACACACTGCATCCCGTATGTATGATGTCTGCAAAACAGAATCCAACTGTGCTGCAACGATTACAAGTGCAAGGGTTGCCACTTTTCTGCACAAGCCTTTCCATCCTGCCTTAGACTGCAAGCCACCGGATTCCGTTTTCGGAGATTTTCGGAATATGCCAGCACAAGCAAGTCCCATCAGGTAATCTACTGCCATAAAAATAAGCAAAGCTCTTATAGATGTATCCCAACCTCCAAATACCCCAGCAATCAAGCTTCCCACAATTCCAAAGCCGGTACAAATACTTTCTTTCACTTAAATCAGCCCCTCTTCCACATTCTCATCCTCTACTGGCGGCACATATGCCTCCATTGCTGCATTGATTTCGGCAAGGTCCTCTTCCATCAGCACACCCTTTTCCAGCCATCCGGATGCGTTCAGAATAATCTGATAATCTGCCATTTTCCCGATGGCGTCCAGAAATCCCTTTTTCAAAAACTCTCTCAAACTAAACATTATACATTTCCTCCCATTGATAATACTGCGGCGGTTTCTGCGGTCTGCGGCAGCACCTGCTGTCCATCCACATAAATTAAGCCATAATTCGTACTCTTATATGTAAAATACGAATTATTTACAAGGTACGCTCTGCATCCATATCCGGAGCACAATCCTTTTGTGCTTATATCTGCACTTCCGTATATTGTTGCAGAAGTGCCACCAGTAAGCATAATAGAATAAGAAGTGCAGCCGGAAAAAGATGAATTATAGCAATATACATTCGATATTTCGGTAGCACTGATGCAATATTTCGTCGCAGTATAAATAGATGTTCTTACCAGATGTACGCTGCTGTTGCTCATGGCATGAATAGGAGCTTCTGCAGAAGTGTCGGCGTATTCTGAATCGGTGCAATCTAGGGATATATCAAATAATTTAAGATAACTATTATCCAAGTTGAGATTGCCCTTAACGATTGTATCAGATTGAGAAGCTCCAACAATTGCTAGATAGGAAGATGTGAGCGTAATCGTTTTATTTGGAATGGTATAGGTGCCGGCTGCCAGTCGGATGGTTGCTTTTTTTGCATATCCTACAGCCTTCAACGCTTTTTCCAGCGTAGCAAATGCCTTTGCAGTCGTGCTGCCATCATTGCTATCACTGCCAGCTGTAGCATTCACATAGATTGTTACAGCTTCATGAGAATGCGAAAACTGTTGCAATTTTCCAATATTACCATCAACACGAATGCAATTGTTCGTATAGCTATCTTTCAATATATTTAGCTGATCCTGCACTTTTGCTATATCTTGAGTATTTGCTTTCTCATCCCATACTTTCGTTTTTTCTTCCGTGATATTATCCAGTACAGTTTTGTTGACGTGCACGTGCTTTTGACGACTTGCGTCCATCATACCATTTAGCATATCTTGTGTAATAGTTTGCAATACAGTAATATTGGAATGCCAATGTACATGCTGTGGTGTCGTGATTCTGTCCAAAAGATCCTTATTTTCATGTGCATGGGATAACGTTTCCAATGCATCTATCGCATTATTTGTACTTCCAGTATAATTGATATAATTATCTGTTAGTTTTTGGAGTTGGATCTGTGAATCGCTTACAGTTGCTTGCAAAGTAGCAATACTTGCATTAACTTCCGTCAGGTCTACATCTGTACTCTCTGTCATACTGGCAGTCGTTGTGCCGTTCCTATCTGTAATAGTGATGGTCACAACGGAACCGGATTTTACTACGGTTGCCGTTGGACTAAATCCGTCTGCACCTGTATCCCCTTTTTCACCTTGCAGGGAAGCAAGCCACTGCTCTTCCGTTCCAGAAAATCCATGCTGTATCGCCAACTCATAGGCAGATGCCCCATCCTTTCCATTCTCCAGAGAAGCGGCTTTTTCATCCAACTGCTGTAGCAATTGTGCATATAAATCCGGTGTCGGTGGAATAGGTGTACTTCCGGATTCAGAAAATCCGGATTTGTGAATCCGCATATCCATTGGCACCGTTGTGGCACGGACAGAGCCGTCTATTGCATAACCGAATACGCTGATTTGCACCAGTCCCTTTTGCAATTCTGCCGGAATGAAGCAATGTGCAATCATATCACACCCCAAATGCACGTGATACGTGCTATCTTCCTGCGTAAATTGTACGGTTTTGTCAAGACCTTTCCAACTATCTGAGAACACAAAACAAATGCTGGCAAATGCAATCTGTTCCTCTGCAATGACTTCTCGTTCCCATAGCTCTATTTTCTGCCCTTTTACCAAAAGTTTTAGCATTATGCCTTCGCCTCATTCCAATTGTAATTGACTGCATCATATTCCAAATAGCCGTCTATGCACTGGATTCTCTGCAAATAGCCGTTCCAGAGGTGATTTTCACCAGAGGAACTCATCCAGTTTGTCGGCTTTTCAATAGCATTCCACTGCACAATCGTTCCCTCATAGGTAATGGTTTCTAAGTTGCTACAATATGTAAGCATATTGTTCCCGAACTTTTTAACATTACTGCTGATTACAAGTGTCGAAAGACTGGAACACCCCGGAAACGCAAAAGATCCTATGATACTGCTTTCCACTCGAACGGTTTCCAATTTGGCACAATCAGCAAAGGCATAATCCCCCCAGTTCCTTACACTGGCAGGAATAATTAGTTCTGTAAAGGCATTATGCCGAAACGCTTTTTCTCCAATTGTCGTTACCCTGCTTGGAATTACAAGGCTGGTCAAGGAACCGGCAACAGCACCGACAATGGTATCGTTTTGTGCAATTACGTTGCTTCCAATTTCCGTAAGTGTTGCAGGAAGGGCAATAGACTGCACATTTTCACATCGAAAGAATAGATAATCACCAATCCTTGTGATGCCGTCGCTAACCGTAACAGAACGGATATTCTCATCATACTTGAAGACAGAATCGTTCCCATTTAGTGCATAATCATACGTTGCACCTGTTCCTGTCAGTTTCAAAGAACCATCTGAATACAAAGCATAGTATTACAGTTGTAAAAAAGCAAAAAGTATGTTATAATAAAAAATGGTGATG
>CAUDDP010000112.1 GCA_958448395.1 uncultured Oscillospiraceae bacterium | reverse complement strand
CTGCTGTCAACTGTTCCTGTACTGTTTTAGCTGCATCCTGTTCTGCTTTGATGTCGGCTGCATAGGCTTCTGTAATCGCCTTGACTGCATCAGAATCAGTTACACCGATACCTTCCAAAAACTTCTGATCAATCATCTTTCGTTTCCTCCTCGCCAGTGTCCAAGTCCTCCAGATTCATCAAAATGGACTTTTCCCCGATTTCATTCAGGAATGCGGTAATTTCTTCTGTCGTGCCTGTGATTTTGAGTGTCATACTATTTTCCTCACTTTCTGATTTTTGGGTATAAAAATAGCACCGGTTTCCCGATGCTGTTTTTTGGTGCTACCGACAGGAATCGAACCTGCGACACGAAGATTTTCAGTCTTCTGCTCTACCGACTGAGCTACAGCAGCAAAATAGCACCCTTTCGGATGCTGATTTGTCTTTTATTGGGCAGTGTTAATCGTTGGATACCACTGTAAATGGCTGAATCATCTCAGGAAGGAAGTTGATTTCATAGTGATACGGGTCAACGTGTGCACCACTGATGTCCTCGACTGTGTAAATTGTCCATTCGTTCAAATAAACATAGTTGACTTTATATTCATTCTGTCCGGTTTCCAGTGTAACAACCAGTTCATTATTGCTATTATTGGAAATAGAGAAGTATCCGACCATTTCCAAAACTGGTTTATCAGAACGGGCGTTAATGACGGTCAGCCGCCGTTCCACATTAAAATAATCTGCTTCTTTTTGTACGTTGTATCTAGCGCGATCGGATTCCCGACCACATCCCGTAAATGCAACACAGCAGCACGTAGCTGCCAACAAGGCAGCAATCAGTTTCTTTTTCATACAGACCATCCTCCTTTCTTTGGGCGGTAATTATTTGTCACCTTATTTGTATCAAATGCGATATGAACTTCGTGAACGCCTCTTTCAGAAAAACCTGTCATTTTTGTCACTGCCTCCAGCTTTACGCCACCAATATAGGTTACGCCGCTTGCACCAACAAAAACGGGTGTATAGCTTTTCTTTTCCTTTGCTTCCTCTACATCTGCAAGCATGGATTGTGCTTCCTCTGGCGTTAGCCCATCATAGCTTGGAATGGATGGCTTGATTCTCCGTTCCGATTCATCGCATACCGCATAATGAATTCCGGTTAGTTCTCTTGTAAGGCGTGCAATCGAATCATCTGATTCACCAGAACGATCTCTTGCAAGGTCATCAATTCTCTGAATCAACACAGCTTCTACATGTGATTTCTGTTCCTTTGTCATAAGATTTTCTTTCCTTTCTTTTTTCACGTATTTTTTTAATTGGATATGCAATTATGGCAGCAATCAAGGAAATGGGGATAAGCAGAATTACATCCATGCAAATGGCAATCAAAAGAATTGGAATAATAAGCAATAATATAATAATTGTAATCATATGTAACCTCATTTCTGGCATGAAAAAAGCACCCTTTGCAGAGTGCCAAAATTATGATATAATAGAGCCGGAGCAGAAAGCGAGGTGAGATGTGCAATCCGCTCCGGAGGGGTGGTGAACCAATTGAAACGTGTGACAATTCCGTTTGATGTCCAAAAAGACGGCGTGCTTGACAAATTATCAACAGAAGAAATGAAAGAAATTTTGGAAGCACGATTGAATTATGGATGGCATTGTGTGGAAATAAAACGGCTTGAAAATGCTGCCTACGATTATCGCCTTACTGTTGAGTGGAGAAAAGATTCTGAGCCGACTGTTCCACCATTTCCGCCAAAACACTAACATCTTCAACGCCATTCACGTGCTTTCGCAAAGCACAATAAACATTTTGGAACATATCATCTAATTCGGTGTCGTTGCCACCGCCAAGAATGGGTATTACTACATTCGGGTGTGCAGCGGCACTTTTTAACATTTCCTGTTTACTTTGAAAAAACAAGATTTCGTCATAACCTTTTGTTGGAAAAACAAACACGTTCTTGTCGGCTGCTTCTTTTGGTGTGCATTCAATTTTCATAGATGCTCCTTTCATTTGCTCTAATTTCTCTGCAAACTTAAAAATCAATATTTTCAATACTATTAAAAATTTGTTCCAATGGTTTGCCATCAAAAATAGGCACCTTCATCACTTCGTCCACGCTTTTTACTGTTTTTAATGTATCACCATACCACACATCAAATTCAGTTCTACTTAATGGGTCAATTCCACAAGTCTTTCCATTGAAATCAAAAAAAATGTGAGAAATAAGCGAACTTATTGTATTTTTAAAGTCTTCTATATTCATAGAATATCACTATTCTCCTTTCTTTCTTCTTTCGTTAGTTTTCTTGTTTGCCTATCTAATAGATTCCCATACTCATCATACTTATAATCATGTGCATGTTCTCCATTTTTCCCATATTGGTGTTGCTTTGGCTTGCCGTGATTGTTGTTTGAAATTTGTCTGTTTTGTCTACCATTTTCGTCATAGTAATTTCGTTCTATTCCACCTTTTGCACTTTCTTTTTGTGTAATACCATTTGGCGGACCATTTTTCACTACAGTTTTTTTCACAACATAGACCCTATTCCCAGAAGCATCTTTTGTTTCTCTTATTATATCATTACTTTTCCATTCTGTCAACTTAGCATTCGCTTTTTTCGCCGCATGCACCGCCCTCTGAGCCTCTGACCTGCCAAACCCATAAACCTGTTCTCGGAAGCGATCTCGGTCTTGTCCGGTTTGTTTGCAGAAGTCTTTCAGCTTTTCTTCGGCTGCTTTCAGATGCACCGCAGACTTGCTGTACTCTGCCTGTGCCGCTGCTTTTGTCACATCATCTGCGGCACTGTTTACGCCTTCCTGTGTGGTGATGCAACGCCGTTTCCATGCCCTGACTTTTCGCTCTCCGGCTCGCTGCATTTGACTTATCTCATATTCCGTGTAAAGCTTTCCGTTGTAAGGAATGCACGGTTCATCCAGCTTTTTCAGTTCTTCCTGCGTGTAATTCGGTGTGGAATAGCCCACATAATACGGATGCCAGTTGTGACTGCAATTCCAGCCTTTGAATCCTGCACCATCTCCATAACCAATCTCTGAAAGCGTGAAAACTTTCAAACCGTCTATGTATTTTTTGGTGCGTTCACCCCTGATAATGGCAAGCTGTCCCTGCCATTTGGCGTGTTCCGGTCTGGCACCGCTGTGGGCGGTCAACTCCATGTACTTACAATCTGCATTTTCTGCCTGCTGTTTGGCAACCGCCGCCGCCGTCTGGCTCACGCCAGTCAGCACGCACCGCCGGACAGCAACGTCTATCCGGTCCCAATGTCCGGTCGGATAGGTGATGTATGCCCCCGTATCTGCCAGTTCTCGCAGGGCAAACCGGATAGCCTCCTGATAGCTAAATGCACCGCTTGATACCTGCATATATATCCTATCGCATGTCTGGATAAACGCCGTCTGGGCGTTGTTTGCTGTGGTGCGGACAAGGTTCTGCATCGTACCAAGCGTTTTCTTGTATCCGGCTTCTAGCACCTGCTTCATGCTGTCATCCTGCCGGATGTCCACCGGAATTTCTCCGGCTTCTTCATGAATGGCATTGTCAATGGCAACCGTCTGCACGCCTGCATCCTCAAACAAGGCTTTCACCTGTGCCGTGCTGGCATCCGTGCGGTCGGCAATCAGCTGGATAATGTCATCATACAGCAATCCGGCAGCTTGCAGCACTTCGATTTGATGCTTTGTCGCATCGGACACATAGCCTATTTTCAGCATTCGCCGGACGATTGCCGATAGAATATCCTCTTCTAACTGCTGATACAGGGCAATGATGCGGTCTGCATTGGGTTCATAATTCCGCTGCATCAGAATCCACCGCCGTCAAATAAACCGCCTGCATCCTGCTGCTGCGGCATCATCTCCAACGCTTCTTCCTCGCTGCAACCGAAGTACCAGCTGAGGAACAACTCTGGTTTTAGAATCTTGTCCCGCACCATCTGGGAACGCCGCTGGAACTCTTTTTCTGTATCCTCTAACACACCATCACCGAAATTGCAGGATAGCGTTGCTGCCGGATAGCCGGAAAAACGATACATATTTCGATAATACTGCATTCCATACAAGAGCTGTTCCAATGCGGTTTGTAAGCCTTTTTGCAAGTCATTTACACGAGTATACGACCGTTGTTTCGAGGATATCACTTCTTCGGCGGTCTTTTCTACGTCGGATACTTCTGACAGTGTGCCATAACTTAAGCCTACTGCATTTTCAATTCGCCGCAGCATCTGATTCAAGGCGTTAAAATAGGAGCTATCACGTACTTCTGGAGAGAAAACATTGTAGATATGA
>CAUDDP010000111.1 GCA_958448395.1 uncultured Oscillospiraceae bacterium | reverse complement strand
TCTTCCAGACATTCTACTTGCCATTCGAGGGCGGTTTTAAGTTAATGACATTGGACAAGCTGTCCCCCTTGCATCCCCCTTCGCCAAGCTGAGCCATCTTGACCGCAGTTGCCATTCGGCAGATAAAACGCTCTCATCCAACTCACATTTACAAAAAAGAAAAGCATCCTACTTTTTTTCAGCACGATGCTCTTCTAAAAATCATGTTTTCTGTCCATCAGAAAAAACGATGCATTACATATGGGGCAAAACGTTCTGCGGTGATCGCACAAATACTGCCAATCAGTATACCGCCCAAAACATCTGTTGGATAGTGTACACCAAGATACATCCGTGACCAAACAATACACAACGCAATTCCCATACAAGGAATTCCAAGCCAAAACGGCAAATGCAGTAATAAAAGCAAACCGGCAGAGATAGAACTGGTTGTATGTCCAGATGGAAATGACCAATCCCGCTGGGATGGCAGAAGCGGCTCTAACTGTGGAATCGTCTCGTAAGGCCGCTTCCGTTTTACTGTGTTTTTTAAAAACAAATTTGCTATGAAAATACCAAATAATTGTGACATCAGAACAGTCGTTGCCAATAAACGTCCAGAATGAAACATTAAAAGCAAGATAGAAATGAACAGCCAAATCATACCGCCGTTTCCAAGAAACGTAATCCGCCGCATCCACTTTGTAACACTTTCTGTACGCAAACGTACTTGTATCCATAGCAAAAACTGAGATTCCCATTGCATATAAAACGCCGTCATATCGATACACCTGACCTTTCTTTTTTCTTCTCCTCACTGTACTTTTTATCATAACATAAAATTGATGAAAGTACAAGAAAAGAATGCAGAAAGTTTCGTGAAAAGTATAGCATTCATTTTGTTAAATAGATCATACATCCATTCTTTGATAGAATTGTCTAAAAATGCAACTTTCGTTCTATTTTGTTATATCTGCCCATAATAAAACGATGTTTTTTGTACACATCGTATAAAAAATAAAAAAGTGCTTGACAAGTGCCTTTTTGTATGATAGCATGTATGTGTTGCATCAAACGTGCAACACATGAAACACGAGAAAAATGGAAAAGAGGTGATATTGTGTTTCAAATTGATTCCATGTCCCGAAAACCGGTTTATGAACAGATCATTGAACAGATCGAAGCGTTTTTGTTAAACGATGTTCTGTGTGCTGGTGATCAAATTCCGTCTGTACGGAGCGTCACCATGCAGCACGCCATCAATCCCAGAACCGTTTTAAAAGCCTACAATGATTTAGATGCTAGAGGCTTAATTCGCTCTGTGCCGGGAAAAGGTTATTTTGTTTGCGAGGAGGCGAAACAGATCTTGAATCAACGGCATATGGAACGACTACAAGAACTAAAAGAAATGCTGGAAGAAATGGCATTGGCAGACGTACAACTGGAATTGGTACAAAAATGTGTGCAGGATGCCTATGCATCAAAAAAGAAGAAGGAGGGAAAATTATGATTCTTGCCAATCAACTAACAAAACGATTTGATGACTTTACCGCTTTACGTTCTATGAACTGTGCGATTGAAGAAGGCTGTATTTATGGCATGGTCGGCTCCAATGGTGCGGGAAAATCCACCTTTCTGCGACTACTGACTGGTGTCTATCAGCCGGATGAAGGCAGCGTTTCCATTGACGGAAAGCCTGTCTGGGAGAATCCAGAAGTTAAACAGCGAATTGCCTATGTACCGGATGAACTATACTTTTTAGGTGGTGCATCCATGAACCGTATGGCTAAACTCTATGCTGCCTGCTACCCAAAATTTGATCAAAAGTATTACGAACTGCGAACCAAACAATTTGAACTGAATCCCAAAAAGCCGCTGAATACCTTTTCCAAAGGAATGCGACGGCAGGCTGCTACGATTCTGGCACTTTCTACTCGTCCAGATTACATTTTCTTCGATGAAACCTTTGACGGATTAGATCCTGTTATGCGAAACTTAGTCAAAAAACTCATTTGTGAAGATGTACTGGAACGAAACGCAACTGCGGTTATTACCTCACACTCTCTCCGAGAGCTGGAGGACACCTGTGACCAGCTTGCATTATTGCACAAGGGTGGTCTGGTACTGGAAAGTGATGTGCAGAATCTCAAAACCGAACAATTCAAGATTCAGATTGCGTTTCCTGACGATTACGATGAAAGCCGATTTGCTGCAATTCCGGATATCAAAATCCGGCACTTCTCCAAACAAGGCACGGTTGCCAATATGATTGTGAACGGCAACAGAGACAAAATTGTACTTGCATTGCAAGCAATGCATCCAACCATTTTGGACATCCTGCCGCTTTCGTTGGAGGAAGTCTTTACTTATGAAATGGAAGCGTTGGGTTACGCTTTCGACATCGAATAAGGGGGATACAGAAAAATGAGAGAAATAAATAAAAAACCATTTTCTGTGGGGCTTTATATAGAAGGTTTCCGGCAGCTTCGTATCGTTGGTATTTTAGGCATCATTCTAATGTTTGGCTCATCGCTTGTCCTAAACGTTTCACAGGCTTTGAGCTATCGGGATCAAGCAACTTTGTATCCAGACGAATCGGTAGTCCTCTCTCCGATTGATGGTATAGATGCTATGCCATTGCTGCTACTGGTATTTTGTGCATTTGCACCGCTCATGACATGGATGCTGTTCCGTTTTATGAACAAACGAAACAGCAGCGACTTTATGTTCGCCATTCCCAGTACACGTATTTCCATCTATTGCAGCTATCTTGGTGCACTCGTGACATGGATTGCTGCCATGATAACTGCTGGTCTGATCGGCGTTCTCCTGCCAGCAGCTATTTTTTCCAATTATCTCAATATTATGTATGATACTGTATTTCAATTTGGACTCAGCACATTCCTTTGCAGCTTACAAGTAATCTCCGCAGTACTAATCGCTATGTCCATCACAGGTACGTTTTTTTCCAATCTCATTCTCAGTGGACTGATCTTATTCGGACCAAGGCTGTTAATTTCTATGCTGTTTGGTGTACAGGAGAGCATCCCATTACTTTACGGTAATTCCGACAGTTTACTTCTACTAAAAGACAATATCAACCCCATTACAGGACTTGTATTTGGTATATTTCTCGGTACAGGAGATCACTCTGTTAATACATTATTCTATTACGCAGCACCCATGATTTATAGTGCGGTACTGAGTATCCTTTACCTGCTGCTTGCTGCATTTCTCTTCCCGAGAAGAAAGAGCGAAACGGCTGGAAAAAGTGCACCAAACCCAATTCTGCAAGCCATTTACCGCATTGCAATTACCATGCTGTATTGCGTTGCCGTGGCTGTCATTATTCTGTCTGAATGCGATGAAATGACTACCGATGTGGTATTCGGCATCATTGTTGCGTATTTGGTTGCAGTTGCATTGTATTTCCTGTTTGAATTGTTCATGACAAAAAGTCTGCGGAAAATGTGGAAGTCGGCACCGGGACTGCTGATTGTATTGGTGTTGAACGGCGTTACCATTTTTGGTATGCGTGCAGCCATCAACAACGTCTATCACTTTCAGCCAACAGCAGAACAGGTGGAATCCATCTCCTTTGTACCAGAAAATTATACGTATGGTGACTATGTAAATTATATTGATTATGTGCAGAATAACTGCACAGACGTCATTACAGACAAGGATTTAATTTCCAGCATTCTAAAAAATCTAAAAGAAGAGGCCAACTTATTAGAAGATGGCGGACGTAACAAGTATTACGGCAATGAGCTGCGTGGATCTTATACAGGAATGAATTTCAAAATTAAAACCAAATCCGAAACCCGTTACCGCTGTATCCGCATTGACCCAAAAACACAGCGTGTCCTTCTGGAACAATTGCAGCAATCCTTCCAAAGTGAAAACGAAGCATGGAGAATTCCACCGGAACCAGTTGATAATTCCATTATAACGTATAACAATATTGGTGACTGGAATGAAGGCACCAGCAAACAAGAAACCTTATTCCATCAACTGAAAGAAGAGCTGCAAACGGTTGACTTTGTAAAATGGTATGATGTCAATCATGCTGCAACAGAAGAAGCAACATTCTTTTTTGAATATTCTGTACACACAGAAGACAAAGAAGCTTATCGCTTCCGTCTGCCTGTTTATGCTTCTCTCTATCCGAAAACAGCCGAACTTTACAATACCTATCTGTATGAAACACAAAAAGAGAAAATTGCAGCGACAAAACAATTTGTAGAAACAAAAATGCAAGACCTCAAGAAACATGATGACTATGATATTGACATTACCGCCTATTATTACGACACGCAAAGTCATTCTTATCTGACAACTAGCACAGACAACACCACACTCCTCAAGGAAATCTTTGAAGATGGTTTATTAGAACAGCCAATCAGCAGTACCGATTCCTATG
>CAUDDP010000110.1 GCA_958448395.1 uncultured Oscillospiraceae bacterium | reverse complement strand
ATTCCCCTTCTAAATTATCAAAAGAAATTGGTGGCGATTGGGACGAGGGCTTTGTACTTGGCATTGAAAAAGGAATTCCAGATGTATCCGCTGTATCTTCCGATATGGCAAATGCTGTTGTATCTTCTACCCTTGGCATCATGAATGCACAAGGGGCATCCGCAGTTGCACCGTACAATCCCATTTTCACACGGGCATACAGTGCACCACAGCAAAGTACATCAACTGCTGCACTTGCAAATAGCACACCGCAGAACGGCGGTGACATCATTATCCCCATTAGTATCGGCGATGAAACCATAGAAACGGTCGTTGTCGATGCTATCACAAGAGCCAATGCATCATCTGGGGGGCGGAGTGTATGATTCAAATTTATCACAAAGAAGATTATATCGAAGAAGCAAATCCTTGCTATATTCGATTCATCACAAGCGGCTCGACAAGCGATTTTGGGGACTGGAAAACACCTTCCAATCTGCTCCAGGCAGATATTGAGCGTATCGGAACAGAACTTGCACTCAAAAAAGGGGCAGATGATATTCTTGTTTTTACCAATCGTGCACAAATCAAATTAGATGGTAATGGGCGGGCAGCAAACCGTGATGGCTATGGCATTTTAGTCGACTGCACAGAAATTTTCACAAAAATAGCAGAGGGCGATTTTGCCGGAGATTACCAAAACAATAGCGGCCGTGTGATGCATCTACTAACCACATCTGGATTCTGTAAAGAAGTAGATATTGCTACTGGAAATCTTCTGGGGCGATACCGTTGTGACATTCTCAACGACACCGAAATTCGTGTTTGGATTATCGAATATCACAACTATTTAATTCGGCAATTTTTGCAGTTTGACATTTCCTATTCAGAAATATCAAATACTTATCAGAATGAGAGTGGTATGACCATTCAGTATCCCATTCGGCAGGGAAAGCGAAAAATAGACCTGAAACTGGAAACCAATCTGAACGGATTGGAACACCTGAAAACATTTTTTCAACAGCCTGAATTGCTGCTATTTTATCAATCTCCTACGGATTCAGCTGAACAATACGGCAGATTCCGAAAAACAGCAGACATACAAATACAAACCATTTCCAGAAATCATGACTTTGACAATCATCCGCTTTTGTATCAATTGGCAGCCTACGGAACAAATACCACTTATTTTTGGCCGTTGCCTGAAATACTGGCATATCAGCAGAAATACAGCAATTCTTCTGGCATCTATGAACTTTCCATCAGTTTGGAGGAAATTTAAATGGTAATTTATGAGCATGTAAAGGGCACAATTTCGATTCCCTGCTATAACGATTCTGGTGATTATGCCGGATATACCAATGATATTCACTTTACAGAAAACGACATTATCAAGGATAGCTGCTCGATTACATCCAGAGCGTGCGACGATAACACATTTTCACTGGGTGGTGTTCGACCGGCGGAACTCTCCATTAAACTGAAATTAGAGGGCGATGGCATCAACGCCTATAATTTATATGGTGCAAAAATCATCCTCTACAGCTGCTATGCTGAGCATCCAGTAGAATCAGACTGGGTGCTGCGAGGCGTATTCTGGGTGACTTCCGTTTCCAGAACCAAAACTATGTACACATTAAGAGCCTCGGATGCGTTGGTGTGGCTAAACAGCAATTCTATTTCATCTGGAGATGGGAAAACAGACGATGATGAAAGTCTCATTTCCAAAAAGTTGCGGGATAAGCTGGAAGGCTACGAACTTGCTGGGAAAGGCGGATTTTACAGCATGGCGAACATAGTTGCCGATATTATCACGTGGACAGACGACATTTTGCAGAATACAATTGGAGAACGACCGCTGGAATATCATCATATCAGCGGCATTCCAAATGAAAATCCACAGGGAGCATATACGAACGGATACACATTGATGCGAAAGGATGATACTAGCAATCCAGAGGGGGAATCCAAAAATACACGCTACAGCCCGCTAGATTACGTATCCTACCTTGCACAATGTGCCTGTGGATTTGCTGCCATCTGTAATGATTTTGCCCACGCAGCAGAGGGAACGCTATACACACAATTTGCGATTTTCCCATTTGGATATGCACCGGAAGGCGACGCAAGCTGGAATCCCATCCAAATTAAAAATGAGCAAATTGCTTTAGATGGCTCGGATGTGGCATCGTATAAATTGTATATTCAAAAGATATATTTTAAAACGTATGATGATGTAGGGTGGACAAACTCACGAGAATACAAGCCGATGCTCGGCAATCTGGAGGTTGATTTATCCGGAAACCCATTTATAGATGGGCGGCGAATGGAAACGGTGCTGGGATACGGCACAAACGATGCAGATCATGATGAATATGTAATATTGAACGGCGTTGCAAATTACATATTTCCTAACATAACGCTTCGTCCATTCAAGACAAAATGCTATCTGCAATTTGAGAAAGCCAGTGATTATCCAAAGCTGGGACAGCGAATTTCCATTGAATATCAAAAAGGCAAATGGGCAGATAGCACGATTACCAGTATGGTATGGAAATTTCGTGGCGGATGGGAATTTTCCTGTACGGGAAAAGATACCCGTGTACTGGCACAGGCTGCAAAACGGTCGCTGGCATTCAATGCGGAAAATGCTTCTAAACGACATGCGGATATTGCAGCAGCGAGTGCAAAAAGAATGGCACAAATCGGCATAAAGGAAGCAAAGGATAGTGCATCTGCGGCTTGGGATTATGCGAGCGAGATGACCTACCAGAAAGATTTCGATGTACTTGTACAGAGAGTTGAAGCCTTGGAAAATAGTATATAAGGAGTGAAGCAAAATCATGCTAATCGCAAATAAAAAATACATTGATACGGCGAATATCAAGCATCTGCTGGGAGCGGGCGAAAAAAACGCCGATAAAATTCAGATTGCCATTGACCGATTTTATCAGCAGATTGATTTATCTGATTGCCTTTTTACACTGCGTGCCATCAATAGCGGCGGCGGATTGGTAATGCAGAATCTCGAAAAAGAGATCACCGAAAGCCAAATCATCTTAACTTGGAATGTCGATGAAAGTTTTACCGCCGTTTCTGGAGCATTATCGCCGGAAATCGTCGGGCAAAATGCAGATATCATTGTTATCAAGTATGAAATGTCTCCGATGATCGTTCGGAATTCGATTCTGGAGCAATACCACGGCGGCATTGATGCAATCGACAAGGCATTGCGTGAGATGCAGTCCATCCTTGCACAGGCAGAGCAATTGATTGCAAAAATGCCGATTATCAAAGGCGGCACATGGTGGCTGTATGATGCTACCACGGGAGATTATCAGGATTCTGGATTCCTGGCAAAAGGCGATAAAGGCGAACGTGGCGAAAAAGGAGAGAAAGGGGACACCGGCACAGACGGATTTAGTCCAACTGCAACCGTAGTAAAATCTGGCTCCGTTGTGACTATCACCATTACAGATAGGAACGGCACAACTACTGCCAGTATGACAGAAAATACAGCTGTAGACCTAACGGAAGTTAATGCAAGTATCGCTGCTTTGCAAGCAACTGTAAGCGATTCACAGACTCAACTCCAAGAACTAACAGATAATTATATCAATTATACTGGAAGTACAAATAATGCGATAGATGCATTGGAAACGTTATCCCATGCCCATAACAATAAAGATATACTGGATGGGATTACAAAGAATTCATGGGCAAAAGTAGAAGATCAAACGCACTCCCATAATAATATAATTCTACTCAATTCAATCAGTCCAGCGGATATCAATGCATTGCGAGAAACCTTTCCGGGACAAATTTACGAACTGCAACAGTCATTAGGCATCATGCAATCTATTGCAACCGTTTACGTGAACGCCGCAGCTGGCAGTGACAGCAATACCGGAAAAACCACTGCTACTGCATTTGCTACGCTGGAAAGAGCGTTGAAGGCTGTAGGATATGCAAAAAAAGCAACCATCCGACTGGCAGCTGGTACCTATACCATTCCAAGCAAAAAGATTACGCTCACATCCGCCTATTTGGCTATTGTTGGGGCTTCTCAATCTGATACAGTAGTTAAAGGCAATATCAATTCAGATAATAGCTATATTAAGTTATTTGATATCTCTCTGGATTGCACCGATTCAGAATACGCCGACACTTCTGCAGAAGCTCCCATTCATGTCATGAGCAACAGCAGCGTACATCTGGTAAGAACATCTATTTATACTGCGACGAAATATTGCATCAGTGCTACCGAAATATCGAATGTATATTGCTATAATTCATCTTTTTCCGGCTGCACTTCTTATTCTATTATGCTTACTGGTGGCACTTCTGCAACAATATACGGAAGTGCAGATATAAGCACAAAAGGATTGTGCTCCGGATATGGATGCAGAGCGTACCTTGTAAATAATTCGTATTTTACATATAAGAGTACGAATTATGGCTTAATTTATGTGGATGGACAGCAGGTGCTGCCGCAGACCGCAGAAACCGCCGCAGTATTATCAATGGGAGGAAATGTATAATGTTTAGTTTGAGAGAGTTTTTGAAAAAGGGATTTTTGGATGCTGTTGGAAAGATGGCGGATTATCAGATTATTCTGAACGCATCTGGCTGGCTGGAAAAGGGCGTGCTGATGGAAGAGGATTTGGCGGAAATCAATGCAGCAATGGAAGCATATGTGCCGCTAGTAGAGGATGAGAATGTGGAAGAGGGGGTAATTTAATGAAAGAAAGTATTTGTACCGGCTTGGGCATTGTGGGAAGCTTGATTGCTGGGGTATTTGGAGGTTGGGATACATCTATAAGGGCTTTGCTTATTTTTATGGCAGTAGATTACCTGATGGGACTTGCTTGTGCTGGCA
>CAUDDP010000109.1 GCA_958448395.1 uncultured Oscillospiraceae bacterium | reverse complement strand
CTTCGCTTGCTCCCTTAACTTCCGCTCCCTCGTGCGACAGCTTTATTATTATATCGCACTTTTTCCTCTTTGTCAAGTACAAAATTGTCAAAAAATTATCACTATTTTTGGTTAAATTGTATTAACCTCCGCTCCCCTTCTGCAATATATGCCGATTCTGCCTCCTCTTCTGCTTCTATAAAGCTTAAAATCAACCCTTCTAACTCCATACTAGCTTCCTTTTGTTTTACTAATTCTTCCTGCCAGCCTTTTAAAATCTCTATCCCTTCTTCTACCGCATTCAATAAAATATCGTATGATTTCATTCCTTTTTCTCCCTTTTGTCCTATCATAGGACAATAAAATTCTTTTGATATTGTATCATACGAATTGTCCCATGTCAAGACAAAAAGGAGGATTTTTTATGGCTCGTATCATTGACCAGCAGAAGAAAAATTTAATTGGTGCAAATGTGCGTTTTTATCGGCAGAAATGTGGTTATAGTCAGCAGCAGCTTGCCGATAAGCTGGAAACCCTTGCGGTTTATATCTGCCGGGGTTCGATTTCCAGAATTGAAGACCATTCCCGTACGGTAACCGATATCGAATTGGTTGCCCTGGCAGAAATTTTGCATGTTTCTGTTGTAGACTTGCTAACCACACAGAATGAATAAAACAACAAACTACTTTCCACAAGTTCCTTCATTTTTCCACATACCACCTTCATTCCTGTATAAAAGACGTGCCCTGACGCATAAAGATAGTCAGGGCACGTTTCTTTTCTTTCTCATTTAAGAAAATTTATCTCTTTTGATTGTAATCTGCCGCAAGCAGATTCATTGCCTTTATCACCTTATATTGATAAATAAAAGGGCAAACAATGGTAAAGCAAAGCAACACATTAAAAATCCAGAAATCAACTGGTCCAATGGAATATGCAATGCCACGCCGACGTAATTCTGTTCCGATGCGATCAGAATAGGTATGCCCCCATACAAACATATAAACAAACAACGTGATAACACTAAGAACTCCCATAGAAGACGGCCCCAGTGTCCGCTTTCCATCATATGGTGTCGCTATGGTATTCAAATCCTGTACCATGCATTCATTGATAATGGTTGAATAAATACCAAGCGTCAGAATGCCAAATACAATCATCTTCCACAGCCGCCGATTGGTCGGCAGAACAGAAGCAAACCCTGCTCCTGTATGCGGAACTGCCGCCATCTCTGCATTGGTCAGTCCTGTTCCCATCGGTTGCTTTGTACCGCAATGCGGACAATATGTAACATCCTCCCGAATTATGCTCTTACATCCCACACAATATGCCATACATCATTCTCCTTTTTCACCCAATTATAAAAATAAAACGAAAAAATTTTCCATCTTTATGATTATATCATATCATACAGTTCCAGTTGTTAACTGCATGTAAATAAAAAGGATTTCATGTTCCTTTTCTTTCGTATTTTTTCTCTCGCTTTACAATCCCTCTCCTTTTTTACTTTTTCCGAAATTTTTATAGAACTGTCTCAAAAACTATTTGCTTTTTTCGCTTAATGTGGTATAATAAAGTGTAATCAAATCTTGACATGGAGGTTTTTTCTATGGCTGAAATGGAACTCTATCAAAGCTGGCTGGAAAACGCTGTTGACGACCCCGATTTACAAGCAGAATTAAAGGCAATTGAAAAGGATACGGAAGCCATTCAGGATCGCTTCTACCGAGATCTTGCTTTCGGAACTGGCGGGTTGCGTGGTGTCATCGGTGCTGGTACCAACCGTATGAATATTTACACCGTCCGCAGAGCGACACAAGGATTGGCTGACTATGTAAAAGAAGCTTTTGCAGAGCCGAGCGTTGCAATTTCCTATGACAGCCGCATTAAGTCTACAGACTTTGCAAAAGCGGCTGCTGAAGTACTCGCTGCAAATGGCGTAAAAGTATACATTTATACAGAACTGAAACCAACTCCAATGCTGTCTTTTGCTGTCCGTGCCCTGCATTGCAGTGCCGGTATTATGGTGACTGCAAGCCATAACCCAGCAAAATACAACGGCTATAAAGCCTATGGCAGTGATGGCTGTCAAATGACCATTGATGCTGCGGATGCTGTTCTTGCAAAGATCAATGCACTGGATATTTTTAAAGATGTCAAGCACATGCAATTTGAAGAAGCACTCGCTTTCGGCATGATTTCCTATATTGGCGAAGATGTGACAGAAGCATATTTTCAGAATGTACTTGCACAGGGCATTAACACAAAACTCTGTGCAGACAGCGGTCTGAAAATTGTTTACACACCACTCAATGGTACAGGAAACAAACCCGTTCGTACCATTTTGAACCGCATTGGCATACAGGATGTCACCATTGTAAAAGAACAGGAACAACCGGACGGCAACTTCACTACCTGCCCCTATCCGAATCCAGAAATTCGAGAAGCCTTGCAGCTGGGATTGCAATATTGTGATCAAGTAAAGCCAGATTTGCTGCTGGCAACTGATCCGGATGCTGACCGTGTTGGGATTGCTGTACCAGACGGAAACGGCGGGTATGCCCTCTTCTCTGGTAATGAAGTGGGTGCTATGCTGCTGGAATACATCTGTGAACAGCGTATCAAAAATGGTACCATGCCGGAACGTCCAATCGCTGTGAAAACCATCGTTACCACTGATATTGTAGACGCAATCTGCAAGGCTTATGGCGTGGAACTGCTTGAAGTCCTAACAGGCTTTAAGTTCATCGGCGAACAGATTGGCTTCTTAGAAGAAAAGGGCGAAGAAAATCGCTATGTCTTTGGCTTTGAGGAAAGCTACGGTTATCTGGCTGGCACTTATGTTCGGGATAAAGATGCTGTAGTGGCTTCCATGCTAATCTGTGAAATGGCTGCTTACTACCGCACAAAGGGCATTTCCATGATACAGGCAAGAGAAAATCTGTACAAGAAGTATGGCGTTTATGTACATGCACAGCACAGCTTCACCTTTGAGGGAGAAAGCGGTATGATTCGAATGCAGAATATCATGGAACATCTGCGTACCCATCGACCGGAACAGATTGACAATTGGAAGGTCATTCAGTTTGCAGACTATGAAAAGCAGATTTCTGTTGACCTGAAAACCGGTACTGAGACTGCCATTACCCTGCCGAAATCCAATGTGCTTTCTTTCACACTGGAACAAGGTGCAAAGGTCATTGTTCGTCCATCCGGTACAGAACCAAAAATCAAAGCCTATTATACCACTACTGCTGCCACTTCAGAAACAGCAAATGCCATGAAGGATGCATTGGATACTGCATTCAGTGCAATTATGCTGGCAGAATAAAGCTTTCTTCATTTTTCATTCTCATCAAAACCGCCGTCCTGATTTTATCATACAGAACGGCGGTTTTCTTATGAATATTACAATTACAGAAGCCGCTTGGTGAAAAGTCCATGCGGCTTCTTATTTGCATTTTTGCTATGAAAATAGGTAAGAAAAAGAACTTACTTCCGCTTGCCCAATACAATGCCTAAACCAGCAACTGCCATGATACCAACAATCACACCCAGCCCCTTGTCTGCTGTCTTTGGTGTAGAGGTGGTGCCATCAACCGGAGCATCTGTTACCGGACCTTCTACCTTGCCAGCTGGTTTTTTCGGATCTTCTGTCACAATTTGCTGAAAAACCATCTGAAAGGCATCATCCAGATCATCACTATCTGTTACAATATAACTGTACATTGCGTCACTTGCCAAATCTCGAATAAATGCTGCATTTTCATCAGAGTAGTAGTCATGGAAAAATCCAATACTATAGACGGTTGCATCTGTTTTCAGATTTTCATTGTCAAATTGCAAGGCTGCATTTTGTTCTGGATCATAACCATAGTCTATAGTATAATTATAATCATCACTATTCGGCATGCCATCTGCCATAATAATGACTGATTTCTTCTCCCCATTGCTGCTGTTCAAAATCAGCTTTACCTGCTCCATACCGCCATACATATTTGTTAAACCCTTCGTAGAGAGTTCTGAAATATAAGCGGTCAGTGTTGTTAAATCACTGCTATACGGAAGATACTCTACATTGCTCCCAAAAGCAACCACCGAAATGGCTGTAGTCGGATTGTTCTGTAAAAATGACTTGCAGATCTCTGTTGCTGCCAGCTTCATGGCATCCATCGGCTCTCCGTACATACTTCCAGAAATATCCAGTAAAAGTACAACATCATCATAATAATTGACAGGGGCACTTCCCTGCTCTTCTCCTGTCATAACCGTTGTAACAACCGGATCATCCATCATAACCGAAGTCGTTGTTGTGACAGAAGGAATGGTTTCCTGTGCCAGCATAACTTCTTGTGATGTCGTTGTAGTGGTAGTCGTTTCTGTAGTTGTCTCTTCTGCTGTAGTTGTCGTAACTACCGTCTCTGATTCTACCGGCTCTGTCATGCTGTCCAATGCAGCTACCGCCTCTTCGACACTGGTAACTTCCAAAACCGTTTCCGTTTCCACCACATTGGCTTCTTCTGCCGCTGCTGCCGATAAACTACCCATGCTGGATGCTGCCGCTGCTGCGGTCAACAAAAATGCCATCCACTTGTTTTTATACATATTTCTTCTCCTCTCTTTCCAAACCACATGGATTTCGTACTTTTTTATTATAGCACTTTTTTTATTTTTTTTCAAGAAAGTTTTGGTTGCATTTTTTAGAAAAAGACAGTGAAAATGTAAAGTCCTGTTTACACGTGAGTTCGATGAGAGAGTTTTATCTGCCGAATGGCAACTGCGGTCAAGCTGGCTCAGCTTGGCGGAGGGGGATGCAAGGGGGACAAGCTGTCCCCCTTGCAAAGAAAACGAGTTGGATCAGATAACGGATTGAGAAATAAGCCACCGCTGTCCGCCC
>CAUDDP010000108.1 GCA_958448395.1 uncultured Oscillospiraceae bacterium | reverse complement strand
GATGCCCTCAAGGGCGGGAGACGACTGCCCACCGCAGGCGACTGCGGTCAAGCTGATTCCAGCTTGGCGGAGATGAGACCGGTATCTGTGAGAGAAACTACAAAAATGGATTTCCATGTTGGAAATCGAAAGAATACTTTACTTTTTGGAAAAAGTGTGCTATACTAATTCTATATGTAAATCACCATGGAAAGGAATGAAACTATGAGCCTCGTTTATGCCATTGCAAACCAGAAGGGCGGTGTCGGCAAAACAACGACTGTCGTCAATCTTGCCGCCTACTTTGGCTCTCGTGGGAAACAGGTTTTGTGTATTGACATTGATCCGCAGGGCAATACCACAACTGGTCTGGGAATCAAAAAACGTGCACTGACCATCTCTTCTCATAATGTGCTGAATGGGTCAGCAAAAATTGCAGATGCTATCCTTCGCACAGAATTTCCCAATGTCTCCATTCTGCCGGCAAAGGATGATCTCGCTGGCTGTGAATTGGAGCTCAGCCGCATGGAGTACCGTGCCAATCGTTTGAAAATGCAGCTGCTAACCTGTAAGCTGGACTATGACTATATTTTCATTGATTGTCCGCCGGCACTCGGTTTGCTGACGCTGAACGGGCTGGCTGCTGCCGATGCACTCATTATTCCCATGCTGGCAGAGTTCTATGCACTGGAGGGACTTTCTCAGCTGACAACTACGATCAAAGCCGTACGTGCCAATTTGAATCCGTCTTTGAAAATTGCTGGTATTTTATTTGTCATGTTTGACCCACGACTGAATGTTTCCCGTCAGGTAGAGGAAGAAGTGACAAAGTATTTTCCCAATCAGATTTTTCAGACGAAAATTCCAAGGAATGTACGGCTTTCTGAAGCCCCCAGCTATGGAAAGCCGGTCATGTATTACGATAAAAATTCAAAGGGGGCAGAGGCCTATGCAGAACTCGGCATGGAACTGCTCGGAGAAACGCCGCCCCCGAAAAAAGAAAAAAAAATCCGGCTGTTCGGAAAAAAGAAATAACAGCCTATCATAAAAATAGAAAGGAGGCAGATGACAATGGCAATTGGCGGACTGGGCAGCGGTCTGGATTTTTTATTTGATGAGAATACGGCGGAAGTGCCGGTAAAGCGTACCCTGCGTCTGTCAGAAATTGAACCGAACCGTTCACAGCCGAGAAAAAATTTCAGCGAGGAGGCAATCGCCGCTCTGGCAGATTCCATCCGGCAGTACGGCATGCTGCAGCCCATTCTGGTACGGCCTTATGGGATGGTATACCAGATTGTCGCCGGAGAACGGCGGTGGCGGGCAGCTAATTTACTGGAACTGGAAGAAGTGCCAGTGATTATCAAGGAGTTTTCCGATCAGGAGACCATGCAAATTGCCCTGATTGAAAATCTGGTGCGGGAAGACCTAACACCACTCGAAGAAGCGGCTGGTTTTCGGGATTTGATGGAACAATACGGTATGACACAGGAGGCAGTTTCTAAGTCTGTAGGACGTTCCAGAAGTGCTGTGGCAAATGCACTGCGGTTATTGCAGCTTCCGGAGGAAATTCGTCAGATGCTGGAGAAGGGCAGTATTACGGCTGGACATGCAAGAGCCTTGCTGGCAATTACCGACCCTGCTTTGCAGCTGGAAATAGCAAAGAAATGTGCAGAGGGCGGTATGACCGTTCGGGCAGTGGAAAAACTGGCTGCGGAAACCGCAGAAAAAACAGAAGCAAAGGCAAAAAAAGCAAGACAAACTGACCAGTATTATAAAGAAATGGCATTGGAACTGACTGACCGGCTACAGCGGAAAGTGTCTGTGACCTATGGTAAGAAAAAGGGGACACTGGTACTGGAGTTTTACGATAAGGAAGACTTGGCAGCTTTGGCAAGACAGCTGACAGAATTGGAAGGGCAATGAGTCCGGCAATGGAAAAGGAGCCATGTTATGATTTCAGAATTGCATAAACAAACTGCGGTAAAAACCATCCAAGCCGTTGTGAATGCCATCGCTGCCAAACAATATGCAGCGATTTCCAAACGGATTGACCGTTCTGACCTGCCAATGGAGGAATTGGAGGAATTTGTAGAGGAAACGCTGCGTTTGAACGGACAAAAGAACATCCCGTCATTTTCAGAAGCAGATGCCGCTTTCTATGAGGATGAGGACGGCGAAGGCTTTGAAGTGGAATATCTGCTGACCGAAGAAATGGTGCTGTCCTTTGAATTTGTCCTGCTGGAAGGCAGCCTGCATTCCGTTTTAGAGGATATTGGAGCAAATTAAGGCTACTTTTTATATATTACTTACATATATTTATATTTTTATTTCAAAACAGAAAGGAACATTCCCATGATTGATATGAAACTTCTCCGGACAAATCCGGAACTGGTAAAAGAAAACATCCGCAAGAAATTTCAGAACGAAAAGCTGCCGCTGGTAGATGAAATTCTGGCAATGGACAAGCAGTTCCGGGAAACCAAGATGACCTGTGATGACCTGCGGAACCAACGGAAGACCATCAGCAAGAAAATTGGTGCACTGATGGGGCAGGGCAAGAAGGAGGAAGCAGAGACGGTAAAGGCAGAGGTTGCTGCCATTGGCACAAAGCTGGACGAGCTGGAACAGCTTGAAACCACATTGGAAGCTGACATTAAGAAAAAGATGATGGTGATTCCGAATATTATTGATGACAGTGTGCCGATTGGGAAGAATGACAGCGAAAATGTCGAGATTGAAAAGTTTGGCGAGCCGGTTGTACCAGATTTCCCGATTCCCTACCATGTGGATATTATGGAAAACCTCAATGGCATTGATATTGACTCTGCCAGAAAAACCAGCGGAAATGGTTTCTACTATCTCTGCGGCGACATTGCACGGCTGCACTCCTGCATCCTGAACTATGCACGGGACTTCATGATTAACAAGGGCTTTACCTATTACATCCCGCCGTTTATGATTCGCAGCAGCGTGGTAACCGGTGTCATGAGTTTTGCGGAAATGGAAGGCATGATGTATAAAATTGAGGGCGAAGATCTGTATTTAATCGGTACCAGTGAGCATTCTATGATTGGAAAGTTTATTGATACCATTTTACCGGAGGACAGCCTGCCGCAGACCCTGACCAGCTATTCCCCATGTTTTCGAAAAGAAGTCGGTGCACATGGCCTGGAAGAACGTGGCGTTTACCGGATTCACCAGTTTGAAAAGCAGGAGATGATCGTTGTCTGCAAGCCAGAGGAGAGCATGGATTGGTTCCACAAGCTGTACAGCTATACTGTCGAATTGTTCCGCAGCATGGATATTCCAGTTCGGACACTGGAATGCTGTTCTGGTGATCTGGCAGACCTGAAGGTTAAGAGCATTGATGTAGAAGCATGGTCGCCAAGACAGAAGAAGTATTTTGAAGTCGGCAGCTGCTCCAATCTGGGCGATGCACAGGCAAGACGGCTGGGGATTCGGGTGAAGGCAGCAGATGGTAGCAAGTACTTTGCTCATACCTTGAATAATACGGTAGTTGCACCGCCGAGAATGTTGATTGCCTTCTTAGAAAATAACCTGAATGCTGACGGCAGCATCCGGATTCCGGAACCGCTCCAGCGGTATATGTTTACAGATTGTATTCGTCCGAAGCAGAAGTAAATAGACAGTTTTACAGATGCAGATGGCAGCTGCCCCTGAGGTTTCAAACGATGTGTCAGAAGGCAGCTGCTGTTTGTTTCATGTGAAACAAAGTGAAAGGAAAATTCGATGGAACAACAGTATAAGGCAACGGTGAGCATTGCTGGTACCTGTATTCTACGAGATACATTTTCTCGACAGGCAGAGAAAGATGGTGGCTATAAAGTAGAAAAGTATATGAGTCGTTTTTCTCCGCTTTCTCTTTGTGAACCGCCGATTCCTGTGAATGAGAATGCGTTTTGGGCATTCGATTTAAAAAAACATAGCATTCCGGATTTTTCAAAACGCTGTATTTATTATGACCTCACCCGTACCATCATGGATTTTTTGAAGGAAGCAAAATCAGACTGGTTTATAGTGGATGCGGCTTTGTGTCGAAGGGATTACTTTCAGTTTGGGGAAGAAAAATACAGTTGCTATGGTGCACAGCAATTTATTTTTGATGATATGGCAAATCATCATATTCTTCCACCGGTTACAAATGTAAAAACATTATTTGATTTCTCGGAAGAAGAAATTGAACGGCGAATGCAATACTATGTGGAGCAGCTTTTAACGCTCTATCCATTGGAACAGATTATTCTGTTAGAGAACTGGAATGTCGATTTGCACTATGATGGAAAGCGAACCATACAGGCATATAATAACCAGGCGGAATTTGAACGGGAAAACAAAAATATCAAGTATTGCCATCAGTTAATGAAAAAGATGTTGAAGGGCTGCCACTATATTCCAATGCCGGATTATGTTATGGGAGATACTTATCATTGGCTGGGATGCAGTCCGCTGCACTATCAGAAGGAATACTATGATTACAGTTTTGCAGCAATAGAAATCATCAACCGCAGACTTCCGCGAGAGCAGGAGGAAGCGGAGATAGCAGCACTTTGTGCTGCTACCAGTCAGCGTTATCTGGAAAAATATTATTCTGTGTTCGCAAAAAGGCAGATGGAAATGGCAGCCAATGAACCGGTTTATAAGTTGGAACGAGATCGTTTTTATCTGTATGTAACCTGCATGGGAAAGTTGATGCAAACAGGCGTACCGCTGAAAAAATTGTTTCAGCGGAAACATTGGAAACGAGTCGCCTTTTTTGGCTGGAACCGGCTTGCAGAATGTTTCTATAACACATTGCAGAACAGCAAAATTCAGATTTCCTATGTGATAGAAGATATGACAGCAGAACGACAGGCAAAATTGATTCCGGGGACAGATTCGTCCTTTTTGGTTTCCCGAAAAGCGAGTACATTTGCAAATGTGGATGCCATTATTATTACAGATATTGCCAATGAGAAACAGGTTCGTCAAGTACTGAAAGGAAAAACAAACATTCCTGTTTATAGTGCATACGATTTGGCAAAATAAATCTATTTCGTTGAGCACATGAAGCCAATTTCGATAGGAAAACCGAACCGGCACATCCACGCAGAAGGATGTGCCGGTTCTTTTGAGAAAAAATAGGGTGTCATATCCGGCAGATTGGTTTCTTTGCCGGAGAAAGGAAATGACTCGTTTTGCAGGATTTGTCTCTTTTCGTTTTGTTTTATCAAAGTGAAATTCCCCTTGTTTTTATTTTTATCAGGGATGTGGGAGTAATGTTGAATGTCAGCATGGTTTAAGACAGCGGAAATCCATTTTTGTATTTTCTTTCACGGATACCATTCTCATTTCCGCCGGCAGAATCGCTTCGCTGTCTGCCTGTGTCCGCTGTCCGCCGTTGTACGTTGTACATACTTGCAATCTTGTTC
>CAUDDP010000107.1 GCA_958448395.1 uncultured Oscillospiraceae bacterium | reverse complement strand
ATTCCACCAACAAAGTCCATCAATCCATTCCACATGCCTTTGATTTTGTCAAAAACCGTAGAAAAAATATTTTTTACTTTATCCATAATTTTCTTTACAACATTAAATATTGTGTTAAAAACATTGGAAACCGTTGCGGAAAGGCTAGAAATGAAACCAGATGCCGCAGTGACAAAATCAGAAATTTTATTGCTGATTTTGGAAGCATAGTCTGCAACAAATGACCAAATACTAGTTGCAACAGTCCATACTACATCTAAAATGCCGCCAATAAAATCAATGATGGGGGTAATCAATTCCATAATCGTTGCAATCAAATCAGCGATATAAGTAATAATCGGTGTAACCACCGCCATAATCCCGTTGACAATTGCCATAACGACAGAAATAATTGGCTCTAAAATGGAAATCACCGTACTAATTGCACTGCTGACAGTCGATACAATCCCAGTAATCACGGGCAGAAGTGCCTCGATTACCTCCATAATCACATCAATCACAGAAATGATAATGTTGATGGCGGCTGTAATCGCCGGCATTAAGGTAGTAATCAGATTGGATATCATGTTGATAACATTGGTGATAATCGGTGCTAGTTGCTCTATCAATTGTGCAATGACAGGTGCCAAAGCGGCAACCAGCTGCCCAATCATACCAATAATTTGCGTGAACACTGGCAGCAACTGATTCAGTAGATTTACAATGACAGGCAAAACCTGTTGAATGATTGGCATGACAGCATCAATAATAGAAGAAATTGCCGGAATCAGAGCAGAAATAATTTGTGTCACCACTGGCATAAGCGTTTGAATCAGGTTAGTAATTGCGGGCAAAATTGATGATACGATTGCAGTAACAATCTCCGTGATAACTGGCAAAATCTGCTTCACCACATCTATCATTTGTGCAATCAGGGGTGTAACCGCTGACAGAATCTCAGAAACTGCCGGCATAATGGCAGCGAATACCGATCCCATCATCTGTGCCACTTCTGTAATAATCGGCAACAGCATAGTGATCAGTTCCTGTACAATGGGAATGATCTGCACGATGATGTCAGAAACAATCGTAATAATCTGCGTCAAAACGGGAACTAGGCTTTCTATGATTTGCGTGACAACCGGCACAAGAGACAACAGAGTAGATTGTAATGCCGGCAGTAGAGCACTGCCCATGCTGGTAAAGGCAGTGGCAATGGATTCTATCGCCGGTTGAATGGCGGCAATTGCTGTCTGAATGGTTGCCTGTATCTCCTGAAACGCCCCCTGCATTTCCATTTTTGCAAGGTCGCTGCTGTTGTAAAGCCATGCAAAACCGGCAACCAAAGCGGCAATACTGCCAACCACAAGCAGCATGGGTGCAGACATGCCGCCGATGATACCCGTTACCTTTGACAGCACCCCAAAAGCACTGCCAACGGTAGAGGACAGCTTGCCAAACGCTCCAACAACGCCGCCAATCACAGACGTTGCTTTCCCGACCACCATCAACGCAGGACCCAGTGCAGCCGCTGCAATGGCAATCTTTTCAATCGGCACACCTGCCTCTTTCCAATCTGCAATTTTCTGCTTGACGGATTCTAATTTTTCCGCCAACGTTCCGAAAATCGGGGCAATTGTTCCGGCTTGTGCCAGCGACTGGATGCTTTCCAGCATCGCATCTACCGCACCGGAAAAACCGTTGGTGTTGAATCCCTCTGTCATAGAGGATAAAATCTGGGAAATGGATTCTGCTGTTGTCTGGATTGTCGGCAAGAGTGAAGTACCAACCGTAATCGAAAAGGATTCCAACGCTCCCTGCATATTTTCAATTGCACCGCCAACCCCACTTTTCATCGCCGCTGCTGCATTGGCAGAGGCACCGTCACAATTCTGCAAAGCATTGGTCATTTCCTCAATGCTGCCTGGTGTCGCATTCATCATCGTTTGCAAGCCGGACAAAGCTTCTGTCCCGAAAATGGTTGCCAGAGCGTTTTCTTTCGCTTCATCGGTCAATCCAGACGTAGCGGTTTGTAATTCAGCGATAATCTGCCCAATGGATTTCATCTTGCCTTCGCTGTCAAAGAAGGAAATGCCCAATTCTTCCATCGCTATTCTTGCTTTATCAGTCGGTTTTGCCATAGAAACGAACATGGAACGCAATGTGGTACCAGCTTGTTCTCCCTGTAAACCAGCGTCCACCATAACACCAGTAGCAGCGGCTAATTCTTCCATACTGATTCCCATTGCAGAGGCAGACGGTGCAGCATACTTAAATGCATATTGCAAGTCCGAAACACCGGCAGCGGTACGGTTTGCCGATTCTGCCAGTACATCGGCAACATGGGTGGCATCACCGGCACTGTCACCGAATGTATTCAACACATTGGAAACGGTATCCGCTACCAGTGCCAAATCTTCGCCGGATGCTTCCGCAGCGGAGATAATCCCTGGCATATCGGCAATGATTGCATTGGCATCTGCCCCCTTTGCTGCCATTTCCGTCATGGCTTCCGCTACCTGAGAGCTGGAAAGGGAAGTACTTGCACCCAATTCCAATGCAGATTCCCGCAGGGATTGCAATTCTTCATCTGTCGAATTAGAGATTGCACCCACTTTTCGCATCTGTGTGTCAAAGTCAACAGCAGAATCCGCTGCTTTTTTCAATCCAGCAGTTGCCAGCCCCGCAGCAGCCGTTTCCACTGCTGTAATTTTACCGCCCAATCCACTCATTTTGTCCCCAACAGATTGCATTGTATCGCTGATGGATTGTAATCCAGTACTGAGCTGTTTCGTCATGCTCTCCACTTTTTTTACAGCCACATTCATTTTACTAACAAAATCTTTAATATCTGCTGTAATCTTCGCCGATAGCGTATAATCTGCCATTTACAGATTCACCTCCCTGCAACCAGCTTTGAAATGGATTCCAACGTCCCGTTGAGCGTAACCGTGCAATTTGTTGGGTCGTTTAGGCTGATACTCAATTCTTCAATGGTCATCCATTCATTGATGCCCAGAGAATCGCAGATAACCCGTACCTGTCTGCCCACTCGAAAACAATCCACACCGGATTCTACCATGCTCAAATCAATTGCCTTGACGGTAAAGGTAGCCTGCGGTGCTTTCAGTTTCATCGCAAAATCCACTACGGTATTCTTTTTGGTTTCATAGGTTGCGTTATCCTCAAAGGAAAATTCGATTTTCCTACAAATCATCCCATATTTTTGATACAAATTGTGATTGACCACCAGATTGGTCGGAAAAGCTCTATCATAGTCTGCCTGTGTATGATTATTTCTCCACATGACATAATTTCCGGGGTACAAAATCCCATCCAAACCGCCGTAGTAATATGTCCAGAAGCAATTGGTGGCAGCTGCCCCAATATCCTCCTTGTTTTCCAGTGTGGTTTCACTGCCATCTTCCCCAATTTCCACTGGAATAAATGTTGTATAAAAATCCTCTGCGGTGTAGGAACTGGAAATTTCCAACACGTTTTTTCCAATTTCAATGGTCTGATTCAGCCGATTTTCTTCCGTCTCTGGATCAAGATACCGCAAACGGAAAAATCCATCACGCAGAGCACCGGATTTTACCGCATCAATCTCCAGAAATCCGCCGAAGGAATCAATTACTCTGGTCTGCAAAATATTCATAACTGTTTCGTAGCTATCCCACCATCGTGTCAGCGTGCGTTGTACGCTTTGCGTGCCGCTTTCTCCGCTTTCTGTATATTGGTCAGTATAAAGCAAGGAATCACTAATATCATCATCGGTCATTTCTGGGAAAGTCACCAATTTCACGCAATCTGGGGGTGCATAGTCCGGAAACACAAATGTTTTCCCTGGTTCATCCTGTGGCAGACCGCCCTTCAAACCGCCAATTTCAAAACCAAATTCTTTATACCACTTCAGTGCCTTCAACATTTTGTTGATAAACAACTTTAACGGATAATCCACAAATTTAGAAGGTGCAAAATGAATATCATTCAAAATAGACAGAAGCCCTTCCGCCGTATAGGTGCGGTTTCCATACAAATCCGTTTCCACGCTGATGGGTCTGCCTGCCCATAGAAAGGTTAATTTTGGTTTATCTGTGTAGATGGTGAAAAAACTCCGCATAACAGCAATGTGCTCTGCCTGCTGACTATCTGGCGGAATCGTAAAGGTAAACGTGCCAGATTTATTCATCGACATCGTTAAAATGGCATCCTGTAGAAAAGCATCCAGATTCGGAGCATGCAGCACACGCGGCTGCACGAGATAGGATTTTGTGGATTCATGATAAACTGCATCATCAAATAAATAGGAATATACATAATACATTTACAACAGCTCCTGATACCGACAAAAAATAGCAATCTGTGTGCCGGGTGTACCGCCGGAAAAGTGAAACGTTTTAGGCATCGCACCGGAAATGGAATATACATTCTGATTGCAATACTGGCTGCCGCCCATACTGGTCAGCTGACGTTCCAAATTGTCCTGAACTGTCAGTGTGCAGTCCTGTTCTGTATAAATATCCACAGAACCATACAAGATTTTTGTACCATTCACCGTTGCTGTCTGTGTGCCGCTTGTTGCAATGAGCAAATCCGCTTTTCCGTTTTCGTCCAGTATAATGGGTTCTGGCAGTGGTTCTTCTATAAAATCTGTCAAATCCCATAGAAATCCATATTGCTTTGGACAATTTCCATAGGTGTAGGGGGCAATATCAGCAGTTATGGTAAATACGCAGTGTACGGCATCCGCCATTTCAGAGGAAACCGTACAGCGTCCTACATACACCGATTGCAGGTCAGTATCCAGTGCAATGCACATTCGTTTCCCGTGAATGGCACGTCGGATGGTGCGATACAATTTGTGCCAGTCCACCATTTTGATATTTGCCACAAATTCCGCTGACAAGGTACAGTTTTTGTAAACTGGATGCCCGACCAGTACTTCAGATAAATCCAGAATGCCGTGCCTTCCGGGTACATTGACGGAATAGGTCTCCACTTCCGGTGTTGTGACGGAAAAATCTATCCAGTATAAGCCCCAGTCATCACCGGTATGATATCCGCCAGACAAGCAAAGCGGTTCATGGGCAGCCGCTTCTACGAGGCGTGCCGCATCAGTAAATCGAATCCCACTTTTTACATCTGCATAACAATAAAATTCCGCCAATCATTCCACCCTCCTTCTCCGTTTTCGTCCGTTTGCTGCATAGATGGCATCCACCCACGCTGTGCCCTGTTTCGCATCGGCTGCCAATACGCCTGAAATGGTTGTCTGCTGCTGCTCTTTGTTAGTGTGTTTCGGCTTTTTCTTCCACAGCTTCTGGAACGGTTTTCCTTTCTTTCGGAATGCATTGGAAATGGCATTCAGCACCGCACCGGCAAGCATGGTAGAATCAGAAACCACCTTGTCTTCATAGACTTTTAGAATGAATGCCTTTTCCGTGCTGGTCAATGCCGCATAGTCCGCTTTGGTATAGCCGAACTGCACCGCAAAAAATGCAAAATCTGCCGCATGGCGGTAACGCTCCCGCTCTGGGTCAGGCGGTTCTGCCTGTCCGTCAAAGTAGG
>CAUDDP010000106.1 GCA_958448395.1 uncultured Oscillospiraceae bacterium | reverse complement strand
AAAAAAGACCGGTCAAAGAATTACCGATTGAAAGGGGTGCAGGCATGAAAGACAATCCCATACAAAGGATATATGGAATGGCTTCTGTATTGGGCATGGTAGAACAGGACAGCAAAGAGGACGCTCTGCATCAGCTGGTCTATGGCATCACCGGCAAAGCCTCTGTACGGGAATTGACGCAAAAAGAACAAAATACAGTGATTGCAGAATTGAGAAAACGACTTTGTACAGAGCGTCCAAACAGCCAAAAGGAACCAGAGAGAAACCGCCCCAATAAAATGACGCCCAATCAGAAAAGAAAGGCGTGGGCACTGCTGCGTGAATTGGCAGAGCTGACGCCGTCCGATGCAAAAATAGAAGAACGTATGGTCGGCATCGTCAGAAAGGAGCTGCATATCACGTCCTCTGCCGCCGATCCGCTGCGGTGGATTTCTTTTTCAGATGGTTCAAGGTTGATTGAACAGCTGAAACGATATGTACAGCATGCAAAAGAAAGGGCAGTGAAACAAGATGAATCTGGATAAGCTCACGATGAGCCAGCTGCATGGCGGGCAGCTGGAGCTAGCAGAAACGGTAGGCTTGGAGGCTTACAAAAAGCTGGTACTTCGATATAGCGGCAGCAGCATCTACATCGGAAAAGCGGATGAAGCGGCACGAGCAGACAGAGATGAAGAAATCTACAAAAAGTTTAATGGAGAAAATCAATTGGAGCTGGCACATGAATATGGGCTGGCGAAGAAAACAATCAATGACATTATCCGACGGGAAAAAGAAAAGGAAGATTCTTATCAGATGATGTTATTCCCAGAAGATTGATGTTTCCAAGTTTGCAAGCACATAACGGTATAAAAACGCCTCTTATGTACGGCGGTAAGAAAAGAATGCTATAATTGCAGTAGAACAAATACGGCAATTATAGCATTCTTATTTTAGTAGGAGGCGAACTAGAACTTGACGCAAGAAATCATTTTATTCATTATCACTACAATCATTACAGCAATACTGGGTGTCATCGGATACTTTCTAAAACGCACCATGGACAGGAACGATAAAAACGAAATGGCAGTGCAAGAACTGCGAGACAATCTTCTGACACTATCGGATAAATATGCAACCAAGGCAGAAATTAGAGAGATTAAAGCGTCCATGGAGAAGCTTTCCGAGAATATCGACTACATCAAAGAACACACCACCAAAAATGAGGATTTCATCCGGACGATGGCACGCTTGGAAAGCAAAATTGACAGCTATTGCAGCAGATAGGAGGCGGAAGAATGGAACAATCTGAGATGCTGACACGAATTCGACAGAAAACTTTTTTCAAGAATAACGGCATGGTGCTGAAGGCGGTCAACCTGCTCCGTGATAAATATGTATCGTTGTCCGACATCGGTTATGCCCTGCGTCCTAGCATGAACGAAGCGGAATTTCGGGATGCGGTGAATTACTTAACGGAATCCGGATACATTCGCCTGCGGAAAGCAGGCAGCAAGGAATCGTCTACATTGGCAGATACAGAAATGCAGGAGTTGGAAGCGAAAGTCACTGCAGACGGCATTCAAATTATTGCCTGTGTCCGAACAGATGCCTGCATTGATGTATAAGGCGGTGCAGCATGGGAAAGAGACGAAAACATTCTAAAATTGACCAGTTGGAACCGGCAGTGAAGGAAACCGTGGATGAAATGATTAAAACCGGTGCGTACTATCGGGAGATTGTGGACTACATTCAGTCTCACGGTGTGAGCATCTCCCTTGCAGCAGTCGGAAAGTACGCCAAAAATCTGATGAGTACACTGGATGCTCTGCGTCTGAGTCAGGAGAATTTCCGGGCAATCATGGAGGAGACAGAACGCTATCCAGATTTGGACATGACAGACGGCATTCTTCGGCTGATTTGCAATCAGATGCTGGATGCCATCAGTAAAATGCCAGAAGAACGGTTGGAAGAAGTCGATTTTGATACCCTCTCCAAAAATGCAGTAGCACTGACCAGAGCAGTTGCCTACAAAAAGAATGTGGATGTAAAGACACGAAATGCATTAGAGAATGGTGCGGAGCAGTTCAAGGATTTGATTTTTGAAGCAATGGCAGCGGAGCGACCGGATTTATACAAGGAAGTCAAGAAATTCATCAAGGAAAAGCAGAAACAGGAGGCAGAAACATGAGCATGTATGTATTTCAAGTCAAGCCCGGTACGGATTTACAGGTAGCTGCCAGTCTGCGGAAACGGGGATATTTTATCCGCTGCCCACAGAGAGTGCTTTCCATCCGCAAAGACGGTGCATGGCAGGAGCGAACAGAGCCGATTTTTGCCGGATATCTGTTTTTGGAATACCCGGATGGAAAGCTGCGGAACAAGGATTATTACGACATCTGCCATGCAGACGGTGTGATGCGATTCTTGAAGTACAGAGGGCAGGCGGCACCGCTGACCAAGCAGGAGGAGGCATACATTCTATGGCTCTGGAATCGTGGGTATCCGATTACAGCATCCCACATTTACGCAACAGCGAACGGCGACAGAATGATTTTATCCGGTATCCTGCGACAGTATGAAGACCACATCATGAGTATGGACGTGCGGCAAAGACGGGCAAAGATTCGGATTCCCATTTTAGGAAAAGACTATACGATTACCCTTCCAATTATCGGTGTGTAAATATCATACAGCAATCAAATTTTCATAAGGCTCCCGCCCTTGAGGGCATCACAGTCCTTTCTTATCCCATAAGAAAACGATGGGTGGACTGCCAGCGGGGGCTCCCCGTAAATTCACCTTTACTTGCACTGCGGTAGATTCGTCCCGCAGGAACGGTGTCTGTGACATAGAAACAGAACGGATTTTACAGCAAATTCCGAATGGCGAAGCTTACCCAATCGGAAACAGCGTTTAAAAGGTGTTTAAACGACCGCAGAATCGTTTAAAGAAAATTATCCGAAAAAGATATCACCAAAATAGAAGACGGCAAACAGGGGCAATTCTGCCCCTGTTTTTGTGTCAGAAAGGAGGGGCACTTTGGGTAGAAAAAAGAAAAGCATTGCTGCCCTTGCAGACGGCATTGCAAAATTTGAGAGTGGCAGGAATGCAGCGAAATATGCAGACTACTCTGATTTAAAGACATTCCTTTCCACCTATCTCAATACACCGGAGCCGAAGCAGCGGAAGCGGCTGGCAGAAGAATTCCGAAAGCGACATTTGGAGCTGTATCAATTTCTGAAGGAAAATCCGCAGCTGCTTTCTGCGGAAACAGATACGGCAGCGATGATACGAGCAGCTGCATCCGGTACCAAGGAAGAAGCGGAGGATAAGCAACTGACCAATCTATTTGAGAAACTGGAGGCAGGATTGAAATGATATTTCAGGATTTTTCTCCGAAGCAGCTGCAAGCCATGCTCTGGTGGACGCTGCCGGAAAGCAAGGACTATGATGCCATTGTATGCGATGGCTCTGTCCGGAGTGGCAAAACCATGGCAATGAGCATCGGCTTTCTAATGTGGAGTATGAAAATCTTTCACAGAGAGCATTTTGCTTTTTGCGGAAAGACCATCGACAGCCTAAAGCGAAACGTCATCACGCCCCTGCAGAAGTGGATGGAGGGTGTTGTAAAGCCCAAAATCAATTTGTCCAAGAACTATATGGATGTACAGTGGCTGGGACATCAGAACCGATATTACTTCTTTGGCGGCAAGGATGAAAGCAGTGCCGCATTGATTCAAGGGATTACCCTTGCAGGGGTGCTGCTGGATGAAGTTGCCCTGATGCCGGAATCCTTTGTCAATCAAGCAGTCGCCCGTTGTTCTGTCGCCGGTTCCCGACTGTGGCTCAACTGCAACCCCGATGGCAGTGAGGAACACTGGTTCTACAAAGCATGGATTGATGAGGAGAATGGTGCGGCAAAAGACAAGAATCGGCTGCATCTGCATTTTACCATGGAGGACAACTATGCCTTGTCCGAGGCTGTCCGGCAGCGGTATGAACGGATGTATAGCGGTGTCTTCTATGAGCGGTATATTTTAGGGCTCTGGCGACTGGCAGAGGGATTGATTTATCCCATGTTCGATAAAGCCGTACACATTGTACCGGATACCCTGCCAGTGGTTGGAAACGGAGAATTTTACATCTCCATTGACTATGGCACACTGAATCCAACCTCCATGGGCTTGTGGCATCTGTCCCCGACTGGATCTGCAACCCGCATTCGAGAGTATTACTATGATGGACGAAAGAACAGTACACCACGCACGGATGAAGAGCATTATGCTGCACTCGAACAGCTTGCCGGAGACATATTCCCCTATATCCGTGCCGTCATCGTTGACCCGTCGGCAGCATCGTTTATCGAATGTATCCGGCGGCATGGAAAGTTCCGTGTGTGGTCGGCGGACAACAGCGTACTGGACGGCATTCGGGATACGGCAACTTTATTGCAGCTCGGACGGCTGCATTTTTGTAGTTGTTGTCAGGATACCATCCGGGAGTTTAGCTTGTACCGATGGGATGAAAAATCTATTGATGATAAGCCACTGAAAGAAAACGACCATGCGATGGACGATATGCGATACTTCGTCCGGACGGCAATGTACCGGACGCTGAAAATGATACGGCAAACGGAAAGAAGGTGAACAAATGATAGATGCTTCTGCAATCGCTGCTGCAATGGGGGTGCCATGTCTGGTGAGTGGTGAAATGCAGGAAAAAATGCAGATGTGGGAGGACGCTTACCGAAATCAATCTGCATGGATTCGAGATAGAGTTCGTTCCATGCAAACACCGTCTGCCATTGCCAGAGAGCTGAAACGATTGGTACTGACGGAATTTTCCCTCTCTGTCAGCGATGCGGAATTGGATACTGCGATGCAGAGAATGATTCCCAAATTACGGCGAAAGCTGGATTACGGCATTGCCTCCGGCGGACTGCTGCTCAAACCGTATTATACGGCAAATGGCGGATTGGTGGACATCATACCGCAGACACAGTATCTGCCGGTGAATTATACGGATGACAACTGTGATGCGGTTGCCTGTGCGGAATCTCTTGTGATGGGGTATGCCTATTACACACGCATAGAGCTGCATCAATATCATCGCACTACGCAGGTACATACCATCCAGAATCGCTGCTTTAAGTCTACTGCCGGCAACTTCTTGGGAATGGAATGCAGCTTAAAGGAAGTGCCGCAGTGGGCAAATCTCAAGCCGGAGCAGTCTTTTTCCAATGTACAGCAGCCGCTGTTTGCCATATTTCAAATGCCGGATGCCAATAACATTGCCCCGGATTCTCCGCTTGGCGTTTCCGCTTTTGCAGATGCACTGGACTTTATCAGGGATGCAGATGAGCACTGGGAGCGAATTCTGTGGGAGCTGGAATCCTCGGAGCGTGCGATTGAAGCCAGTGAAGACTTATTCAAAATCAATCCCTTTACACAAAAACACACCCTGCCCAAAGGGCGGGAGCGGATGTATCATCTGCTGGAAAAAACGGGGGCTGCGGACAATCATATCTACAATGTTTTCTCTCCAGAAGTACGTGATAGCTCCTATTTTAACGCC
>CAUDDP010000105.1 GCA_958448395.1 uncultured Oscillospiraceae bacterium | reverse complement strand
GAAACAGGGCGGACAGCGGACACAGGCAGAGAGCGAAGCGAATCTGCCGGCGGAGGTGAGACCGGTATCCATAAGGGGAAATACAAAAATGGATTTCCATGAAAATATCCCAAAGGGCAGTCTTTGCTATTGACATTCGTTTGTCTCAACCAATCAGTCGGAAACACAGAGATGCTCCTCCAAAAATCTCATTGCTTTTGTAAAATTGAGGTAAAAATTTCTGTGTCATATTCCATTCACAAAGAATTTATCAGCGGAAAAGCTGGTATTTCTATTGACAAAACGCAAAATGATGGTTATACTTAAAGAGGAACGTTACGGTCTGTGCATGATATATATTTCATGTACAATTTATTTTCAAGGAGTGTGACCAAAGGCATGAATATCTGGCATGACATCAACCCGAAACAAATTTCAACCGAAGAATTTGTTGCTGTCATTGAAATTCCAAAGAACAGCAAGGTAAAATATGAGCTGAACAAGGAAACCGGTATTTTGGAAATGGATCGGATTTTGTATACTTCTACACATTATCCAGCAAATTATGGCTTTCTTCCGAGAACCTATGCCGATGACGGAGACCCATTGGATGTATTGGTGCTCTGTTCCCAGAACCTTTATCCGATGACGCTGGTACGTTGCTATCCCATCGGTGTAATTCGCATGATTGACAATGGCCATCATGATGATAAAATCATTGCCATTCCATGCAGTGATCCGACCTATAATACGTATGTGGATATTGACGAGTTGCCAAGCCATATTTTTGAGGAAATGGTGCATTTCTTTAAGGTTTATAAGGAATTGGAACATAAAACTACTGCTGTGGACGAGATTCAGAATGCGAAGGCAGCAAAAGAAATCATTGCGAAAGATATTGATAATTATATTGAGAAATTCTGCAAGTAATTGCAGATGAAAATTATGTCAATGAGAAAAAGGAGAACGAAAAAATGGTAACAGCATCATCATCCGCATCAGACATTTTGTTCAATCACGAAACCAACGTTGCCCCGCTGGGTCTGATTGCTATGCGAGGAACCGAGGAGCTTGGAAAGAAGATTGACACTTATCTGGTGGAATGGGCAAGAAAAGGCGGCTATGACGTGGACACATTTTTGATTGCCTGCGAATGCCCTCGTTTCTCTTCCGGTGATGGAAAGGGATTGATTAAATCTACGATCCGAGGCAGGGATTTGTTCATTCTGATTGACGTGGGAAATTACAGTTGTGAATATCAGATGTTTGACAAAATGAATGTGATGTCGCCAGATGACCATTATCAGGATTTAAAGAGAATTATTCAGGCAGCCAGCGGGAAAGCCCACCGTCTGAATGTGATTATGCCGATTCTCTACGGCGGCAGACAGCACCGGAGAAATTATAGAGAATCACTGGACTGTGCCTGTGCGTTGCAGGAACTGGAACAAATGGGAGTTTCCAATATCATCACATTTGATGCACATGACCCAAGAGTCTGCAATGCGGTTCCGCTGATGGGCTTTGACAATGTAGTACCGTCTTATCAGGTATTAAAGGCAATGTTCCATGAAATCCCGCATCTGCGTACAACACCGGATGAATTCATGGTCATCAGTCCGGACGAAGGGGCACTGAATCGGAATATGTACTATGCTTCTGTACTGGGTGTGCCGATGGGTATGTTCTATAAGCGGCGAGACTATTCGATTATTGTAAATGGCAGAAATCCAATTGTGGCACATGAATATCTTGGGAATTCCGTAGAGGGCAAGGATGTCTTTATTGCCGACGATATTATTTCCTCTGGGGAATCCATGTTGGATATTGCCTATGCTCTGAAGAAACGGAATGCAAGAAGAGTATTCTGCTATGCTACATATGGATTGTTCGTCAATGGTCTGGAAAAGTTTGATGATGCCTATGCCAATGGCTATATTGATGCGGTATTTGGTACGAATTTGACCTATCGGACAAAGGAACTGCTCTCCAGAGAATGGTTCCACGAGGTAGATTGTTCCAAGTATATTTCCTGCTTTATTGCTGCATTAAATCATGATGCCTCGATTGGCAGTGTGCTGGATCCAAACCAGAAGATTAAAACTTTGCTGGCAAAACGGAATCAGCCAGAAGTATAATGCCTTGTGTTTCACTTTGAGAAATGGATAGAGAATTCAAACCGGATGGCTTTTCAAGCTGTCCGGTTCTTTTTTTGTGTTGTAATGCATAGGATACAGCAAAGGACAAACACAGAAAGGGGAGGATGACATGCGGCAGACGATTGTGAATTGCTTTCCGCCAGAACTGCGGCAGGCATTGCAGCGAATACCGGATCCGGTTTGGGAACAGTTGCAGGAAATCCGTCTGCGGACGGGACGACCGATTGCGGTTCGCAGCAGTCGAACAGAACAATTTTTGAAACCGGATGGCAGTCTCAGCGATTGCTGGCAGGATGGCATGATTTTGCAGTCTGCACAGGTGGAAAGCGTGTTTCGTGCAGCTTGTGCCTATTCTGTCTATCGCTATCAGCGAGAAATTGCAGAAGGCTATCTGACCATGCAGGGCGGTAATCGCATTGGTATTTGCGGGACTGCTGTTTTCCGGGACGGACAGTATGTACAAATGCGAAATATCAATGGATTGAATATTCGCTTGGCACGGCAGGTAAAAGATTGTGCACGGGAATTGACCGCACAGACTTGCTATAAACAGCTTTCCAGTGTGCTGCTTGCCGGCAGTGTGGGTTCTGGAAAAACCACTTTGCTGCGGGATATGTGTCGGATTTTGGGACAAACTTACCGTCTTTGTATTATTGACAGTCGTGGAGAAATTGCTGCGGTACAAAACGGCGTGCCGCAATATGAAATTGGTCTGCATACGGATGTCTATGATGGGTTTCCCCGTGCAGAAGGGGCGGTGATGGCGTTGCGTGTCATGACACCGGACGGGTTGGTCTGTGATGAAATCAGTACTATGGAGGAGGCGAATGCATTGATGCAAGTACATGGCTGCGGCATTCATATTTTAGCAACGGCGCATGCGGCAACATTGGAAGACCTTTACCGCCGTACCGCTTTGCGTACTTTATTGGAGGCAGGTGTCTTCGATTATATCGTGCTGCTAGAGCATGGAAATGTGCAGACCATTCGTCGGGTTGCAACATGTTGAAGGGAATCGGACTGCTGTTATTGGTGCTTTGTGGGGGGCTTTGTGGCATCTATGCAGCTGCCAGTGTGCGGAAAAAACAGCAGTATCTTGTCTTGCTTTCTGCGTTGCTGCATGAACTGGAAATCAGTATGTGGTGTCATGGCGGTACATTACAGGAATTGCTGGTGCTTTTAGCAGAACGGGAGACTTACCGTTGTTTTTCTTTTTTGAGAAACACCATTGCTGCGATGCAGGAAACGGTGTCCTTTTCAGAAGCATGGCGGGAAGCCGTACAAGCAGATACCGTTCTCTCTATTGACAGTAAGCAGCTGCTCTGCGAGTTAGGCGAAGAGCTTGGAATCAGTGATTTGTGTTCCCAACGGGAAATATTGGAGCGATACCGCAGCCGTCTTCAGCAGCAGGAAGCTGACCAACGGGAACCCAGCCAAAAGAAAATACGATTGTATCAGAGCATGGGATTGCTGGCAGGCATGGCAGTTGCGATTTTGCTCTGCTAAGAAAAAAGAGGAAGCAGGATGGATATCGATCTGATTTTTAAAATTGCCGGGACAGGTATCATTGTTGCGGTGTTAAATCTGGTACTAAAGCGAGCTGAGCGAGAAGAACAGGCTATGATGACTACACTGGCAGGGTTAATTGTTGTATTGGTGTTGATTGTACAGGAAATCGGTTCTCTGTTTGAAACGGTGAAGTCGGTGTTTGGACTATGATAGAATCCACAGGAATGACCGCAGCGGTCTGTGTGATTGGTGCGGTGTTGGCTTGTTTGCTGAAGCAATACTGTAAAGAACAGGCATTATTCTGTTCCATTGGTGTCTGTGTATTGGTAATGCTTTCGATTTGTGCCTATCTTTCTCCAGTTGCATCGCAAATTAACGAATTGTTTCTCAAAACACAGCTGGACGTACAATATTTGGAAATGCTCTGGAAGTCGATTGGTATCTGCTATTTAACCGGTATCGCTGCGGATCTTTGTCGGGACAGCGGAGAAAGTGCCATGGCATCGGTTGCAGAACTATGGGGACGTGTCACATTGCTGCTGCTGCTGCTGCCGATGGCAAAGAGTCTACTGGAGCTCATGATTGGAGTGCTGCAATGAGTGGAAAACGAAATGGAACAGCAATTGGGATTGTGTTGCTACTCTTCTGGCTTTGTCTTTTGTTTGCACAGCCAGTACAAGCAGCACAACAGGACGTCTTGTTAGAACAGAGCGGAGCAGCAGATTTGACAGAAGATGTAGATGGTAGCATACGGTCAGAGTTGGAGTCTTATGGAATTTCCATGGACGAGCCGGAAAGTGTTCAGAAGTTTGGAGTTGGAACCGTTTTTACGATTGTAAAAAATGGAATACAAGAACATTTGACGGCACCGCTGCGATTGCTGATGTTGTTTTCTGCTGTGATTCTCTGTTCTGCGTTACTGCATGCTGTACAGCAGGGGAAAAACGCTGTCATTTGTGAGATGATTGGTGTGATGGGGGCGGTTTCCGCCTGTGCAAAGGAGCTTTGTGACTGCTTTCAGCAGGGAAAAGCCATTCTAGGACAATGTACTGATTTTATGACCATGTTTACACCAATTTTCTCCTCACTGATGACAGCAACAGGACAAATTGGAACAGCAGCTGCGTATCAGACCGGTATGTTATTTCTGACCAATTGCATGATGCAGATCATGGATCATATTCTGCTGCCGTTTTTGAGTATGAGTTTTGCCATTGCGATTGCCAATGCAGTGCATACAGAGCATACATTAGATGGTTTGCTGCAATTGACCAAAACCATTGTCACATGGAGTTTGGGGTTTTTGATGTCTATTTTTATTGGTGTCATTTCGATTCAGAGCATTGTCAGCAATGCTACAGATGGGTTTGCCACAAAGACCACAAAGTATGTTGTTTCCAATTTTGTTCCCATCGTAGGAAGTGCGGTATCAGATGCGTATACCACGGTGTTGGGCAGCTTGCAAGTCTTAAAGAGTGCCACAGGAGCAATCGGGATTGTGATTCTGCTGTTGATTTTTTTGCCGATTCTGCTGCGTGTAATTCTCTATCGACTGGTGTTAAAAATTGCAGTTGCTTTCGCAGATTTGTTTTCTGTGAAGCAAGTTGCAAGGTTTTTGCGTGGGACAGAGCAGGTGCTTTCTATGTTGTTTGCGATTTTGATTTGTTTTGCAGTGCTGTTTTTGGTAACCATTGCCTTGCTTTTGATGATTGGAAGGCAGACAGGATAGGGATTGGATGCCCTCAAGGGCGGGAGACGATTGCACGCCGTAGGTGACTGCGGTCAAGCTGATTCAGGCGGCGAGTCGCCGCAGACAGTCCACCCACCGTTATGGAATGAAAAAGATAGGGTATCAGATGCCCTCAAGAGCGGGAAACGATTACACGCCGCAGGCAATTGCGGTCAAGCTGGCTCCAGCTTGGCGGCAATGTCATTAACTTAAAACCGCCCTCGAATGGCAAGTAGAATGCCTGGAAGAA
>CAUDDP010000104.1 GCA_958448395.1 uncultured Oscillospiraceae bacterium | reverse complement strand
CGCCTTCTAAGGTGTCATATGGTCTGCCAGTAATAGAGACCATGCGGTCGCCGGTTCGCAGCACGCCGAACAGGGCAACGGTCAAGGCATGGGTACCAGAGACAAAATTATGCCGCACCAGTGCATCCTCTGCACCAAATGCATCCGCAACCACACGGTCTAATACCTCTCTGCCGTGGTCGCCATATCCATAGCCAGTACTGCCATAGAAACAGGGTTCACTGACACGATTTTTTTGAAAAGCTGCCAATACCTTTGCACCATTGTAGGCAGCCCGCTGGTCAATGGCATTAAAAATCGGCTGACATCGTTGCTCTGCCTGCTCTGCGATGGCACAAAGGCGGTCATCGATCTCAAAAAAAGATTGAATTTGCTTGATCATTGCTTACTGCAAAGCTCCTTTCTTTACGTCTTCTTTCTCAATATCAGCACGTTCCAGTACCCATTCTGTCTCTTTTTCCTGAAAACCGATTTCGTGATAAAAGCTAACACGAATATCCAGTGCATACAGAACGGCATACTTTCCCTGTTGTTCCAACTGATTTGCCAACCAGTACAGGAAATCTCTTGCATAGCCGCTGCCTCTTGCCGCAACGCAGGTGGCAACTTGTCCAACCAGAACAGAATTTTCAATGTCAAATAATATAGTAACAGTTGTGCTGTCCCGATAGGTGAATACCCGACTGATTTCATGTCGGCAGCGGTGAGAGATATCCGTCAGCCAAAGAGGATAGGAGAGCAGGTTAGGGAATCCTTCGTGCAGAATCCCATAGACCTTTGTCAAATTGGGATGTTCGTTGACGGCATCCGGCTGAAAGGCATCAGAAACCGGATGTGGCGTCAGGATAAACATTGTACGCCGCAATTTTTGGTAATTGGGAAGTGTAGAAAGTATCGGCAAAAAAGAAGCCGGACATTCTATCCGAAACGGCAGGTGCATCTGTACAAAGTGTTTGGTTTCTTCCAATGCGACTGGTTGTTCGGCACAGATGAGTAAGGTGGAATTGAACAGCAGCATCCAGCCAGTTTGCTCCGCTTCTGTCAGGCGAAAAAAGCGGCAAAATGCATAATTTCCGCCATATGCCTGAAAATAGGATCGTATTTTTTTGCCTCTCCATGTTGTATTTAGAATAGCGAGTTCTGATTCTTTAAAAGTATGAATTTGTGTAATCATAACAAGGTTCCTGCCTGCTGTAACAATAATTGGGTAAGTGTCAGGCATTGCTGAATATCTGACAGATTGGCAACACAGGAAGGGGAATGCAGATTTCTGCATGGTGCAGAAATGGCAAGTGTTCGTACCCCGCCACGACTGATATGCACCGCACCACTGTCATTTCCGCCTGCAATACGGGTTTTGGTCTGACAGGGGATGCCATTTTCCTGACAAAGAGAATTGGCAAGCTGATACAATTCTCTGTCATAGAGCGTACTGCGATCCATAAAGGAAACTACGGGTCCGTTGCCGAGCTGGCAGACCTTTCCGTCTGCACTGGCAGAGGGGAAGTCCGCAGCCGTGGTGGTTTCCAAAATCAATGCGAAATCCGGAGCAATCGTATAGGCAGCTGCTGTTGCACCACGCAGTCCGATTTCCTCTTGCACATGAAAGGCTGCTGTAAAGTCATAGGGGACTTCTTGCTCCAGCAAATGCAGCAGAATTGCACAACCAATTCGGTCATCCAAAGCTTTGCTGCGAACCAATCTTCCGCCGCCGAGCAGCGTATAATCCGAGCAAAAATGCACATAAGTGCCGGGGTGTACCATTGTTTCAGCTTCTGCCTGATCCTTTGCTCCAATATCCAGATAGAGCTGTGAAAAAGAAGGTGCTTTTTTCTGTTCCTCTTTCGAGAGCAGGTGAATCGGTTTTGCACCGATGACACCGGGGAGCAGGTTGTCACCCACTTGTACACTTCTTCCAATGACAACAGATGGGTCAATGCCGCCAACTGGTGCAATCTGCATTGTGCCATTGCTGTTGAGATAGGTGACAATACAGCCGACTTCGTCCATATGAGCACCAATCATCCATTTTTTCGGTGGGGTTTGATTTCCCTTTTTTTCTACTATTAAGTTCCCAAGCGGGTCAATCTGGTAGGGGAGTGCAAGTGCTTTGATTTGTGCAATCAGATACTCTCGAACTGGTGCTTCCTGACCAGAGGCACCACAAAGGCGACAGAGTGATTCCAGATGCTTTAGCATGTTGTGCACCTCCTCAAGTAAGCAGCCAACAGGTCACCAGTTGCCTTGACATCTGCCAGTGCAATGACTTCGGCTGGTGTATGCATATAACGCAGCGGAATGGAAACCGTACAGGTTTTTACACCGCCTCTAGTGACGGAGAATTGGTCAGCATTTGTGCCAGTTGTGCCAGCCATGACTTCAGGCTGCCATACAATTTGTGCTTCGTTTGCAGCAGTTTGCAGTGCACGGCTCACCTCTGGAGAGAGGGAGGGGGAAATGCCAATCATTGGACCACTTTCCAGTTTGCCGCATTTTGCTGGGTTTTCATCATTTGCCAGTCCGAAGCTGACATCCACAGCAATTGCAATATCGGGATGGATGGTATAGGCAGCGGTTTTCGCCCCCCGTTCGCCCAGTTCTTCCTGTGCAGAGAATAAAACACTGACACTGCAAGGCAGATCATCTGCACTTAGCTGGGAAAGGGCATACAAAATAGCAGCAATGCCGCAGCGATCGTCCAAAGCAGGACTGCAAATTCGGTCACCACAAAGTGTTTGAAATGGTGCATCAAATGAGATCATGTCGCCCAGAGCGAGCATCTGTTCCAGTTCTGTCTTTGTATAACCAGTATCAATTAAAATATCAGTTATATCTGCGACTTCTGCATTTCCAGAGAGCAGGTGCGGCGGCATAGCACAGACTACGCCGGGAATATCGGTTTTGCCATGCAGAATGACATGCTGTGCAGGAAAGAGCCGTAGATCTAAGCCGCCCAAATTGCCAACTTTCACAAAACCCTCTTCTGTGATATAGGTGACAATCAATCCCACTTGATCAAAGTGGGCATCCAGCAAAACATGGGGCTTTCCGTCTTCTCGTTTCCCGAATGTGCCAATGATATTTCCCTGTATCAGTGCTGCATCAGGACAGTATGCTTTTAGCAGGTCGAGAAGTGGCTGACAGGCATCTGCTTCCCGTCCGGATACACCGGGCAGGGCTGTCAGTGTTTGCAATAATGCTGTCAAGTTCATTCCGACAGCTCCTTTACCAGTTTTTTATAGTGCAGTCCTCTTGCTTCAAAGTTCGGATACTTGTCAAAGCTTGCACAGGCAGGGGAGAGCGTTACAATATCGCCAGCTCGTGTGATATCAGCAGCAGTTTGTACAGCTTCTTCCATGGTTTCTACATGCAGCAGCTGTGGGTGTCCCTCCTGATAATTTTTTGCACCACGGATGGCAGCTTCAATTTTCGGTACGGTGACACCCATTAAGAGAACCGTTTTTACTTTATCACAAACCGTTTCTGCCATTGGTTCAAACGGTATCTTTTTATCATAACCGCCCATGATAACAGTCAGCTTTGTCTGGAAGGAATTGAGCCCAGCCAGTACACGGGTCGGGCTGGTGGCAATGCTGTCGTTGTACCATTTTACGCCCTTGCGTTCCCGTACGAATTCAATCCGGTGTTCGACACCGCCAAATGTCTTTGCTACCTGTACAATTACTTCTGTGGGAACTTCCCCCCAGACAGCACTGATGGCAGCCAAATAATTTTCTACATTGTGAATCCCCGGAATCCGAATATCAGAGGCAGCAACCACCGGAATGGTTTCGCTTCCGTTCTGGTAGCAGAGCATCCCGTCCTCCCGCAAAAATGCACCGTAAGCAGGAACGGTTTTTCTGGAAAATGCAGTCAGCATGCCACGTACCATAGGAGCAAGATTCCACGTCAGGGCATTGTCTGCATTGAGAATTGTTTTGGAAAAGGCATTCTGATGTGCAATCAGATTCGTTTTTGCCTGAATATATTCCTCCATAGTACCATGTACATCCAGATGATTGGGGGCAATATTGGTGATGACTGCCACATCCGGTGACTGTCGCATAGAAAGCAGCTGGAAGCTGGAGAGTTCCACGACTGCGGCATCTGTCTCCTGAATCTGTTCAATGATGGGGAGCAGTGCCCTGCCGATATTGCCGCCCTTGTGCACTGTCACACCAGAAGCCTGTAGGAATTCTGAAATCAGTGTAGTTGTTGTGGTTTTACCGTCTGAGCCGGTGACAGCATAAATCTTGCAGGGACAGAGGTCAAAGAAGACTTCCATTTCTGTGGTGATGACAACACCATTTTTTCTGGCTTCTTGCAATTTTTCATTATGATAGTACATGCCGGGAGAGCGGAATACAACATCAAAATCTGTCAGATGATCGAGATAGGTGTCTCCCAATTGAAATGCTACACCGGCAGCTTGCAATTCATCATAAATTGCCCCAAGTTTTTCTGGTGTTTTTCGATCCAGCAGGGTAATAGAGATACCTTTTCTCAGAAATAGCCGGATAATATCATTATTGGTCACACCCGTACCGATAAATGCAACTTTTTTCTCTTTTAAATTCGCAAAAAAACGTTCTATTTTTGTCATGAAAAACCTCCTGTGATGGTCACATATATACATAGGGAACGGCACGAGCAGAAAGATGCAAGCGTGCCGTTATCCAATCGCTGTAAGAAAATGTTTTATGCACCAAAATCCTGCATGGTGAAGGATGCACGAGGATTACCGTCTGCATCTTCTTCAATCATAACAGCATGGTCAATCACAATTGGCGTATTGGGAGAAGATTGTGCACCATCGCTGCCCATCGACCGAGGCACTTCCAGAAACCGATCTACAACTTCCATGCCTTCTGTGACCTTACCAAATGCTGCATACTGTCCGTCCAAGAAGGTACAATCATCCGTATAACAGATGAAGAACTGACTGGAGGCACTGTCCGGTGACTGAGAACGTGCCATAGAAACGACACCTCTGGTGTGAGAGAGCGGATTTTCCACACCGTTTTGTGCAAATTCTCCCTTGATCGTCTGTTCGCTGCCACCAGTGCCGTTTCCGCTGGGGTCACCACCTTGTGCCATGAAATCTTCTACCACACGGTGGAAGGTCAGACCGTCATAGAAGCCGTCCGATACCAGATTTTCAAAGTTTTCGCAGGTGATTGGGGCATCCTCTGGATAGAGTGTGATAACAAATGTCAATCCATCTGAGCTGGCAGTTTCTGAACTTTCTTCTGCGGTATCTGTACTATCTACCGCACTGTCGGAGGCAGAGGAGGTTTCTTTCTTAGAGGTATCTTCCTTTTCACTGCAAGCAGTGGCTGTGCCAAGCAGCATCAGCAGGCTAAGTGTCAGTGCAATACCGTGTACTTTATTTTTCATTTTATGCATTCCTTATTTTATCATGATTTAAGGGTAATTTAAAGAGAACCCTCATAAAACCTCTATGCGAAATTCTTCTATAAGAATCCAGTTTTTTATTATATCACATTTAAAATAAGAATGCAAGCTGTTTCCGGTGAAAATTTCATGACAAGGCAGCGTTTTCTCTTTGCAGTTCAGAATTTAATTTTACTTAGATAACGTGAGTTCGATGAGAGAGTTTTATCTGCCGAATGGCAACTGCGGTCAAGCTGGCTTCAGCTTGGCGGAGGG
>CAUDDP010000103.1 GCA_958448395.1 uncultured Oscillospiraceae bacterium | reverse complement strand
CGATTCTGCCGGCAGAGTTTGTGATTGGCAGCGGTAGAATGCATTCTCGTCGAACCCACGTTGACCAACAAGGTTTATCCACAGAATCTGGATTGCTTTATCCATGGGACTTTTAGAAGAATGAACAAAAATCTAATGTTATATTTGTGCAGATAGCATGAAAATACTTTTTCTTGTGGAAAAGTGGTTGACATTTCTGTCGATATCTGTTATAATAAGTGCATACCAGTAAAACGGATGCAAAAAAACGAATACTTCAATTTTTCTTTTTCTCATTGTTGGAATGACGCAGTCGGTAGCAATATCGGCTGCGTCATTTTGTAAGTTGAAGATGTATGTGCAAAACTGCCCATGGAAATCTATTTTTGTATTTTCTCTCACGGATACCGATCTCATCTCCGCCGGCAGAATCGCTACGCCAAGCTGGAGCCAGCTTGACCGCAATCGCCTACGGCGTGCAATTTCCTCTATCGTTTGAAAATGAATTTCCGTGGAGAACCTTCATTTCCCACTTGACAGATTGTGGATGGTATGCTATAATGCAATCACAAGTAAGAAAATAAAGTCGATACATGAGAAAGGACGAAATTTTATGAAAAATAGAAAGACAGGCAGGGCGATTGCGGCAGCGGCAGCATTGACCATTGCCGCTATGACGCTGCCAGCAGTTCCGGCAGTGGCGGATGGTGAGACGATTGCACCATATCAAGTATTGGTACTTGGTGACAGTATTAGCACCGGCTATGGATTGCTGGATGGTTCGCAGTCCTATGTTTCTTTGCTGGAGCAGTCGATGAATCAGAAGGTTACCAATCTGGCACAGGATGGCATGACCACCGCAGAGCTGTTGCAGCTGCTGCAAACAGATGCCGCTGTACAGGGTGCGGTTGCCAGTGCAGATGTAATTCTGGTCTCTATTGGTGCAAATGATGTTTTGCAGCCGATTTTGGACAACGATGTGATTTCTATCAGGGACTATAGCAGCATTACAGAGCTGGCTGCTGCGGTAAAAGAAAACCAGCTTGCTTTTCAGCGATATTTGATGAAGAACATTCCGCCGGCAGTGGCAACGGCAAATGAAAATATCAACAATATCATTCTCCAGCTGCAAAGTACCAACAGCAATGCAAAGCTTGCATTTCAGACGGTTTACGATCCAGCAAGTATTGAAGAAGATGAAACGGGTCTGTCAAACAGTGCCATTAGCACATTGAATCTGTTCTCCAGTGGTCTGGTGTATCAGTTCTTGGAAGGCAGTTTGAACGGCAATACCTTGGTACCAGTCGGATTGAACGAAAATATCCGGGATCAAGCTGCTGCGGGCAGTGTTTATGCAGCCGATATCTATGCTGCATTTAAGGGACATGCATGGACCTATACCAATATCTCTAGTGCGGATGTGCATCCAAATGCTGCCGGACATGCTGTCATTGCAGAGGTACTGCTGGCAAGCGGCTATCTGCCTCCGGCACAGATAAGGGGAGATGTAGATGGTGACGAGAAGGTCGCTGTTGAGGATGCCGTTGCTGCTCTGACGGAATATGCACGGGTATCTGCTGCATTGGGTGCACAGCTTACACCGGCACAGAAGGCTGCTGCGGATATAGACAACGACGGCACAATTAGTGTAGAAGATGCTGTCCGTATTTTGAGTTATTATGCACGACAGTCTGCCGGACTGGATCCATCTTTTGATTGAAATGAATAGAAGGTAATTTTTTCGGTTTGCCCCTTGCAGTGTGTACAGATATTGCAAGGGGTGTTTTTTTGAGAAAACAGCTGCGAAAACGGATGGTTTGGGTAATGTTTTATTGTGAAAATGGGAATCCATAAGCGTTTAACGATGTTTTCCATTTGCTATCATAAAGTTATCACAATGCAGCGTATAATAATAAACATAGAGAAAAGAACAAGAGAAACCAATGCAGAACAGCAGCGGTTGTTAATAGAAAGGATGATTCTCATGTATGAACGGGAACAGGATATGATGAAGCAAGATAATACCAATACTGCCAAGCCATCGGCATTGGAAAATAAACAGCCGGAACAAGCTGCACCTCATGCAAGTACATCCGCAGCTGGTAGTATACCAAATACAGCAAGCCGTTACAGTACAGCCAATAACAGCAGCACAACCAGCTATGGTACAGCAAACAACAGCAGTACAACCAGCTATGGTGCAGCCAACAACAACAGCACAACCAGCTATGGTACAGCGAACAACAGCGGTACAACCAGCTATGGTACATCCAATGTCAGCAGTACCACTGGTTATCGTACAGGCAATTCTGCTGGCAGTTATGGCTATTCCAATCGCAGTGCCGCATCCACAGCAGGTTATACCACACAATCTAGTCGTACGGAAAATGCTGCTGATAATAAATCAGCACAACAGGGATATAGTTATGTGAATTATTATTCCAATCCAAATACACCAGCACAAATTTCTGGCAGCGGTAAGCCGCCAAAGAAAAAGGGACACTTCTGGCTGAAAGCAGTGGCATTCGTTGCAGCAATGGCAATTGTTTCTGTTGGTTCGATTGGTATTTTTAATGCGGTACAGAATTCTAAAAAGCTGGTATCGGCTGAAAACGCCAGTACTTCTTCTGAATCGTCCGCTGTAACGACTACAGATGTTCAGCAGACAAATAATGACCAGAGCAGCATATCGGAACTGAATGATAGCACGGAACAGAGTTGGATTGAGTTGTCTGCGGGTACAAATGCAATGTCCATCAGGGATATCGTTAAGAAAGTAACCCCATCTGTTGTGGGTGTGCAGGCAACATTTCAGGTGCCGAACAACTATAATTATAGTTATGGATTTGGTATGTTTGGCAACGGTGGCGGCAATTCCGGCACACTAACCGGGGTAGGTACGGGAATTGTGATGCGGGAAGATGGTTATATTGTAACCAATGCCCACGTCATTTATGATGATTCTGAATATAAATGTGGAAAAGCAACTTCTGTAGAAATTCGGATGTCAGATGAAGAAACAACATACGATGCAGAAATCGTTGCTTATGATGTGGAAACAGACCTCGCTGTGTTGAAAGTAAATCAGACTGGTTTGGTTGCAGCAGAATTTGGCGACAGTGATAGCTGTCAGGTCGGAGATATGGTTGTTGCAATTGGGAATCCGTTGGGTCTGGAACTGCAAAATACGGTTACTTGTGGTATTATTTCCGCATTGAATCGGAAAGTTACCATCAATGACAAGACCATGACCTTGATTCAGACGGATACGGCAATCAATAATGGTAACTCTGGTGGACCGCTGATTAACAGCTCCGGTCAGGTTGTTGGGATTAACTCTGCGAAGATGTCTTCCAGTGTTTCTTCCAGTGGAGCCACCATTGAAGGAATTGGTTTTGCCATTCCCATGACAGAAGCACGGGAAATCGTAGACGATTTGATTAATTATGGCTATGTAACCGGCAGACCGCAGCTGGGTATCAGTTGTCAGGATGTTTCGGAAGCAGTTTCACAGGCTTATAATCTGCCAATTGGTGCATACATTATTAGTATTACAGAAGGTGGTGCAGCAGATGAGGCTGGCTTACAGATCGGTGACATCATCACAGCCATCAATGATAACAAGATTCAGACCACAGAAGAGCTGAATAACTATAAAAATGAGTTCAATGCTGGGGATACGGTTACACTGACAGTTGTCCGCAATGGACAGGAACAAAAGATTGATGTGGTATTGAAAGAAGTCGTACAGAATCAGCAGTCTTAATCTGTCTGATTTTATTGGGACAATGCCTGCCGCTGTCGGATTACGGGCAGCTGGTCGGAATCAAAAATATGCTTTCTTCATACATTCTCCTTATTATTTTTCCAACACAAACAGCCTGCAAAAAAAGCAGGCTGTTTGTGTTTTTTGTGAAAGTGGATGGAAATAAAGCAAAGTCCAATTGCGGCTTTCACCAATAGCACACAGAAGTTCGGTTGAAAGCGTGTTGAAATCTGTTGAAAGAGTTTTAAAATTGTGAAAGTTCTACAAATTCGGTCGGAATTTCCATGCAATAATTTTTAAAAAAATGAAGTTATGGGCTTGACAAGCCGGAAAGAATGTGTTAAAATACATTATGTAAATCGTTTATAGCAGTTTATGCACCCATGCTGTAAACGGTGTCAAGTGCTTTCAGGCATTCATGGAACATCCGGTTATCCGTTCTGCGAATCCGGTCACATGGAAATAGGAACAGGGCAGTTATAGTGAGGGGAAATGAGACTGCACAAATGCAATCACGTCTGTGCATTATGTTTGATGGCACAAAAATTGAAAGAAGAGAGGGAAAGGCACGATGAAGAAGGCTTTTAACAAAGTAGTTGCAATTGCTGCTGCATTGCCAATTGCTCTGACACAGGGCTTGGCAATGGTTACATATGCAGAAGTTGCAGAGCCGGAAGTGTTCAGCGTGGACACAATGCTTTATATCGCACCGGATAAAACCGAGTCTGAGTGGGGTAAAAAGGCAGAAAGTGCACTGATTCAGATGGAAGGCGTTAGCCAGACACTGGATATTGCATCTATTCTGGACGCTGCAAATCTTTCCGGAAAGAATGCAGAATATGTGGAAAAGCTGAAGGCTTGTCTGGTAGGCGACCCGGTTGTTCAGGTGAAGGACAGCGTGGTTTACGTAACTGGTCAGGTGGATGCAACTAGCTATATGCAGAGCAACATCATTCAGGCAATCAAGAATGAATTGACCAAGCAGGGTGCAGCATCTTTGATTGACAAAATTGATTTCAGCATGCTGGAAAAGAAGGGCACTTATACCGCAGTCGTAAACGGCTATGGCGTTGCAGATTCCAAGACATTTGTTGGCGGCGGTAACTTCGTTGACGAAGATGGCAACACGGTTACACCATCTACAGCAAAGGCTTACGTTGCAAGCATTGTACAGGATCTGAAGGTAGAATTAACCTCCAAGATGACAGCATACGGTGTTTATGCAGATCTGACTGATGTTCTGAATACATATCAGAAGAAGTTGGAAAAGGCTTATAGTTATGTAGACAAGGCTTTTGCAAAGGTTTATAGCAATACATTTGCAGATGCTGACAGCTTTGCAGCATGGGCAAAGGCAGAGTTCAATGAACGTACCACTCGGTTTGAAGTGCCGGGCAGCGTAGCAGAACTTGCTGAGTACAGCGATCTTTTGAATCAGGTTGTAGAAGAAGTGAATACCATTGCTTCCAGCACAGGAGCACAGGTTACATTTGATATGACAATGGATGATGTCATTGCAACATTGAATGAAGCTTCTAACTTTACATTTGATGCAGCAGACAGCGTTTATACCGTAACCTTCCAGGTTCCGGATGCAGAAGCAGCTGATGTAAAGGTTGCTTATGAAGCAGCAAATCCGGATAAAGAATATGTTTCTTCCTACAAGTTGGTTACAATGAAGGGCAACCTGCGTGAAGCCAGCGTTTACTTTAATGTAGAGAGAATCATTGAAGATAAGTTGAAGGATGTAACTACCACCACAACGACTGGCACGACAGTAAGTGGTGAAACGACCACAACAAGTGATAGTACCACCACAACAAGTGGTGAAACGACCACGACAGTAAGTGGTGAAACCACCACAACAAGTGGTGAAACAACTACGACAGTAAGTGGTGAAACGACCACAACAAGTGGTGAAACGACTACGACAGTAAGTGGAGAAACCACCACAACAAGTGGTGAAACGACTACGACAGTAAGTGGAGAAACCACCACAACAA
>CAUDDP010000102.1 GCA_958448395.1 uncultured Oscillospiraceae bacterium | reverse complement strand
AGCTTGACCGCAGTTGCCATTCGGCAGATAAAACGCTCTCATCGAACTCACGTTTCTTAGGTCATAGCGGCACCGTCTACAGAGAGGATTTCACCTGTTACATAACTTGCCAGATCACTTGCCAGATACAAGAAAGCATTTGCCACTTCTTCTGGTTCTCCCATTCTGCCCAACGGAATCGTTGCCAATAATGGCTTTATCATTGCTTCGGGCAATGCTGCTACCATATCTGTTCTAGTAACCCCCGGAGCAACCGCATTCACCCGAATATGATCCTTTCCCAGCTCCCGTGCAAGTGACTTCGTCAAACCATTCACAGCAAATTTAGAAGCAGGATAACCACAACCGGACGGCTGTCCATATATACTAACCATGGAACTGGTATTCAAAATGACACCGCCACCCTGCTCTTTCATAATGGCTGCTGCTGCCTTTGCACAGAAAAATACAGCATTCACATTCAAATCTATAATGCTTTCAAACTGCTCCGGGGTATATTGATACAAGGAACCCCGTGCAGAAATGCCAGCGTTATTGACCAGAATATCCAAATGTCCATACTGTTCCTTGACTGCCTGCATCGCTTCTGCTATGGCTGCTGCATCCTTTAAGGATGGTGACATACCCGAAACAGCCGCATTCGGCTGTTCTGCCCGAATTGCCTGCAACGCCTTGTCTACTGTTTCCGGTCGAGAACCAAATAATACAACAGTTGCTCCGTGCTCCAGAAACTTCTTAACGACAGCAAATCCAATGCCTCTTGTGCCGCCCGTTACAACAGCGACCTTTCCTTGTAATAACATCATTACATCAACCTTTCCTGTTTTTATTTTTACGTGCCAATGCACGCTGTCTTGCTATTTGTATATTTTTATGTCTTCTTTGCATCCCTTCGCCGACGAGAATCCATTTTTCTATTTTCTCTCACAGATAGTGGTCTCATCGCCGCAGGCAGAATCGTTTCCTGCATTTAAAAGTGCGGCGTTAAACCAGCAGATTTTGTGGCATAGTAGGTCAGAACCGATACCGCATCTTCCACGCCAATGGCACCGTTGGCATCAATATCTCCCAACCGTTTCTGTGTTGCGGTAAAGCTGCTTCCCAATGCTGCGGAGGTCTTCGCATATTCGGTCAGAAGCATCACAGCATCCTCCACTGCAACCATGTTGTCCCCATCTACATCACCAAGCTGCTCTACCGGTTTGCTGCTTGCTGCCAGCTCTTCAAAGGAAATCGCACAAACCTGCATATCGAATGCACCTGTAAACGCAGTCTTCTTTGTTTCATCTGCATAGAAGAAATATAGCATATCTTCATCTGCTGCCATCTGATACAAGCCTTGCTGACTGGGTGCATAGATACTGTAATCCGTTGAGAGAAACTGTCCAGTCTGACTATCATACAATATAATATCGCCCAGCCCTTCTACCCCCACGGCAGTGTAAACCAAGTACCGATTGTTGGCATCCATATAGGCATTATAAATGAAATCCCCATCCCATCCACCATAATAGGTTTTCTGCATTGGCATATGTGTCATAACCGGACAGGTTGTCCAGGTATCTGTTTCCGGATCATAGATCAGCTGTGGCAATGCGGCAAATTGTGACAAACTATCATCCCAACTTGCAAATGCATCCTGTGTAAAGACCAGTTTTCCATTCATCCAATAGAAGAATATCCCGCCCCGTCTCTCTGGCAATGTAGAAACAGCTGTAAATATATTCTGCTTTGCATCATACTGATACAGTGTAAACGCTGCATTCCCATCTTCGTCATATTCCGATGTTGTTGCCATCATCCAGAATACACCGCCGTCAGCAGCGAATGCCACATTGGAAGCCTTCACATTGGGATCCAATATTTCTGTTAAATCCCCACAGTCTGTCCAAGTGTCTTCTTTAAAATCATAACGCATGCAATGATAACAGAAATCTGTTTCCCCCTCATACATCACAATCGCCATCATCTGACCATCCTGTGCTGCAAATACACCCGTACCAATTCCTGTCCTGCCATCTAACTCTGGAAACGTACCATCATGTAGAATCGTCCATCCATCCTGCAAATCTAACCCATAAACACAGCCATCGCCATTCAGTGCGTAAAATTTACCATCCATACAGAAAATTTGACGATCCCATACAAGAATGTCCTGATCTGGCAGCAATGCCACCGATTTCGGCATCGTACCAGTCGGATAATACTGATAGATCTCAAAAATCTTTCGATTCTCAAGATCATGCAGCGTCATTTGCAGAAAGCAGCGTTTAAAATCAGATACATCAAAGACAATCTCTGTATTTGTTTGAGAAAGTACCTCTACCGTTGCCCATGCAGGGGTGGTATAGGAAACATTGGCTGCACTCAAATTTCTTCCTGTTACGGTCAGTTGTCCAGTTTCCGTATCCAGCTCCGTATCCAATACAGCCGGACGACCGGATGTGCACTGTGACAGATCCAATATACCATTGGTTTTTACAGGCAAATCTTCTACCGGATAGGTTGCACAGAGTAAGTCGGTTGCCCAATCCAGTGCGGTTGCATCGTGGGTTCGCAATGCGATCAATCCAGCTGCCGCTGTCACATATGGTGTTGCCATAGAGGTTCCGTTCATGTAAGTATACTTCGGATAGGCATCATCTACGTTGACTTCACTGATGTTAAGGTCATCCAGATACACCTGTACCTTTCCTCCGACAGTCAAATCACTCAGATAAATCGCAACAGCATGTGCTTTCCCATTCGCTCCATCTATCTCAGAAATAATGTTGTTCCAATTATAAACGGTGCCTATAGTACGCTCCGGCACAATCGTAATTTCTTGTTCCACTTCCCCATATGCACCTGTTTCTGACAGCGTATTCTGTTTTATGCTGGCAGTACAATCGGTTCCATCTATTTCCACACGGAATCGGAAATTAAAATCTCTTGTTTCCCCCGCATCTACCGTACAGGGCAACCCTAAATATAAAACACCTGTTGTTGTCTCCTCCGGTACAGTATACTCCCAACAAAGTGAACCTGCTTCGTCTGCATCGGGTCTTCCAAAGAAACGATCCTGTGATACAGTCAGCGACTGCTCTGCCTCTGGTGTGCCAAATGCAGCCACCAACTCTTGGCTGATGGTTCCGCTTACCAGTTCAGTTGCACCCACCAATTTTGGTACACCTTCCGAACAGCCATTGGAATAGGCAAGCAGTGTTTCCCGTTCTGTTGCGTTAAATGCATCCGGTTCAAAATATGGCATATGATAAGTAGAAAGAATATTCACACCCGGTGCCGCAAGATCCACTGTTTTCACACCATAGTTGGAAAAGGAGGCAATCTTTCCATTTTCATTGGTGGCTGCCACAGAAATAATATAAGGGTTATCTAAGCAGCTCGGATAATTCTGCAAATAGTCTGTGTTTAAGGATTCATTTCCGGCAGCACAAATGGACAGTGCACCCTGTTCTCCCACCAGTGTGACAATCAAATTCATAATATCGCTGCTATCATCTCCACCAATCATCATACCGCCCCATGAGTTATTGATGGATACAACATTGACCCCCAGTTGTTGTGCTTGGTAGATATATTCATAAGCTGCGATTTCTGAATAAAAGCCACTCTGACCATCCGCATCCAAGGCCTTGAGTGCCATAATTTTCACATTCTCTGCTTCTGCCTGCTCCAGAACGGAAGTGATAATGCCGGCACAATGGGTGCCATGCCCCATATCATCACTTGGATCATCGTCCCAGTTTACACAGTCGTAACCATGCTGTCCTTCCAGTTCTCCGGTCGCAGCATAAGGATTTTCCCAGAGGTAGGGCTGCAAATCCGGATGGGTAACGTCAATGCCAGTATCGACAACCGCAATCACGGCATCTGTGTCACGAAGTGTACCTTTTATTGCATTTACATGCAAATCTAAATTCGGCGTACCATTATTCTGTCCCACATTTTCCAGACCCCAAAGGGAATCCAAATGATCGGAAAGAGACTGTGTTTTCATACGTCGATTCGGCTCAGCACAAATGACATTCGACTGCTGTTCCAGACGGGCAATTAGTTCTTCTGTCGTTTCTGTCTCTGAACGCACCAGCGAAACGGAAATGCTTTCCGGCAGTGCCGCTGCACTGCCCAGCAGAGGGAGATTTTCTATTCCGTCTGCTGCTGTATTATGCAAAGGAAAGGTACTGGTATGTACCACGGTTTCTGTATCCGAACCAATTCCGCCCTGTAATAATGGCATACCGGCAGTCAGTACAACGGCTTCCCCTTCTATCCAATCGGCAGAAGAAACAGTCGTTTCGACCGTAGTCGGACTGCTGTCTGCGAAAACGGGGACACTTCCCAGCTGCACTACGGTCAGTACAGCCGCAATGCCCCATGCAAGAAATGTTTTACGCCTCATAAATGTGTCTCCTTTTTTAAAATAATAAAATTCCCTTTTTAATATTTTTTGTACAAAATGCAATTTTATTATAGCATAAAAATTCGCCCCCTTCTTGTATATTTTATTTTCTTTCTATAAAATTAAATGAACATTTCGGCATAGGATTTGTCAAATTGCACAAACAAGTAAAAGGGAATCTCGACTTTAGAAACGTGAGTTCAATGAGAGCGTTTTATCTGCCGAATGGCAACTGCGGTCAAGCTGGCTCAGCTTGGCGGAGGGGTATGCAAGGGGGACAAGCTGTCCCCCTTGCAGAGAAAACGAGTTGGATAAGATAACCGATTGAGAAATAAGCCACCGCTGTCCGCTCTTTAAAATAACAAAACGATGCAGAATGTGGTATTTAGAGTAATTCGGCTGCAAATTGGGATACAAAAACAGGGCGGACAGCGAACACAGGCAGACAGCGTAGCGATTCTGCCGGCGGAGGTGAGACCGGTATCCGAAAAAAATGGATTTGCGTGTGCACTGATAACCGTAAAAAACTTTCAAGACGACAACCAAGCCGGCATTTCCGTATGCCAAGCAATTTCACCATCCTGTTCATATAGATACTGTCCGGTATCGCTATCGTAGACATAATATTCTGGCGGGATCCCTGCTGCTTTATATTGTAATAATGCATTGCAAAAAAGCGTAACTGCCTGTACGCCATCCGCCGTCTCTTTTTCCAGTGCAGGCTGCATTTGTTCAAAAATTTCGCTGATACGATTACAGTCAGGGGAATTGGTATAATACAGCTGTGCTGCACCAGCTGTCAGCAGATAATCCTGTGTCATATCGGGATCCTCCACGTTGGCTGCAAAATCCAAGTACAGCCAGACACCGTCCTCTGATGTAGAAAATTCTGCACTGTAATCGGCAATGGACTGTTCCCGGGATGCTTCCGCATCCGAACGTGGTGTCTCTCCAAATCGCACCCCAACCGGCATTTGCAACTGTTTTGCAGTTTCTTTTAAACAATCTGTCATAGTCTGCATGTCTGCTTCTGTAAAACGGCTGCCATCCTCACAGATCAGGACTGCCTGATTTCGCCGTTCTGTCAGAAGACCTTCCGGCAGTTTGCGTGTTGTAGGATCTGTTGTGGCTTGTTGATAGAACGTAATGCCGGCAATGGCAGCAATCATCAAAACCGGCAGCACAATGAGTGGCAGCAGCCAAAAGCGAAATGGATGTTTTGTGGAATTGGTAAGGGTGGCATCTGCCGTAGTGACAGGCAATTGCTGTCCGCAATTCTCACAGTAAATGGATGCTGTAATCTGTTCTGCACCGCAATATGGACAGGTCATACGCTCATCTTCTTTCTGATATTTTAAATAATGTGAGTTCAACAAGAATGCATTCTACCGCTGCCAATCACAAACGATGCCGGCAGAATCGCTACGCTCTCTGCCTGTGTCCGCTGTCCGCCATTGTACGTTGTACAAACTTGTATCCTTGTTCCTCCGTATTTCTGTATTCTGTATCGTTTTGTTATTTTATACTAATTTCTAACCAATCTATTGAAATTGAAGAGAAGAAGTGGTATAATGAAT
>CAUDDP010000101.1 GCA_958448395.1 uncultured Oscillospiraceae bacterium | reverse complement strand
GATAACAACCTACATTTTACAAGACTTTCGACTTTTCTTTTTGCTAAAAAAGAAAAGTAAGCAAAAGAAAAAAGATTTCGCCGTTCAGCGGGGATAACAACCTACATTTTACAAGACTTTCGACTTTTCTTTTTGCTAAAAAAGAAACGAAAGCAAAAGAAAAAAGATTTCGCCGTTCGGCAGGGATAACAACCTATATTTTACAAGACTTTCGACTTTTCTTTTTGCTAAAAAAGAAAAAGAAAAAAATTTCGCCGTTCGGAAAAGATAACAATCCACAATAAAATGAACCGCCTATACTGTCATCAAACACAGTATAGGCGGTTTTACAATCCCATTCAAGGATTCACATTCTGTTCCAAAATAACCCGATACCCGTCCTTCCAAGGCTTCACATGTGCCGGATGCTGCTCTGCATAGGCAAACATCGTTTCTGCAAGCCCTTCCTTTAAAAATGCCTGTAGTTGTGTATCCGTATAGGAATGCATTCCATTACACAATTCCGAAACAGCAATACACAGCTTGCCATTCTCCATTTGCATCAACCGAAATGGCCACACCTTACAGTCAAACGGCTTTTCCTGTTCAGACAGCCCACATCCCTGCTCCGTCAACATCGGACAGGCAAATAATTCTGTGCCTTTTAACGGCGGTGCCGCAAAGGTAACCTCTGTTCCAGATGAGATAAATTCTATATCCGGCTTTTGCTGCTGCACTACCGCTGCGGTTTCCGCCGGCAATACAGGCAATTCCCAAATATCACTGGCATCAAACTGACAGCATAAACGACAGGCAGCACAAGTGCTGCGGGATAAAATCTTTGTCAGCATATTAAGATTCCTTTTTCAATTTTTTTGTAGCTGCGGCAATCATATCATCCAACTCACCCGCTTTTAACTTCTCTGCCAGACCGCTTTTTTTCAAAAGGGCTTCGATTTTTTCACGGGATTCCTCATTTTTTACCATGTTCTCAATGACATCCCGAATCTTGTCATCATTATCTGTAATCAAATCTGTTAACTGATCTTTTAATTTTCCAAGCATATTAACTTACTCCTTTCTTTTTCAAAGCCTGCTATGGTAACCACAAAAATCCATTCTATTATTTGAAAATGGATTTGCGTGATCTGTGAAATATACGGAGAAAAGAAAATCAGGGACTTTCCATTCAGAAAGTCCCCTTTTCCATCCCTTTAAAAATCAATCCAATGATACAACCCAACCAAACGGATCCAGCAGTTTGCCCCACTGAATGCCAGTCAGGGTATCATAAATTCTCTGAGAAATTGGTCCAATCTTGTTATCATTGATTTCCATTACCTTGTCATTCCACTTGAGATGTCCAACCGGAGAAATAACAGCAGCTGTACCCGTACCGAATACTTCATCCAGTTTGCCATTGTCATAGGCATCTGCAATTTCCTGAATGGTAATCCGGCGTTCGGATACTGGCAGACCCCAGCTCTTGCACAGCTCAATGGTAGATTTTCTGGTGATACCAGACAAAATCGAACCGGTTTCCAAAGACGGTGTAACCACCTCGCCGTCAATGACGAAGAAGATGTTCATCGCACCAACTTCTTCGATGTACTTCTGCTCTACGCCGTCCAGCCACAGAACCTGAGAATAATTCTGCTTGTGTGCATCATCCTGACTGTGCAGGGAAGCGGCATAGTTACCACCCGTCTTTGCATAACCCATGCATCCCCGAACCGTACGAACGTACTTATCCTCTACATAAATATTAACCGGATTCAGACCCGATGCGTAGTATGCACCAGACGGTGACAGGATAATCATAAATAGATACTGTGCACCCGGACGCACACCAAGGAACGGGTCAACAGCAAAGATAAACGGACGAATGTACAGGGAAGTGCCGTCCAGATGCGGTACCCAATCCTTTTCTACTTCCAGCAATTCGGTCAGACACTGCATTGCCAGCTCCACTGGCAGTTCCGGAATGACAAGCCGTTCATTGGATTTATTCAGACGCTTGAAGTTTTCTTCTGGACGGAACAGTTGAATCTTATCATCCGCAGTGCGATATGCTTTTAAGCCTTCAAAAACAGTCTGACCATAGTGCAGACACATTGCAGCTGGACTCAGTTCAATGTTACCATACGGTACAATTTCCGGGTCATGCCAGCCCTGTCCCTCGTCATACGGCATAATCAGCATATGGTCTGTGAAAACATGACCAAAGCCAAGCTTGCTCTCATCCTGCGGCTTTTCCTTCAAGGTTGCCGCCAGCTTTTTCTTGATTTCCATAATACAAAACCTCTTTTTTATGATGTTAACAGAAAACAGCTATTTTTAATGTGTTTTTCTGCTATTTGTTTTTATTATAGCACAGTTTTTCTGCTTTTGCAATTCTATTTGCAAAAAAAATAGGCACAAACTCGAAAAAAACGAAAGCAGACACCAAACAGGAACTTATTTAATGTGCTTTCGAGCAATCCTTTCATTCGCACTCACATTCTGCAATCAATTTTTTGAACTGGTATTTCCATTCTTTTTGCATATATCTCTGCATAACAAGTTTCGTCAGCCCCTAATATCAACACAACATCGCTTTCATTTATTATCATTTCGTCTGCTTCATGATAACAGTTTTCCTTCCACTGCTTATCTGCAAAAACAACACTGTCTGCTTTTAGGTGCACATCATAATATCGGTCACGTTGGTCTTCTGTCCAATTGGTTGTTTGCTCTTCACAAGGTATAATAATATGCAGTTTGATTGTGTTGTACAGTTTCAAAGCACAAACAATCTCTGCTGCCCACAATGGAATACCGTATTCACAATTCACATAAAAATCGGTATAACCATTACAGTAAGCACCCCAAATAGTTTCACGCAAGATGCGTTTTATTTCAGGGTACGGCTTTTCATTTTCATTTTTACAGGGTAATTGGTTTTCAAACCCAGTTGAAATGATAGCACAAGTCATAACCGAAGCCTCCTTTTATTTTGTACCCCTTTATTATAGCACATTTTTTTCAAGTTTGCGATATATCCCACACAAGAATTTAAGAAGTTTGGTAAGATTAACATGGGTATATCACAAAATTGAGGTGAACTTGTTATGAATGCCAAAGAAGCAGTTGCAGAAAGAATTCTTGCATTGTGTAGAGAAAGGAATATTGCCATCAATGCACTGGCAAATCTTTCAGGCGTTTCGCCATCAACTATTTATAGTATGTTGAATACAAAAAGTAAAAATCCAGGCATTACATCAATAAAAAAATTGTGTGATGGATTTAATATTTCTATTAGAGAATTTTTCGATTCTGATATTTTTGACGATTTGGAACAAGAAATAAAATAACATATAACTTACATTAAAAAAGAAGCCATCTGCAAATCCGCAGACGGCTTTTTTTATAAATAAAAATAACACGAATTGCTATAAACAACAGCTTGGCTCAAGAAAGAATTACTGAATTGCTTCCTTTCGTGCCACTGCCTTCTTTGTGAATGGCACACTCTTCACCAGAAACCGCTTATGTGTACCACTGCCAACCAGACCAACCTCATCCGATGCAGTCACGGAAAACGTGATTTCCCGTCCGGAAACAGCTGTTACCTCTGCGGTCGCTGTAACGGTCATCCCCTCTGGTGTTGCAGCAGTATGTGCCAGATCCAATGCCGTACCAACTGTCGTCTCTCCGTCATCCAGAAAATCTGCCACAGCATGGCAGGCTGCCTTCTCCATCAAAGCTGCCAGCATAGGGGTCGCAAAAACCGGCAGCGAACCACTGCCAACGGTAACCGCAAGCTGTGCCTCTGTTACGGTCACACTTGCAGTTGCTTTTGTACCAATTGTAATGGGCTGCATAAGTATGCCTCCTATTTGCTTTCTTTATTCTGTATCAGAACTTGTGGAACTGCCTGCTTCTTCCTCTACCACCGCATCCGGTGAAAGCATATCCCCAAGTATTCTATCATATGTCAGCGTATCCAGTTTTTCATTCCGTTCCTGACCCGGTGCATAGTTAGTGGAATAAACCGGTGTCACTTGCATCTCATCCATCATACTCTGAATAAACGCATCCCTTGGCATACCGATTGCCTGCATTACAACATACGGCAGATAGAAAACAGATACTTCTTCTGTCGGCTGTGCTGCTGCCATATCCAATCCGAAGTTGTTCCACATTACATACTTCTGCTCATACAGCGTGCTGCAATTTTCGCTGGTGATGCCAAGCTGTGCATAAATGCCGTCTTCTCCTCGCAAGGACGGAAAATGATCCCCGATGAACAGCACAATTGTGGGTTCATCCAGCTGTTCCAACGAAGCAATAAAGTCAGCTAAACCATCTGAAGAATGCTGAATCCACTGTAAATAGTTCTCAAACTCCGTATCTCCTGTGCCCTGATCATAAGGTTGATGATTCTGCATCGTAGTTGTGTGCAAATACAACGGTTCATCCGTGTCTGTAATCAGCTGTTCAATCTGATTGTAAACGGTGGTATCATCAATATAAGTCCCATACAGATCAACCGGAACGGTAAAATCATCTTCAAAAATCATCGTATCAAAGGAAAACTGACTATAGATGGAACGGCGGTTGTAGAAACTTCCCTGAAACGGATGTACATAGGCAGTAGAATAACCCTGTGCCTTGTAGTAAGATGGAATGGTCGGCTGCTGCCGTTCCAACAAGACTCTCTGGGGCATATTCGGATCGTTCAGCGACTTGACTGGCAGACCAAACAGCAGTTCAAATTCTGTTCGTACTGTATAGCTGGCATACGTCGGTGCAATTGCTGTACCGGAAATGCCCTTTGCTGCAACCTCATCCAAACCAGCATAGACATCCTCTGAAATCGACAGCTCATCAAAGACACGAAAGTCCGCATAGGACTCCGACATGATTTCAATGACATTCGGCTTTACGCCATCTTGGAAATTACATTGCTCTGTGACGTCTTCCAAGTACTGTGCAATCGTGGAATCCTTATTTTCCTCATACGCCTCTGGTTCTTCCAGTCGGTTGGCAATGTTCTCCGAACCAGTCTGCATAAAGAACGCAAGAAACCCATTGTTTTCAAACTTTTCATTTAAAATAAAGGTATTCTCTGCCTTGGAGACATCCACGCCAAAAAAGGCGTAAACCGGCGTGGACAAGGTTGGAACAAGAATCACCAGTGCACAAGTCAGCAGACAGGAAAGACCCGTGGCCATTCGCCGCAGCCGCTTGGTATGCAGCGAAAATTTTGGATTGAACCAAAATGCCACACCAACAAACGCAATTACAATTAGCCCATAAATAATCAATCGCGGCGTAATTTTAATATAGGCGAATGAGGTCAGACTTTTGATACTGCGGAACAGTTTCATGTCTGTCATAATCAAATGATTCCCATTGGTGTTATACTTGAACAGCTCTGTAATACTCAGTGCCATATACAGCACACTTTGCAGAAGCATGGCAAGCCAGCCCTTTCGGAACAACAGCAAAGCACCCAGAAAAATCAATCCTGCAATCAAGATATTGAACAGCATAATGGATGGATGCTCTGCAATAAAGATTACCAGTTTGCTGAGATATTTGTCCTGATTCAACTCTGCCATACAGACAATGAAGACTGGAAACAGCAGCAATAACATACGATTGGTCATTGAAAACCGAAGTGTGTTTTCATTCCGCCGTTCATTACAGGCACAACCACGAGCACGCAATGCAGAAAATAACTTATGTAGTGATTCCATAACGGAAACCTTCCCCTTTCTCTCTATCTGAGAACCGCAGATTTTACAAAGCGGTTCTTTTCTTTACATGCTTTTCTATTCTTTCTTACTATAGCACAAGTTGCAGAAAACTGCAAGCTTCTCTTTTGTCATTTTTCCGTTTTTTTTGATTTTCGTGAAAAGTGAGAAAAGTCATGCATCTGCAATCACATTTTTGTATATTTTCGTTATATGGCTGATATGCCAATGGGGCATGAAAACTCATTAACGTGAGTTCGACGAGAATGCATTCTACCGCTGCCAATCACAAACTGTGCCGG
>CAUDDP010000100.1 GCA_958448395.1 uncultured Oscillospiraceae bacterium | reverse complement strand
TATAATGCAACGCAGGGACATGAACTGGGCTGGGATGATGAAATTCAAGAGGAAAGCAGTGAATTTATCCTCCTGCCAGGTGGCGATTATCGCTTTACCGTAGAAAAAGTAGAACGTGCCAGACATCCCGGTAGTAAAAAAGTGCCACCTTGCAACAAGGCAATTGTCACTTTTCGGGTGTGTGGCAGCAACGGAGAAACTGCATTGATTACAGAGCAATATCTACTGTATTCTGATTTGGAATGGAAGTTGTCTGAGCTTTTTGCCTCGGTTGGCTTAAAGGGAAAAAAGGAAAAAGTCAAAATGCGGTGGATGGAAATCATCGGAAAAAGTGGCATCTGCGAAGTGTACATTGATAACTATCATAAAAAGACAGATAAAGAAGGCGAAAACACAGGCTACTCCAACAAAATCAAAAAGCTGTATCCCTCTTATGACCAGCCTTCCCTTGCTGCACCTGCCCCCTCACAACCAGCTATACAGTCTACTACCTATGCCACAGCTCCTGTTCCGTCTGCCACCTATTTTGCACAGGCTCAGCCGGTTTATGCACCGCAGCCGAACAGCTATCCGGCTTATCCGCAGCAGGGTAACTGGAAGCCTGGCAATTTTTAAGGGGGGATTTCGATGGAATTAAGACCCTATCAGCAAGCCGCCCGTTCGGCAGTCTGGGAGCAGTGGGACAACGGCGTACAAAAGACGCTGCTGGTGCTGCCGACTGGCTGCGGCAAAACAATTGTCTTTGCAAAAATCACAGAGGATGCCGTCCGAAAGGGCGGCAGAGTCCTCATTCTGGCACACCGCAGCGAGTTGCTGGAACAAGCTTCCGATAAGATTGAGAAAACAAGCGGCTTACAATGTGTGGTGGAAAAGGCAGAACAAACCTGTATCGGCAGCTGGTACAGGGTGTGCGTGGGCAGCGTACAGACCCTTATGCGTGCAAAACGCTTGCAGCAATTTGCACCGGACTATTTCAGTACGATTATCATTGACGAAGCCCACCACGCCATTTCTGACAGCTATCAGGTGATTTTACAGCATTTTACCGCTGCTCATGTGCTGGGCGTGACAGCAACGCCAGACCGGGGCGATAAGCAGAATTTAGGGAAGGTGTTCGACAGCTTAGCCTATGAATACACCCTGCCGCAGGCCATTCACGAGGGATACTTAACGCCGATTCGGGCACTCACCATTCCCATCCGAATTGACTTCACAAAAGTTGGCACATCTGCCGGAGATTACAAGCCGAGCGATATTGCAACGGCATTGGATCCGTACTTAGAGCAAATTGCAACAGAGATGCAGCAGCACTGCAAAAATAGAAAAACAGTGGTCTTTCTGCCGCTGGTAAAGACTTCACAGAAATTTCGGGACATCTTAAATCGGCATGGATTCCGTGCGGCAGAGGTCAACGGCGAATCGGACGACCGAGAACAAGTCTTACAGGACTTTTCGGATGGCAAGTACAACGTGCTGTGCAATTCGATGCTGCTCACAGAGGGCTGGGATTGCCCGGATGTGGATTGTGTGGTGGTGCTGCGGTCAACCAAAGTCCGTGCCCTGTACTGCCAAATGGTAGGGCGTGGCACACGGCTGGCAGAAGGGAAAGACCACTTGCTGTTACTGGATTTCCTCTGGAACACAGAAAAGCATGAACTATGCCGCCCAGCGTGCCTGATTGCAGAAGATGCCGCTGTGCAACAAAAAATGACAGAAAAAATGGAACAGAATCCCGGTGTGTCGTTGGACATTACAGAAGTGGAGAATCAGGCGTCCGAAGATACGGTTGCCGCACGGGAAGAAGCCCTTGCCGAAAAACTGGCAGCCATGAAAAAACGAAAATCAAAGTTGGTAGACCCCTTGCAATATGAAATGTCCATCCAATCACAGGATTTGAGTGGCTATGTGCCAGCATTCGGTTGGGAGACACAAGCCCCATCCGCCCAACAGAAAAAGGATTTGGAAAAGCATGGTATCAATCCAGATGCAGTCACGTCAGCTGGAAAAGCAGAACAGATTCTGCGAACGATTGCAAGGCGGCAGATGGATGGACTTGCCACACCGAAACAGATTCGCAGATTGGAACAATACGGATTTCAACATGTGGGAGAATGGTCTTTTCAGGCAGCCAATCATATGATACAACGAATTGCCTATTTGGGATGGAGGCGTGTGCCAGCTGGCGTTGACCCGAAGACCTACAAACCGGAGGGACGTGTAAATGCAATATCAGAATGATAATCTGGATGCACTGCTAGATTGGATTGACCCTGCTGCTCTTTCCTATCAGGAATGGTGTGGAATTGGCATGGCATTGAAAGATGCTGGGTACGATTGGAGTGTTTGGGACGTCTGGTCACAGCGAGACGGGGCACGCTATCACAGCGGCGAATGTGAGAAAAAGTGGCGATCCTTCAACGGCAATGAACATCCCATCACTGCCGGAACGATTGTACACATGGCACTGGAAAACGGATACCGTCCCCAGAGCAGCACACAGAAAGAATCTCATGCGTTAGGCTGGGATGACTATATTGGGGAAGATTATGTGGTTACCAGTGCCGAACAGGTGCAGGAAATGCCGATTCTGGAGCCAACTGACTGGAATCCAGTACGGGAAATCAGTACCTATCTCAGTACGTTGTTTGAAGCTGGAGAAAATGTCGGCTATGTCACGACTTGCTGGGAGAATGCTGATGGTAAATTTCTGCCGACTGCTGGCTGTTCTGACCGCACCGCCGGAAAGCTGCTCGAAGAACTGGCAATCTGTGAGGGGGATATTGGAGCTGTATTCGGCGATTACAAACCAGAATGTGGAGCATGGATTCGCTTCAATCCGCTGGATGGGAAAGGCGTGAAGAATGAAAATGTCACGGATTATCGGTATGCACTGGTAGAATCCGATGCCGTCACACTGGAACAGCAGAACGGCATTCTACATGAATTACAGCTGCCGATTGCGTGCCTAGTCTATTCCGGCGGAAAATCCCTCCATGCCATTGTGCGAGTAGATGCTGGCAATTATAACGAGTATCGGCAGCGAGTGGATTTTCTATACAATGTCTGTGATAAAAATGGATTGCAGGTCGACCGACAAAATCGAAATCCGTCCAGGCTGTCCAGAATGCCGGGTGTCATCCGGAACGGCAAAAAACAATTTCTGGTGGCAACCAACATCGGCTATGCGACATGGGCAGAGTGGAAGGATTATATTGACAGCATTACCGATGACCTGCCGGAGTTTGAAAACATGGCAGAAGCATGGGAACATATGCCGGAGCTGTCACCGCCTTTAATTGATGGTGTCCTGCGGCAGGGGCATAAAATGTTGATTGCCGGACCTTCGAAAGCCGGAAAATCCTATGCCCTGATTGAAATGTGCATTGCCATTGCAGAGGGGCGAAGCTGGTTTGGCTGGCAGTGTGCAAAGGGACGGGTGTTGTATGTCAATCTGGAATTGGACAGAGCCTCCTGCCTGCACCGATTTCAAGATGTCTATACGGCGTTACAGATTCCACCTTCTTCTTTACCCAGTATTGATATTTGGAATTTGCGTGGTGTAACAGAGCCGATGGATAAACTGGCACCAAAGTTGATTCGCAGAGCCAAGAAACGCAATTATATTGCAGTGGTGATTGACCCGATTTACAAGGTGATTACCGGTGATGAAAACAGTGCTGACCAGATGGCACACTTCTGCAATCAGTTTGATAAAGTCTGCACGCAGCTGGGCTGTGCGGTGATTTACTGCCACCACCACAGCAAAGGGGCACAGGGCGGTAAACGCAGTATGGACAGAGCATCCGGTTCTGGTGTGTTTGCCCGTGACCCAGATGCGTTGATTGATATGACGGAACTAGAACTGTCTGAGGACATTCGCAAACAGGAAACCAATACAGCTATCTGTGATGCCTGTGTGGAACAGCTTCGGCGACACGCTCCGGCAGTACTGGCGGATGCATCGCCGGACGAATTACTTAGCCACGCGGAATCCATGAAACTGTGTCAGGACAATCTGCCGCCTGCGGTGTATGAAACATTTCTCAGCGAGATCGAAACCGTCAAACGGACGATGCGGCAGCGGACGGCATGGCGGCTGGACGGAACCTTGAGAGAGTTCCCAAAGTTCGAGCCGAAAAATCTATGGTTCCGGTATCCAATCCATGTCGAGGATACCATTGGCGTGCTGAAAGATTTGCAGATGGATGTGGACTTGCTGCCGTATCAGCGAGGGAATAAACGGCGTGGCGAAAAAACAAAGAAAACTTATGCTGCACAAAAAGCAGATAAGAAAGCCACCTTTGAAAATGCGTTTGATGCATGCAATATAGATGGCACGGTTACCGTACAGGATATGGCGGAGTATTTGGGCATAACAGAAAAATCTGTCCGTAATAGGTTAAAGGGAATAAATACTTTTACAGTAAAGGATTCTGTTATTTCAAGAGCAAATTGAGAGGGAAAAAACAGGGAAAACAGTGTATATATAATATACTATTTTCTTTCCCTGTTTCACAGGTCAATGGGAAAAAGTAAAAAGAGTGCGATAGCACGGCACTCTTTTAACACTTTTCCCCTACCATTGACAAAAGCGAAAGGAGAATATCATGACATACGGTTTTCGTGAATGGATGGAAGATGAGCAAGAACTTCTTCCTGAATGCCCTATTACATTAGATTTGTGTTGCAGAAATTGCGAGTGCGATACCTGTCCAATCAACAAAACATTTGTGGAATATATTGAAAAAGAGGAAATGGAGCACAAACATCATGACTGAATTTTTTATGCAGATGATACCGCCAACCAGTACGCACCAGCAACAAGGACACACCGTTGACAAGCATGGCGTCCATCACTTCTACAAGAGAAATAACGGAGAAGCAGAAGCCAAGTTGACGGCGTACTTGATGAAGCATATTCCAGAACAGCCGTTTGATGGAGCATTGCAAGTTGTAGTGAAATGGTGCTTTCCACTCAAGGCGAAGCACCAGGACGGAGAACCTTATACGAACAAGCCCGATGTGGACAACCTTTGCAAAGCATTGTATGACATCATGACCAAGCTGCACTACTGGAATGATGACAAACAGATTTTCAGTGCTGTGACAGAGAAATTCTGGGCGGCTGTCCCTGGGATTTATGTGAAGATTGACGAGGTGAAAGAAGTATGAGGCCTGGAATTGCGATTTCGTTGGAAGATGCCATCTCTCAGTTGGAAGATCTGCGTTGTGATCGGGAAGACTTTGCAGATTATGATGAGGAAGACAATGTTTTTGTTCGGGATATTACTGCAATTGATGTTACTTTGTCTGCCATGAAAACAGTACAGGAAAATGTGCCATGCATTCCGAATGAAAGCCTTTGCAATATCGCCAATTATTACGGTGCTGAAAATCAATTGATAAAAGTAGTGGAAGAATGCGGCGAATTGCAAACAGCGATTGCAAGATACCTATGCTCTATGGGAAAGGCTGCTGCTTCTGTGATGGAAAATATCATTGAAGAATCAGCGGATGTATACATTATGGTGCTGCAACTGCGAGCATTGTTGTCACCGTGTAAGTTTGATAAAATGGTACAATACAAGCTTGAGCGACAACAGAAGCGAATGAAAAAAATATAAAAAAGTGAGGTAATTAAAAATGAATACAATGAAAATTCAGACCGAGATTTTGAAGGAACTGTATAAGCTACCCCATGAGATGACTTACCAGATGGATGCAGATGATATTTTCTTTGCAGAAGGCTGTTATGCCGTGCGGATTCCGCAAGATAAATGCTACTTAAATTTAGAGCATGAACAAATCAGATGTGCTAACAATCTGAGAGAGTATTTTGAGAATCGCCAAAATGCCTATACTGCACAGTCCACTAATGTGTTACGTGAACTGGATTCTAAAGTCTTGATCCGCAAGATGGAATCTGGAAACGGAGCTGTCTGCTGCTGGATTGATGAAAAACACTATAAGCTATTTGGCGATAAGTACCAGTATCTGATTACTGCACCAGATGAAGTTGTACAGGTACTGGATAACGATAAGATAATTGGTGCAATTATGCCAATTAACGCCAATTAAAATAAGTGATGGAGCAAAAAAATAATCAATTCTTTTCCGCCCGCTATTGCACAAAACCACAAAATATGGTATAATAGATTTAAATAAAATGGTACATATCCATAAAGG
>CAUDDP010000099.1 GCA_958448395.1 uncultured Oscillospiraceae bacterium | reverse complement strand
ATTATGGGATTGATTTCGTGACATGGGAACAAGCGGGAATCCATGTGACACTTTCCGCAAGCAGGAAAAGCCTGAAAGAGAAAGCAAAAAATTTTGCAGAACAGACGGCAAATGATTTGGCAATGATCGCATTACAAGAACATTCGGCAGAAATTCTGGTCGAATACAAGCGGACGTTGAATGCCGTACAGGCGATCACAACGATTCAAGAACGGGGACAGGCAATTGCAGCTGAACGGGAGCGGCTGATTGCAGCCGCCAAAAAAAAACAGCAAGCTGTGGCAGCACCGCTCATGCAGCCGATACAACCGCCGGTGGAAGTAGAAAATCCACCTCTGTACAAATTGCGATTCACGGTAACTGGCACAAAAGAACAGCTCCGCCGATTGAAAGCGTTTATGGATGCAGGAGGATACCAGTATGAATGAATCCATGAAACAGGAATTGACCGTCACTTATGAAGCAGACGGCGAAAAAATCAAGCTAACCCCATCCATTGTACAGCAGTACATTGTCGGAACAGATGCCCATATCACACCGCAAGAATTTAAGTTTTTCACTAGCCTTTGCAAAGCCCGTGGACTGAATCCATTCCTGAAAGAAGCATACTGTATCAAGTATGGCAACAATCCGGCACAGATTGTTGTGAGCAAGGATGCCATTTTAAAAAGAGCAATCCGGAATGCTAATTTTAACGGCATGGAATCCGGCGTCATTGTCAAGAATATGGAATCCGGCACGATTACAGAACGCTGTGGAACGTTTTATGATGTGGAAACAGAAAAACTGGTCGGTGGCTGGGCAAAGGTCTTTCGGAAAGACTGGCAGCATCCCACCTATAGCAGTGTTTCTGTTGCTGAGGCAGCTCAGCGGAAACGAGATGGGGGCTTGAATCAGAATTGGAGTACAAAAGCGGCAACGATGATTGAAAAAGTTGCTAAGGTGCGTGCATTGCGGGAAACCTTTGTGGATGATCTGGGTGGTATGTATGAAGCGGAGAAAATCAGTAATCCGGCAGAACAGGAATCCAGAGAAAAGCAAGCCGAACCGGAAATCATACAGCAGGATGAACCAGATGAACAGTCCGTAAAGCAGAACGAAGTCATTGACGTTTCTTTTAGTGAATTGTAATGCAGTATCAAGTAATTGCAACGGGTTCTGGTGGAAATGCGGTTGTGCTGGGGCGATGTATTCTGATTGACTGCGGTGTGTCGCTGGCGAAAATCAAGGCAGCCTTGCAGGACGATTTTCGGAATATCAAAATTGTCCTGCTGACGCACCAGCACACCGACCATTTTCATGCAACGACCATTCGGAATCTTGCGGCGGAACGTCCAACGCTCCGGTTTGTGTGCTGTCATTGGTTGGTACAGCGATTATTGGATTGTGGCGTATCGCCCGACAATATCGACTGTCTGACCATTGGAAAATCCTATGATTACGGAGTGTTTCAGGTATCGCCAATCAAGCTGTACCATGATGTGGACAATTGCGGATGGAGAATCTTTCTGAACGGCGAAAAAGCCATTTATATGACGGATACCAGCACACTGGATGGCATTTCTGCACGGAATTATGATTTGTATCTGGTGGAAGCGAATTATACGGAAGAAGAAATTGCACGGCGGATACGGGAGAAGCGGCAAGCTGGTTTCTATGTGTACGAATATCGGGCATTGCAGACGCATTTAAGCAAAGAACAGGCGGACGAATGGTTGTTGGAGAATCTCGGGGAACGCAGTGAAATCGTTTATTTGCATCGTCACAAGGAGGAAGAGCATGATTAACAAGGTTATTTTAATGGGAAGATTGTGTGCTGACCCAGAATTCCGTCAGACGCAGAGTGGCATTGCCGTGTGCCGATTCCGGATTGCAGCAAATCGGCAGTACAAACAGGGAATCGAGCAGAAAGCTGATTTTATCAGCGTGGTTTGCTGGCGGCAGCAGGCGGAGTTTGTAAGCCGTTATTTCCGCAAGGGAGCCATGATCATTGTGGAAGGCAGACTGCAAAATGCAGATTACACGGATAATAATGGTGTGAAACATTATTCTATGGAAGTACAGGCGGAAAATATTTCGTTCGGCGAAACCAGAAAGGCCGCTGACGCAAGCCAGAATGCCACACAGGGCAACATTAACAACTACCAATCGAATGCACAAAACGCTGTACAGGGCAATCCTGCATTCGATATGAGCGGATTTGAGGAAATTCTTTCCGATTCAGAACCGCCGTTTTAAGGTAGGGGGCGAGAAATTTTGGCAGAACGTAGAATGTTTGCAAAAAGTGTGATCGATAGTGACTTGTTTCTGGATATGCCAGCAACTACACAAATGCTGTACTTTCACCTTGCAATGCGGGCGGATGATGATGGATTCATCAATAATCCAAAACGCATTATGCGTATGATTGGATCTTCTGACGATGATATGAGGATTCTCATTGCAAAACGGTTTATCATTCCATTTGAAACAGGTGTTGTTGTTATCCGGCATTGGAAGGTTCATAATTGCATCCGAACAGATCGGTATAAACCGACTACATGCGATGAAAAAAGATTGTTACATATAGAAAAAAATAAGGTATACCAGCTGGATACCGATGGTATACCAAACGACACCCAATCGTCATACCAGTTGGAAACCCAGGATAGGTTAGGTAAGGATAGGTTAGATAAGGATAAATATATATTGTCTGGTAGCGAAGAAGGAGACAATTCAGAGAAAGAGAAAAATTCTGCCATTTATTCCGAAATCATCGCTTATCTGAACGAACAGGCTGGAACAAACTACAGTTCCAGCAGCAAAACGACTCGACAGCATATTCATGCGAGATTGGAAGAGGGATATAGTGTGGAAGATTTTCAGCGAGTGATTGCCAACAAATGTGCAGACTGGAAGGGAACAGAATGGGAAAAATACCTGCGTCCGGCAACGCTGTTCGGGACAAAGTTTGAAAGCTATCTGAACCAGAAGCAGACGAAAAAAGGGGCAAACGGCATTCCGATTGCCAAAAGCAGTGAACCGGATATTCTGGACGCAATTTTGTGAGGGCAAAAAATGGGACGAAAAAAGATTATAACAGAGGAAATCATGCAGAAAATCTGCCGGATGCGATATGAGCAGGATATGACCGTCAGGACGATTGCTGCACAGCTTGGCTTGAATGCTGGAACGGTATCCGCTTATACAAGCTTGCCAGAGAATCGACGGAAGTATCGGGATGTGATTTTGAAAAAGTGGCGGGAAAGTACTGCAATTATGCAGCGTGCAGCAGATATGCAAGAGGCTGGGTACAGTGAATCACAGGTATTCCAAAAAACAGGCATTACATATGCGGCACTGCGATTGGCAAAAGACCGCAGAAGAAAGACCGGATATTTTTATCAACCGCCGACAGACCTTTTTGAGGACTGGGAGCCAGTACCGGATGGTGTAAAACGAGTGAAAGCCTATGTGATCAGAAATAAGGTAACAGGGACTCTTGCGGCAGAAACAGTTGGAAATTGTCTGCGTATCAAAATATTCTCGGAGGAACAAGCTGCTGCATACATGAAAAAGCGGCTGCTGCATCCAGATGTGTTTATTGCAGAAAGATGCGGCATGATGTATGTACCAGCAGAAATGGAGGAAATCAAGCATGAATTGTAATAGGATTGTACAATTATGTGTAAAGGAAGCAGTATGTGGTGGCAGACTTCCTGCAATTATACCAGCATACGATAAAAATTATTTTGTTTGTTTTCACAAGGCAACCGCTGGTATGCTCGTGGAAGAGTGGGATGTGCCGGAGTGGTTACAGAAAATGGCAGGGACAAGAGGATATTTGCCACTTGCATGGGATAGTGTGAGGGAAGGGTTGGAAGATGCTGTAGCAGTCCGTTTTCCAAGGACAGCCTCTTATGATGCGTACAAAGATAAAACACGTCTGCACTTTGGCGACTTAGCCGTAGACAAGAAAAGTTTGGATTACTTTTTGAAAGTCGGATATACATGGGATTCCTTTGATTATGCTGTAAATAGCAAACGTTCCAAACTATTTTTGCTTGGAAAAAGAGGCAGTGTAGTTAAGGGTGTAATTATGGGAAATCAATTATTTGATAGAACGACAGATAAATATGCTGAAACTACTGGAAAATGGAAAATGATTGATGGAATTCGGCATGTTGGAGCTTCCAATTTGTTGATTGCACAGTGTTCACATTGTGGAAAACAGTTTTGTGATATTCTGAATCGTGCGGAATATTACGCTTTTTGTCCGGTATGTGGTGCAAAGATGGATTTGGAGGAATCAGAATGACGAAGGAGGATGCCGGAATCATACAGATAGGAGGTACACATTATGGAGCATAAAATAAAAATGTCACTGGAAGCGGCTATCTCCCAGTTGGAAGATCTGCGTTGTGATCGGGAAGATTTTGCAGATTACAAGGAGAAAGACAATGTTTTTGTCCGTGATATTGCTGCAATAGATGCCGCCTTAGCAGCGATGAAGCAGGTGCAGGAAAATGTGCCATGCATTCCGAATGAAAGTCTTTGTAGCATCGCCAATCATTACGGCGTGGAAAATCAACTGGTAAAAACGGTTGAGGAGTGCGGTGAGCTGCAAATGGCGATTGCAAGATACATACGCTCTACAGGGAAAGAGGCTTCTGAACAGCTGAATTGTATCGTAGAAGAGGCTGCGGATGTTTACATTATGGTGCTGCAATTACGGGCTTTGCTTTCGCCGGACAAATTTGATAAGATGGTACAATACAAGCTTGCACGGCAGCAGAAGCGAATGGAGGCAGAATAGGAACATGTATGAACAGGCATTTCAAAGTCTCGCAGAAGCAGCGTCAAAAGTGATTTCCTGCAACAACGATGATTACATAAAAGATGGTTTGCTGTACTGTGGCAACTGTCACACGCCCAAACAAGCCCGTGTGCGTTTTTTGGATACGATACAAACGCCGTACTGTATGTGTCAGTGTGAGACAGAACGCCGCAAAAAAGAAGCCGCCGCTGCCCAGCAAGCAGAACTTACACAAAGAATTGCCGTACTGCGGTATGAAGCATTCCCAGACTGTAAAGGCTGCTGTGGACAGGCAGCAGATAAAAAGCAGTGGACATTTGCGAACGACAATCATTCTCATCCCAAACCGGCAGCGATTGCCCAAAGATATGCAGAGCATTTCGCAACATTCCGGCAGCGTGGCGAGGGGTTGCTGTTCTATGGGACAGTCGGAACAGGAAAATCCTATCTGGCAGCGTGTATCGCTAACACCTTGATCGATCGGGGTGTTCCCGTCTTGATGACGAATTTCGCCCGTATTCGGAATGAAGTACAGGGGACATACCAGAAACAGGATTATTTTGACAACCTGAACCGTTATGATCTGCTGATTTTGGATGATCTTGCAGCAGAAAGCAATACCGAATACATGCAGGAGATTATATTTGGTGTAATCGAAAGCCGCTGCAATGCCGGATTGCCACTGATTGTCACCACCAATTTGACTGCTGAGGAACTAAAAAATCCAGAGTCCCTGTCTGATCGGCGGCGATTCAGTCGATTGCTGAAAGCATGCTGTCCAGTGTTGGTAGATGGAGAAGACCAGCGAAAAAAACAAGCAGTGGAGCGATTTGCAGAGATGATGACGATTCTAAACAATTGACAGGCAGGTGGTGTAATATGAAGGACATGTCTAAAATTTACGAGGATGCGAGCCTACGCTATCATGTGAAGATACAAAAATATCCGCAGCCTATCAGTGAACGGCTTGCCGAAATGCCTACAGCGTGCCGCCAACGTGACAGAGAAATTCTGGGCGGCTGTCCCTGGGATTTATGTGCGAATTGAGGAAGTAGAAAAATAATTTATCCGCTTTCAGAGAACGATTGCAAAAAACCACAAAATATGGTATCATAAATTTAAATAAAATCGTACCTATCCATCAAGGAGGCAGCAATGAAAAATCAAGTACTACACGCTCTGCGGCACTACCGGGACAACCATGCGGAACTGGATGCCATTCAAATGCAGCTGCGAGAGGAAGAAGTGGTAGACGCTGTGCAATCCGCTGCAAAATTCCCCTACAGCAAGCATACAGCGTATGTGCAGGGCATTCCGGAAAATGCGACAACCATTCGGCTGCGAACGCGTGCGAGAGAATTACGGCGGGATATGAAGGTGGCAGAACGATTTGCCGATTCCCTGCCAAAGTATCAATTACGGGAGGCTGTAAAACTGTACTACA
>CAUDDP010000098.1 GCA_958448395.1 uncultured Oscillospiraceae bacterium | reverse complement strand
GCCTGTGTCCGCTGTCCGCCCTATTGCTGTATCCAAATTTGCAGCCAAATCACTCCAAATTTCTGTATCCTGTATCGTTTTGTTTTTTTCAGAGGGCGGACAGCGGTATCTTGTTCCTCATTTCGTTACCAAAACTCTAATTGCAGCGTTTCGCAGGGGACAGCTTGTCCCCTGCGCCCCTCGCCAAGCTGAGCCAGCTTGACCGCAGTTGCCATTCGGCAGATAAAACGCTCTCATCGAACTCACGTTATATCTGTATCAAATCTTCTCTCATTCTTCCGCAGAAACCGTGGTTTCTGCCGCTACTTTCTCATCGGGTGCAGTGGTAACAGCAGCATCTGCTACAACCGGATCTCCAATGTATTCTAAGTCCTCCGGTTGGAAGGTATAGCTGATCAGCTTAGAACGATCTTTGTTATCGCTCGTTCCGCCTGCCAACGGTGTATACAGCAAGGTTGCCTCCTTATAACCACGGTACATCTCTGCACCAATATAACCAGTCACTGTCTTTCCTGCTGGGATTTCATCCACAAACATTTCTGCATCACTACCGAACTGTTTATAAACGCTGGCAATTGCCTTTGCAGAAAATGCCTCTGACGGCTTCCCATCAATCTCCATCTCACAGGTCTGTGAGAAATTCGCCGCAATCGGTGCATCTGTATTATTTGTTACCGTAAACGAGAAGAAAATAATATCCGACGGGTAGCCGTTTCGAACATTCTCAAACGAGGAACTGTAAACGCCGTTTAGCGTTACAGTCGCACCGTCCACTGTCTGCTCCGTTCCGATTTCTCCCGGCAAAATGGTGGTAGTAATGGTTGTCACAGCCGTCTGTATATCACTGCTCTCTTCTTTATCCGCACAACCGCTGCTGAACAGCAGTGCTGCCGCCAGTGTACTGCATAATAAAAAACGATTATACTTCATAATGGAATCCTTTCTGCAATAGTCCCTTTCAGACAACATTTTAACAATGATGGAACAGGTCTATCTAAGATGTATATTAACCGCAAAATTGCAATCCTATATCATAAAAGCAAAAGCCGCACTTGCACCATTAGACCAGCAAGGCGGCTTTCGCAAATCATTAGTCCTCTACAATTGCCTGAACCGGGCAGGTATCTGCACAAGAACCGCAGGAGATGCAGGTATCTGCATCAATTACGTAAGTGCTGTCGCCTTCCTTGATCGCATCAACTGGGCATGCATCTGCACAAGAACCACAAGAGAGACATGCATCTGTAATTTTATATGCCATGATTGTTTCACCTCCGGAAACCAAATTTTCACAGGGCTTCCCTGTACAGTTTTCATTATAACAGATTCCCCTTTGAAATGCAAGTGGTTTTCCATGGAAAGCAAAAACTTTTTTACAGCGAATTGTACAAACACAGTCTTAGGGAATCCGGACTATTCTGCAATATGTTCCAGTGCCTGCCGAAAAATGGTATCAATATGGTCATCTGCCAATGCATAAAAAATAGACTTTCCCTCTCGGCGGCTGCTGACCAGACGAGCCTGCTTCAAAATCCGCAGCTGGTGCGAAATGGCAGACTGTGTCATACCGAGCTGATTGGCAATTTCCTGTACACAAGTCTCCTGCTGAAACAGGGCAAATAAAATACGCACTCTTGTCAGATCGCCAAACACCTTAAACAATTCTGCAATGTCCTGCAAGGCGGTATCATCTGATGCAAGGAGATCGGATGGATAAGATTCGGACATAAAAGCACCTCCCTTTCTGTTCCATTCTGATAAAATCATATTACTTTAATCATACGCAATTTTCCGACGTTTGTCAATCCCTATTTTTTGCTTTCCACGGAAATCCATTTTTGTATTTTTCCTACAGATAATACGCCAACTCCCATCAGCAGATTTGCTATACTTTCTGCTTGTATTCGCCTGTCACAAAAACCCATATTAAAATTTAGCGATTGTATACAAATTGTTTTGTATTTTAGGGTTCTTTTTTCAGCAGTTTGTTATATAATTTTTATATACTACAAGTGAACAGGAAGGTGATTCCATTATGCAAAAAACAATTCCTCAAACAGAATCAGAAGTATCCTGTCAAAATACCACAGAATCCACTTCCAACCAATCCTATCAAACTGTATTTGCTTCCTGGCAGCAAGACACAGAGAATGTCTTTTCCTTTTGTCCACCAGTCCCCAACCCACAGGCAACCTTTCTGGAGGGTATCGGCTTACAGGAAGAAGACCCAGCCATTTTGGAACGGCGTGCTTTACAGCGGATTTCCAATCGCTTCGGCATTCTGTTTTTATGCCAGCTTTTGATCCCCCCTCTCATCATACCGATTTGCATTCTCTTCTTTTCTTTTATTGATATGCCACTTTTTTACTCTTTGCACGATATTGTTTTATATGGTTCAGATAGTGCCGTTCTGATTATTCTTCTTCTTCAAAAGCTCTTTCGTTTCGGTGTGCCGCTGTGTATTGCTGCATGCTGGATAAAGATGCCAAAACAAATCAAATTTTGTCATCAAAAAACACCAATCTCCGTTTGGCTGCGTACATTTGCAGTTTCTCTTTGCATTTTTGCTGCATTTGGCTGCATACTTATGTGTTTTCCAGAAGCCACAATTCAACATCTAACCCTTGGTACGCTATCCCACTCCATTCTATGTATGAGCCCTCCCTATCAGTTGACTTTTTTTCTCTTTACACTACTATTTCGCCCCCTTTTGGAAACCATTTTCTATCATGGCAGTATGCTGCATGTATTACGGCAGTTCGGAGATAATACAGCAGTTCTGCTGACAGCCATCTTTTCTGCCATGATGTCAGAAAGCCTGATGATTGGCATCTCTACTTTCACCATATCACTGCTGGCTGGAAGAGAAATCCTACGATATCAAAATATACTAATCGGTTTATTCGCACGTTATCTTTATTCTATCCTCATTTTCTTTGGATTTCACATTTCTATTTTTCAAAATAATATACCACTTCCGGGACGGAATATTGCTGTCATCCTGATCGGCATCATCGGGATACTGCTCTGTATCCTGTTATTTCGGAAAGTACCATTTAAGGGAAGGCAGCAATTTTCATCCATCTGTTCGACCGGAAAATGCTGCCTAACATTTTTGATTCAAGCCAATTCGATGACATTCTGTATGTTTGTTGCACTTGTTCTTCTCATTATTACAACAATACTATAATGCTGCCAAACGGAGGAACCATCATGGAAAGAATTCCACATACACCACAAGAATCCTATATGCGGCGTGCACTGGAGCTGGCAAGGCATGCTGCCGCACTGGGGGAAGTGCCTGTCGGGGCAGTCATTGTGCACAAGCCCACCAACCGCATTATTGGAGAGGGCTGGAACTTACGGGAATCCGGCAAATCACCGCTGGCACATGCGGAAATTATGGCAATTGATCAGGCAAGTCGGACACTGAGCGGATGGCGTGTCATAGACAGTGCCATTTATGTGACGCTGGAACCCTGCCCCATGTGCTGTGGTGCCATCTTACATGCACGGCTGGACGACTTGATTTTCGGTGCATATGACCCGAAAGGGGGGGCAGTAATGTCGGTAGAGTCGATGTTTTCCCTGCCATACAACTATAAGCCACAAATTACAGATGGCTTTTTGAAAGAAGACTGTGCTGCGTTGCTGACAGACTTTTTTCGGGAACTGCGGCAGAAAAAGAAAAGGGAAGGGAAGTAATTCCTTGAAAATATTTTTAGGGAAACACAAATGCATCCGCAATTCAGCTTAGCTGAAAGCAGATAAATCCCAATCCTACCACGGAAATCTATTTTTGTATTTTCTCTCACCGATAACGATCTCACCTCCGCCAAGCTGGAGCCAGCTTGACCGCAGTTGCCTTCGGCTTACAATCGTTTCCCGCCCTTGAGGGCATCCAATGCCCCATCTTTTCCATTCCATAACGGTGGGTGGACTGTCGGCGGCGACTCGCCGCCTGAAGCCAGCTTGACCGCAGTTGCCATTCGGCAGATAAAACTCTCTCATCGAACTCACATTAAAAAAAGCTGCGTCAAAAACGTTTATTTCGTCATCTGACAAAAACATACAAAAATATCAGGCTGAGATGTCTACTGTTGACACCTCAGCCTTTTTTCACTGTGATAAAAATTTACTTATACCGTATACCCTGCTGCCCGAAAACCGTCAATTACATCACCCAAAATAGCTGCATTGGTAGCAGAAACCGAGTGCAGCAGCAAGATTTCTCCACCGTGTGCTGTGGAGAGCAGCGTTTCATAGGCTTCGCCTGTATCTGGCTGTGCATCTGTTTTCCAGTCTACATACGCACCACTCCAGAATACAGTCTGATACCCTGCATCGTGTATCCACTGCAACGCCTGTTCGGAATATTCCCCGCAGGGACAGCGGAAATATTGCATCTCATAGTCATACGTTTGCAGTACATAATCATGCAATGACTGAATCTCTTCCATTGCCTCTGCCTGTGTGCAATGCGGCAGACTGGCATGGGTCATACCATGATTGCCGAGTACATGTCCCTCTGCAATCATTCTCTGTACCAGAGCCGTTTCCTTTTTGGCATAATCACCAGTCAGGAAAAAAATTGCTGTCACTTGTTTCTCTTTCAGAGTATCCAAAATTTGTGCAGTATAGCCGTTTTCATATCCTTGGTCAAAGGTAATGAGAATGCGGCTGGTATCCGGTGTTGTGGCAAATGCACCATATGCCGCATATTGTTCATTAAAAGAAAGGGCATCCAACGGGCAATTATGACTGTCCGTTGCCTTTCCCTGTCCATAGCCAATACAAGCTGTATCCAACGCTGCTGTTTGCAGCGGTACACTGTACAGCAACAGTAGGCTACAGCATCCGGCAATGATTTTTCGCAGTTTCATACATTGCCTCCTTTTGCAGCTGTTCGGCTGCACAAATAGGATACGCTGAAATCAAATCGTTATCCGTGGAAAGTCCTTGCAGCACAACAACCACATCCATTCCAAAATAAAAACACCGGCATCCTTCGGACACCGGTGTATTCACAACAAACTCTGTCAGCTTGTACGCTGTACTGATTATTCTTTTTCTGACTTCTGACCACTTTTCTCCACAGCAAATTGCCCCGACTCCTGTACAAAGCCGAACGACAGGCGAATGCTGCCAAGAAAATGGAATTAATTGTTCAAATACGACTTTACCAATGCCTGCAAAAGTTCATCCCGATCAATGCGTCGAATCAAACTGCGTGCATTGTTGTAGGTGGTTATGTAGGTCGGATCCTCTGACAGAATATAACCTACAATCTGGTTCACCGGATTGTATCCCTTTTGCACCAATGCATCATAGATGATGGTGAGATTTTTTTTCATTTCAATTTCCTTTTCATCATTGACAGAAAACGTCATGGTCTTATCATACATAACTGATCCCCTCCTTATGGTGATTCTTATATTATACCGGAATCTGCGGCATTTTACAAGAGCTTTCTTAAATTTTTCTGTTTTGTATCGTTTACAACATTCTTTTTTGTATAATCTGACGAATCTCTTGATGATTTTCTACTTTTTTTGCAGAGGCACTTAAAATATGGAAGTCGCATTTTTATTATGTACTCCTCCTTTTCCAAAGGAGGAGTCCGTTTCTTCTGCAAAAAAGAAACCGTAAAAAATGATGGATGCCGCTTTATTCGCAGCAGCTACTCCGCTTTACAAAGGAGAAGCAGTCTGTACATTCCGGAACCGTCGGATTCTGCTCATGTGTGCCAACGGTAATGCAGTTCAAGCTGCAATAATTTTCTGTGCCCATATTATGCTTGCACTGGGTAACGGAACAGCGGATGTGATCATTCTTCTTCATTTCCATGATACATTTCCTCACTTTTCACTTTATTTGCTCCGAAGGGAACAATGCTATTATGACCAGATTAGAAGCAGTTATACATGATTGTCATTTTTTATAGGGTGTCTGCAAATATGCAACGCAATTTCATTTTTGTATTTTCTTGTCCCATCAAGATTACTTCCGCAGGCTACCGTAAAATACTTTGAAAGATTAAAATGTTCAAGTATTTTTAATGCAAACGGTTCAGGCTTACATGTTGCAAGTGCAAGCGTCTTTCCCGCTGCTTTGAGTGTCTCAAGGACAAAAATCATTCCGTCTATCACACTGGTTTCATATATACCGGTATCTTTATATCTCTCCCTGTATTTTTCCACTGCTTCCCAGGCCTGTTCTTTTGTCATGCCATGAAACTTCTGAAAACTTTCATCAAGCGGCGGTCCTATATA
>CAUDDP010000097.1 GCA_958448395.1 uncultured Oscillospiraceae bacterium | reverse complement strand
CCTCGAATGGTCTCCGTCAATTCTAAATTGCGTCTTGCGTTGAAATCCAGTCCCAGATAGGCATTATCATCACTGACAGTCAAAGAAATAAAACGAGTAATCTGATTCTTCTGTGTTTCCTTGATATAATCCATCATGCCATAAACTGCTGCGGTTTCCGAACCAGTCTCTGGAAGCTGTAGATAGGACAATTCTGGTACCTGAAATTGTTGACATACAAAATCATGATTCTGTTCTGCCGAAAAGCAGACAGAATCCCGCATTGTCACAGCACATTGTAAACGCACTTTGATAAATTCCATGACATGCTTCAGCAGCAATGCCGCTTCATTCATAATGATTTCCGCAGGTGTATAACGAGAAAGTGCATCGATCACATTGGACTCCAGATTCTCCCGTTCTGGCAGTAAAGCCGTAATGTCACCAGTAGACAAGTCAGCAAAACAAAGACCACAGTCACCATCCTCTTGAAAATACAAACTGCAAAGATAATTATTTGCTCCTTCTTCCAGCAGATTGCTTTCAATCAGTGTACCCGGTGTGACAATCCGGATAACATCCCGTTCCACCAAGCCTTTTGTCGTTGCCGGATCGGTCAACTGTTCGCAGATGGCAATTTTATAACCTCGTTCCACCAGCCGCTTCAGATAAAGATCTACGCTGTGATACGGTATCCCACACATAGGTGCCCGTTCTTTTAAACCACAGTCTCTCCCTGTCAATGTCAGTTCCAACTCTCTGGCAATCCGAACGGCATCGTCAAAAAACATCTCATAAAAATCTCCCAGACGAAAAAACAAAATACAATCTGGATATTTTTCTTTCAGCGTAAAATATTGCTGCATCATCGGAGAGAGTTTCTCTTTCTGTATCTCCATATGCACCTCAATCAATGACAGCCGCCGCAGGCAGAACAATCACCGCCACACTGACTCAAATCTGGACAACAAGTATCTGGATCTTCTCCATGCAGACAAAGCGTAATGATCGCATCCACCTGCTTGGTCATCGTATCCATTTCTTCTTTCGCCCGCTGGAAGGCAATCATGTTCGGATTTTGCAAAATAATTGTATAAAGCCTATCCAACTCTTTTTCCAATGCCTGCAAAGCTTCTGCATTTTCCTCTGGATCTTCATCCATTTTTCTCTGATAAGACATCCTCTTCATGTTAAACTCGCCAATTTGTTCCTGCAACTGCGTATCTGCATCATTATTTTGTTTTGCCTGCTGATACTGCTGATAACGGGGATCTGCCTGAATACACTTTCCCAGTGTGCGAACTGCTTCCTCCACTGTCATTTTTGTATCGCTTCCTTTCTCTCATTCTCTAATATTCTGCCACTGACTGCCCAGTTTTTTGACTCGGTAATCTGCACTGTTACAAATGTTCCAATGAAAGAACGATCACCCATAAACTCTACGATAATCGCCTCGTTGCTCTTGCCGAACAGCCAGCCGTCTCCTCGTTTACTGTCGCCTTCCACTAATACCCGCATCGTTCTGCCAATAAAGCGACGATAATGCTCTGTCGCAATTTCTCTTTGCAGCGTCAGCAACCGTTCCATCCGCACACGTTTTTCTGCATCCGTTGTGGTATCCAGCATTTCTGCTGCCTTCGTGCCACTGCGTTTTGAATAGATAAACGTATACAAATTATCATACTGCACACGCTGTATTAAATCTAATGTGCCCTGAAAATCTGCTTCTGATTCATTTGGAAAACCAACAATCAAATCACTGGACAGAGAAAAATCCGGCTGTCGTTCCCGCAGATAATCTACAATTTCCAGATATTGTGCCACAGTATACCGTCGGTTCATCGCAGAAAGAATGGCATCACTGCCGCACTGCACCGGCAGATGCAGATGCTTTCCAACCTTTTCACAGGAAAGAATGGTATCCAGCAATTCCGGTGTGGCATCCTTCGGATGAGAAGACATAAAACGAATCACAAACTCCCCTTCTATCCGATTGATTTGCTGTAGCAGCTCGGAAAAGGAAATCGGCTGTTTCAAATCCTTTCCATAGGAATTAACATTCTGTCCCAGCAGCATAATTTCCTTATATCCGTCCGCAACCAATTGCCGTACCTCTTCCAAAATAACACCCGGCTCTCGGCTGCGTTCCCGTCCTCTGACATAGGGAACAATGCAATAGGTACAGAAATTATTACAGCCGTACATAATCGGCACAGAAGCTTTGAAACGACTGGTTCGCACCTGTTGCATCTGTTCAGACGGCATAGCTGCACTGTCCATATCGTATACAAACTTTTTTGTATCATAATAAGCTGCCAATAGCCGAGGCAGTTCCTCGATGGAGGCAGTCCCCATTAAAATATCAATAAATGAATAATGTGCTTTTATTTTTTGAAGGGTTTTCGGTTCTGAACCCATACAACCGCTCAAAATCAAAATGGTACGAGGATGCATTTCTTTATATTTTTTAATGACCCCCAACATTCCATAGACACGATCTTCTGCACTTTCCCGCACAGCACAGGTATTAAATACAATCAAATCTGCATTTTCATAGGTCTCTGTAAGAGAAAATCCCATAGATTGCAGCAATCCTTTTATCTTTTCGCCGTCTGATACATTTAATTGGCATCCAAAACTATGTACATGGGCTCTTGCACAGGGATAAGAAACCGCAACGATTTTCTGCACCTGTTCTCTACACGTCTGTACGGATACAGTTTTCTTCAAATTTGTCGTTTCCTGCATAGCAACCTCTCTTTTTCTACATGACATTATTTTTATTATAGCATAGCCCTGTTTTTTTTTCAAGCACTTTTCGATGAAAAAAGAAATCTATTTTTCTCTTCTCAGAAATTATATTGAAAAAACGGTTTTGCAGCGAAAATAACAGGATTCGCTGCAAAACCGCTCTTTTCTATTGCTTTTTTAAAACTCTGATGAGGGCTCCTCTGACAGAAATTCTTCTGTTGAAACTTCCGTTTCTGTCGTAGTATCTTCTGTAGATTCCAAAGCTTCCATAACCGTTTCCGGTATTGGCATGGTATCCATCACCTCATATACAGCATTTAACAGATCTTCATAACTCTGTCCAGTAAGATGAATGCCATCACCGCCAGAGTATTCCAGACGCATATCCTCCGTTTCCGGATCTGCAATGACTGAATAGGCATCAAAATAGACGATATTGGGAGAATCAAAATCCGTTACAACCTCTTTCAGCACATCATTAAAGTTCCGAATTTCTGCGTTGTCTGTAAAGTCGCAATCCGCTGCAATCGGTGTAATCCCAGCTACAATGAGATTGCTGTCCGGACAAATTTCCTGAATGGATGTGATTGCCTCTTTATAAGCAGCTCCGTACTCCTCCGCTGTGGTCATATTGACATCATTCATTCCCATGGACATATATATGTACGTTGGTTTTGTTTTCTCTAGGGCATCCAGAATATCCATTTCCACACCATCACATGTGAATGTGAAATCATGAATGTTCCGAATGGCAACAGAACCCTGTGCCAGATTCTGTTCATCGGAAATATAGCCATAAGCATTGAATCCATAGGCAATGGAATCTCCGACAACTGTAATTTTTTCTGCATAAATTTCATGCAGTTTTTCCTTTTCCGCCGCAGAAAGTGTTTTTACAGTTGTAGTTGTGGTTGTAGAGGTTGTAACTGTAGTCGTTACGGCTTTCATCCCAGATACCTGTGCCGTTTCATTTTCTTTTAACTCTGCCACAGCTGGTACAATGGTATCCTGTGAAATCGGATGCAGCTGTCCTGAAAAATACAATCCTGTAAAAAGCATAATGATGCAAAGTAAAACGCCTGCCAGAATTATGATAATTTGTTTTCGTTCCATAGAAAAATACCCCCTATATTATGCAATCAATATTCTGTTGCTTTATATCTAAGAAAAACTTGGTGGCAATCCAGCAGATGCTTTTGCATAATATGTCAAAATGCCAACAGCATCTTCCACGCCAATCACATCATCTTTATTGACATCTGCTGCGTACAAATCAATCTCCGCCGACAACCCGGCAGAACGCTTCGCATAATAAGTTAAAACCATAACAGCATCTTCTACACTTACCTTCCCATCTCCATCCGGATCACCCAATTGATTCCCCGCAACATACCGCAATGTAATATTATTTTTTACGGTTTGGATTCCATCTGCAACTGTTTTCTTTGGTACATTTGCAATCACACCACCAGTTTCCCCCGCCAACATCGTAACAGTATAACAGTAATCGGTGGTCTGGATATCTTCCGAAAATCCGGGATCTACGATGATGACTGCTTTTTCCTGATAAGATGCTGCCTCTGTCGTCAAATCAGAAATCATCAGCTGATAAGTGGAAACATAGGACTCTGTACTAATATTATATTCACAGCAGTCCAGATAAAAAACATATTCTGTTACATCTGTTTTTGACTGCGACGGATCCAGCACAATGTCATAATATAAATCCGACCCTTCCTGCGTTTGCTTTTGAATATTTACATTTACCTTACGGCTGTCTTGCAGCACTACCCGAATACTACCGTGTACATCTGTCATAGAAGCAGCATATGGTATTTCCACCACACTGATTTCTGACGCTTCTGCAAAAATAGTAAGATGCTGAACAAACAACGGTGCACATATCAAGTAAATCACCGCTTTTTGAATGCGATTCATAAAAAACCTCCATTTTTATTTTACAGACTGCCTATTTTTTCATTATAGCATATTCCGTCGTGATTGTACAGAGAAAATTACAGAAAACAGCATTTTCCATCTTATTTTTCACTTCACTCCTGAAGCATCTTCAATTTCTCCCATAAAATTTGACAAAATTGATAAAAAGCATTGACAAATGCAAAAAAAATTTTTATACTATAAGAAAGTGTTTTTGTTTATACAACAGAAGCATGGCAATAGGAGATGTGTTTTTACCCTGATTTTGTACAGATACAAAATCAAAATGAAGGAGGTCTTTATGCGATACAAAAAATTAAAAAGCATGTTAGCAGCAACGGTTTCTGTTGCCTGCCTCGTTCCATTCGCTGCAATGCTGCCGATATCGGCAGAAACAATTTTGAATGCGGATGAAATCACACAAGAGATGGGACTTGGTTTTAATATTGGTAACGCCCTTGACAGTACTGGCTATGGCAGTTATGACAATATCACAAGCTTTGAAATGTCTTGGGGCAATCCAGCAGTGACACAGGAATTGGTGGATACTGTTAAAGCAAAGGGGTTTGATACCGTTCGGATTCCAACCAGCTGGTATAAGCATGTCACAAAGACAACAGACAGTGATGGTAACCCTGTTTATACCATCGACGAACGTTGGCTGACACGAGTAAAGGAAGTCGTAGATTACGCATATCAGCAGGACATGTATGTCATTCTAAACTTGCACCATGAAGAGTGGATCAACCGTTCTGATTTTTCCACCGCTTATGACCAAATGGCACCACAACTGAAGCAGATGTGGACGCAAATTGCCACTTACTTTGCAGACTATGACCAACATCTAATTTTTGAAGGCATGAATGAACCAAGAGAAACGGGTTCCTCGGTAGAATGGAATGGCAACGAAGCTTGCTTTGCAGTAGTCAACAAGCTAAATAACGATTTCGTGACGACTGTCCGCAGCATTGATTCTCCGTACAAGGATACTCGTCTCTTGATGATTCCAGGTTATGCAGCTTCTGCTTATTCTTCCATTTACGGCTATCTGGATTTACCGGAAGATGACTATGTAGCCGTTTCCATCCATGCATACTGCCCGTATAACTTCGCAATGGGTGACAGCACAGAGCCATACAAACAGGATCATACCACTTTCTCCAGCAGCTATCAGAATGAACTGGACAAGGTATTCAAAGACATCCAAACCACATTTACGGACAATGATGTTCCGGTTGTCATCGGTGAATTCAGTGCTTCTAACTATAACAATACAGAAGCAAGAGTAGACTGGGCAACCTACTATCTGACTTGGGCAAAGAAGCTGGGCATTCCTTGCGTCATCTGGGATAACAATACCATTGACAACTCCAATCAGTCTGAACGACATGGCTACCTTAACCGCAGCAATTTACAGTGGTTCAGCGTATCAGAACCAGTGATTGATGCAATGCTGTCTGTCCTATCTGATTCCAGCATCAAATGGGGCAGCGAAAGCCATCTACCAGAATACAAGCATAGCGACCTTTCCAGCGGTACAACCATATTTGAAGATGCAAACGGCATGGCTTTTAAGGCCGATTCTACCTATTTTGAGGCTCAGATGATCAGTGGTTCTGATTTAAATGAAAATACCGAAATTGCTGTCAAGTATTACAGTTGTAAAAAAGCAAAAAGTATGTTATAATAAAAAATGGTGATGAA
>CAUDDP010000096.1 GCA_958448395.1 uncultured Oscillospiraceae bacterium | reverse complement strand
ATCACTCGGAGGGATTGGATCGCTTCATTAGGGTGATTAGAGATTAGTATCAGTTGTGAAATAAACGCCTGCACATGTACTGGCTTTATCTCTGAAATTTTATGGTGCCCAAGCATTGGCAGTATAAACCGATTGATAATACTTGTATAAAATTCGTAGGTGGTAGGGGAAAGGGATTCCTTTGCAATTTCCAGATACCGAGGAATAAACATTTCAATCGTTATATTTTTCTGTGTAGAAATAAGCCCTGTTTTACACTGTTCCTCAAATAAAAGAGCCTGCCGTTGGACTTCTTTTTCCGCTGCTTTTTCACGCATATTGGGAGCCGGTTTCCATGTCATTTCATACGGTTTCAGCTTCTTTCCCTGTGCATCGTAGCCACGAGATACCCGTATCCGGTAGGAAATCACCTCACCAGCTTTATTCGTTCGTTTCGTGATGCTCGGCATGATTATCATTCCTTTTTATAATAGTCTAACTTTATGATACCACTTATTTTATATATTGTCAACTATAAATGAGTACCTTTTGTCATTTTGCACAACAAAATCCAAGTGCTTCTGCTTTGATTGCCACCCAAAATAGGTTTTCCAGTAAAGCCTGCACCACGAATTTGTGTAAGTTGCTGAACATGCTCGCTGTTCCCGTCCTGCACGGAGCCGTTTTCTGATTTTTTCGTTTTGAGTCGACAAATTAAGATATTTAATAGAGACTTTTCATTTTGGGTTGACAAATGCAGAAAATTGCTGTATAATAAAATTATGCTTCCATTCATGCCCCCTACGAGAAGAGGCAACAGAAAGACGGCTTTTTATAGTCCAATCGAACAAACAGGATTATTTTAAGCCTACTCTCATTATATTACAATTGGGACAGGTTCTCAACACAAAGGAGGTAGAAAATTTTATGAAAAATCAGATTGACATTACATATAAAATCCCCCACATGGAAACCATCAAGGCAACGGCAGAACTGTTTCATCTGTCGGAACACTTTGTTAGATGTGCGGTCAAGGGCGAACAGGGGCATTTGTTCTCCGTCATGGCAGGGACAAAATACCTTGTCAACTGTGAACGGTTTGCCGCTTATCTCAACTGTGAATTGACCGAGCAGACACAACCAGCGGACAAGCCTACCAGTGGTATCTGTCCGATTCCAGTTAAGCTTTGATAGGAGGGAAAGTGATTGTCAGAAATCGAAACCAGTCTGTTTGATGTGTATCGGGACTTGATTGCAAAGGAAAGCTGGGCAGGCTATTTCCAGACGGCTGTATTTTCTGATGCCAGATGGAATGCAGAAATCAAAAATATGTGCAATGCTGCTTTGCTGAGCAAGGACGCAGTAAAAGCCGCTGCCTTTTTAGAGAGCGTTTGTGCCTACTCTGTGGATTTTACCTTATTACCGGAAACGCGAGCCACGCTGCAAAGTACCACGGAACGGCTCTATCAGGTGAAAGAACAGGGCGGTTGGTTGCCGATTGTGGAAGAAGAAGAAAACGAAGAATCGCTTTCTGTTGCGTTTCTGTCCGGAGCGTTTCCACCTGAGATAGAAGCCTATTTGCATTCTGTCGCAAAGCATGTGCAAGTGGATACAGCAATGGTATTTCCGGCGGCATTGGCAGCATTTGCACTTTGCTTACAAGGAAAATATATGGTTTCCTATCCGTCTGGAAACGGACACAAAGAGCATTTGTGCCTGTATCTTGTCATTGTGGCAGAACCTGGGGAGCGGAAATCTGCGGTATTCTCTGCGGTCAATCATCCAGTAAGAGAATGGCAGACGGAAAAAAGAGAAAGTTACAATCTTGCTCTTGCAGAATATGATGCTCAAAAAACCATATTAGAGGGACAACGAGACAGTTTGAAAAAGAAACTTTCCAACAAGCAAATCAAGCCGGAGGAACGGGCAGCCATCGGAGACGAGTTGACCGCTGCAACTGCCGATTTAGAAGCCCTGCAACCGCCGATTTCTCCCGAAATCATCACAACCGATGCCACGGTAGAAGCCCTTGCGGACTTGATGCAGCTCACCGGAGAGACTGCCGGTGTATTCAGTGATGAGGCGGATTTTTTTAAAATTCTTGCTGGACTGTATACGAGGGGACAGGCTGGGAATTTACAGCTTCCCTTAAAAGCCTATGACGGTGCTCCCTTTTATCTGCTGCGGCGAGGGCGTACCATTGGCATGCAGCGTCCGCTGTTGTCCATTTGTCTGATGGTACAGCCGTCCTTGTTTGCAGAAACATTGGACAATGCTACCTTGAAAGGACGTGGCATGGTCGGGCGGCTTGTCACCTGTACACCAAAGAAAATGGCAGGACTGCGGGATGTGCGGAGCAGTGTCAAGTTGGATGAAACCGCCTACCAGAGCTACAAAGAAACGATGCTGCAATTTCTGGATACGGAACAAAAATCAGATACAGAAATTCCGGTTCTCACATGGGCAGCAGATGCGAGAGAAAGGATGCTGGACTATCTGCAAATCGTGGAAAACAGTATGCAGGCAGGAAATCCAATGGAAGAAGCCACGGATTACGCTTCCAAATCGACAGGTGTTGCCATCCGGATTGCTGGTATTTTGCATATGCTTTGGACAAAGGATGCAAACGAGCCGATTTCAAAAGAAACTGCCGAAAAGGCAATTCAAGTACATACATTTTTCTTTTCGGAAAAGCAAAAGGATATGCAGCAAGAGGAATCCAGAGAAAACATGCTGGAAAAAAGAGTGCTGAAAAAAATCAAAGAAAAGACCATTCAAAAGAATATCGCATTTGTGCCGGAACGGATGCTATATGCAAGCTTGAGAAATACAAAAGAGTTTCGACAAAAGGGAGCATTCGATGATTTTTTGTCAGAATTGTCAGAAAAAAATTTTGTACAGGTCGAAGCGGATGCACACAAAAAGCGAATGATTTATGTCAGTCCGTACTTTTCTACATAATTATGTACACAATGTACACACCGACAAAAAAAGCCCGAAATTGCGTTGTTTTCCCATGTGTGCATGAAAGAAATAGCATGTACACACATATACACAATGTACACGCCAAAAAAAGAAAAAAGAGGTTCTCTGTGTACACTGTGTGCCCCTGTGTACATCGAAAAAAACGTATGCACACACGAAAAAAGCCCGAAAATACGTTGTTTTCAAGCTGCTGTGTACATTGTGTACACACTTTCTAAGATTGTGGCAGAGAGGATAAAAAGCATGACCGGAAACGAGTTGCTAAAAAATATGTTGCATTGTACTGTAAAGCAATCAAATCAGGAGCAGGCAGCCATACAAGCTTTACAGCGTGCTGGCATTCCATCGGATGCAGATTACTACAATGGGGCGAAGAAGAACGTGCTGGACGCTCTGAACAGAGCGGAAAAAGAAACGGCTGTTGCGTTCTGGGAATCCTATCGAGATGCCCTTTTGCAGCAGTACAAAACGATGCAGACCGAACAGGGACGGCGGCAGACCGCCGAAGCGACAAAGACGGTGCAGGCAATCCTGTATGCTTTGCGAGAGCGAGACAAGGCATTTTGACCGCCTCATTTTAAATAGTCTATACATGACAAAGAACCGGTTGCGGTAATTTGCCGTAGCCGGTTTTCTATACTGATTATGACAGAGTATGAAAAATAAAATTTGTTTTATCCATAGCCTTGCAATTCCTTTCATTTGTATTTTGTGTTTCCGCTGATTTTATTATAGCATATTCATGTACACGATTTCAATTGACAAAGTAAACAAACATGTACATGATTTTTTGTGTATTTTGTATCTTGAACATGTTTGCAAAATGTGCTATAATGGTGATATGATAGGGGAAGTGTACGCTTTTTATTTCATCCCCTAAGAAAGAGGTTTTACATGTCAGGGAAATCAGAGTATAAAAATAAATACGCTGCTAAAAATTATGACAGTTTGAGAATTATTGTCCCAAAAGGCTGTAAAGAGCTTATAAAGGCGGCTGCAACGAAAAAAGCAAAGGGCAGTATCAATGGTTATGTCAATCAGGCGATTAACGAACGGCTGCAAAAGGACGGGTTTTCTCCGATGCAAAAACAAATTGCCGAACCAGAACCAGTAGAGCAGACAGCAGAGCCGATGCAGGAACAGGAGAGAAACGAACATGCCGGAAATTAGTTTATTTTATGGGATTCGGGTAACCATGTACTATGCAGACCATAACCCGCCGCATTTTCATGCGGAATATGCCGGAAAGAAAGCCATCATTGATATTTTGAATGGCTCTGTTTTGCGTGGCGGATTGCCAAATAAGCAAGTAAAGCTGATTCTTGCATGGTGTGAAATTCATCGAGATGAGTTGATGCAGAACTGGGAACTTTCAAAACAGAATTTGCCGTTAAACCGTATTAACCCATTGATTTAAGCAGAAAGGGGAGATTTCTATGCAAGAGGAACTGTTTCCGGTTGTTGTACAGGCGATTGCCGGAGATTCCTTTACTGTATATGCCTATATGTTAGATGGAACGGTCAGAAAAATAGATATGCTGCCCCTGATTCAGAGCGGCGGTGTCTTTGAACAGTTGAAAAATCCAAACTTTTTCCGGAATGCATTGACCGTTTTGAATGATACAGTAGCGTGGGATTTGTCAGGAAATTATGACCTAACGGACTGTATTGACCTAGATCCATTCATGGTAGCAGAATGTGAAGTCGTTTCCGACCCGCTGAAAATGGCAGGATAAAAATACGAAAAGCACCTTGTCATTGTGGATAGGGTGCTTTTTTCAAGATGGCAATTTGCACAAACTTACACACGTATATTCATGCAAAATTATACTTGCATACGACTTGAAAATGTGCTACAATTGTAATACGATAGGGGAAATATACGCATAGATAAAAACAACCCCAGAAAAGAGGCATAACATGGCAAAAGCGAGCACCAGAGCAAAAAATAAATATGCTGCAAAGGCGTATGACAGAATTACTTTACTTGTTCCGAAGGGCGGAAAAGATACGATAAAAGCCGCAGCTGTTGAGACGATAGGCGGCAGTATTAACGGATATGTCAATCAGGCGATTAACGAACGTCTACAGAAAGATGGCTTTCCAGCGATGCAGCGGCAGGATACCACAGAACCAGCAGAGCCGATGCAGGAGGAAGCGATATGAAGCAATATACCATAATTGGCGGCGTCAATGGCGTAGGAAAAAGCAGCCTTTCTGGTGTTCTACGGCAGCAACTATCTGATATGGGTATGATTATTGACCCAGATGCCATAGCAGCACAAGAATGTTGTGACCGCCTGACAGCTGGGAAAATTGCGATTTCCAAAGTGAACGAATGCTTAAAAAAAGGAATCAATTTTTCGCAGGAAACAACACTTTCAGGACGGCGAACCTTACGGACAATTCAGCAAGCCAGAGAAGAAAACTATCACATTCGGTTATATTACGTTGGTGTTAGCACCGCAGAAGAAAGCTTATATCGCATTGCATACCGTGTTCGCAAAGGTGGACATGATATTCCGACAAATGATGTTCGCAGACGATATGAAAAGCGTTTTGCAGACTTATCAGAAGTGTTGCCATACTGCGATGAAGCACACTTTTATGACAATGAAAACGGCTTCAAAGAAGTTGCCATTTATCGGAATGGAGACATTCTTCCGCAAGTCATGCGGTTACCACAATGGGTAAGGGATTTTATCCAATACCAGACAGCAGAAACGATGCAGGAGGAAACTGCATACAATACAGATTAGGAGGTTTTTGTTATGAGTACAAGAGAAATTGCATTTACCATTTTCAACAGCCTGACAGAAGAGCAGCTACAGGCTTTTGTAACATTATTCGGGAATCCCATCAACCGCATTCCAGAGGTAGAGCCAGACGAATGGGACAAGGAAATGATACAACGTGCCGCAAATGAGAATGACGGTGAGACCATTTCCATAGAAGCATTAGCGGCAGAAACGGGGATTGATTATGAATCCTTGTAAAAAAATCATATTTGAAAAAGCAGCTGAAAAATTTTACCGGAAACAGCCAGCAAACCAAAGGGAACATATTTTAAAAGCCATTAAGCATTTACCAAAAACCGGCGATATTAGGAAATTAAAGGGATATGATGGAATGTATCGGTTGCGTGTTGGCGATTATCGCATTCTCTACACAGTAGATCACATGACTGGGGAAATTATTATTGCTGTGATGGACATTGATAATAGAGGACAGGTATACAAACGTTGAAAAGGAAAAGTCAAATGTCAATCACAACTAAGAAAATCGTAGCATTGGTTGAAATGCTTCCTGAAAGCGAACAATTACTTGCCTATGAAGTCATAAAACGCTTTGTTCTAGCGAATGGCAGTTCCATTGATTTCCTTGAACCGGATGAATTAGAAGTACTGGCAAACACAGCTAGTGAAGCAGAATTTGTTTCCCATGATGCAATCAACTAGGATTGATACCAATAACACCTTGTCCGCATGGCAGGGTGTTCTTTTTATACTAATCTCTAACCAATCTATTGAAATTGAAGAGAAGAAGTGGTATAA
>CAUDDP010000095.1 GCA_958448395.1 uncultured Oscillospiraceae bacterium | reverse complement strand
CTTCCAGACATTCTACTTGCCATTCGAGGGCGGTTTTAAGTTAATGACATTGCCACCAGACACCGTGCCGTCTGTTGCCGTACCATCATCGGAAAGTATACCCTGATATGTGCCGCCAATCACCAACTGGCAATGTTCCATCTGTTCGCCGTAATACACGACATCCGAAACGGCTTTCTTTGTCTGTATTCCCATCAACACATTGCCCTCTGCATCACAAACCGCAATAAAATCGTCTGCCTGTGCCTGCACATTGGTCGTACAATCGTGTTGTGTAGAGGGATATTCCATCATACCATGGCTGGAAAGTGCCAAAATGGAACCGCCGGACATCGTCATATCGGTTTCAAAATCCAACGCACCATCACCGCCGCTGACGGGTCCGGAAATCCAGACCGTTCCATTCGTCATAGTGATACTGCCGTTGGAATCAATTCCATCCCCGTCGGCACAAATATAAAGATTGCCCCCGGAAATGGTAAGATTGTGACCTTCTGTTTCATTGGCATCTGTATCATTGGTCACATCATTCTGCTGCATTTGAGAACCCATGCCGTCTGCTGTTCCACTACCAGCATTCAAGCCATCATCGGTTGCCTGTAAAATCCGAATCGTACCACCACTGATTTCCATATCAGATTTGGACTCTATGCCTTCTGTTGCCTGTTCAATGATAATAGAACCATCAGAAACCGTTAATGTCCCATGACTGCTGATTCCCTTTGCCTTGGAGGAATGCAGCTGCAAAGTACCGCCGGAACAGGAGAAACTGCCAGCACTATGCAAACAGTGATCTGTAGAAGAAATCTGTACCGTACCACCAGTCATAGTAAAACTGCTTCCTGCCTTTATCCCTTTGCTGCTATTCTCCTCTGCGGTCTGTGTATCCATCGTTTCTGCTGTGTCTGTATCGGTATCTGTCAAAGCAAGCTGTGCCACAACCGGATTTGCTGTATTGCTGTTATCTTCCTGCTGCATGGGAAGATTTCCATCCGGTCTGCCACCATTCGGGGCTTGCCTGTCCCCCTTTCCACCAAATGGCATATCTTCTGTATCATTTGCTGCAATTTCACCCGTTGTTGTGATATACAGTTCGCCGCCGTCTATCCAGCAGTCTGTCTCTGCCTGCATACCGTCTCCTTCTGCGGTAATGGTAACAATACCGCCACTTACTGCAATCCAGCCTCGTTCTGTATCGTCTTTCTCCGTTGCCTTCAAGCCATCATTTCCAGCTGTTACAGTGATGTCGCCACCGCAAATCGCAACGCAGTCCTTGCCTTTGATTCCATTGTTTGCTGCATTGACCTGAATGGTGCCGCCCATAATTTTTAAATCATTCCGGCAGACAATGCCGTTTGCTGCCACACCATTCACAACCAGCGTTCCCTTTCCATTGATGGTGAGCTTATCCTCTGTGTAAACCGCAGCTGGCTCTTCAGCAGAAGATGCTGCAATTCCATCAGAAAGGATATTTTCTGTTCCTTCTGCCAGTGAAAGGATGGTACGCTTTTCATTTTCGCAGTGAATAGCTGCTCCATTCGGATTTGTGATGGAAACACCGTCCAGATATAATCTCACCTTTTCGCTTCCAGTCACACGCAGCTGTCCGTTGTCCCATGTGCCGGAAATCCGGTACGTACCGCCTTCCTGAATGGTAACAACATGCTCAATGACCTGTACGGCATCTGATTTGCCAGTAACATCTGCGGTGCTGCCACTCAACTGAATCTCTGCATCAAATGTATCATATGTGCTCTTCTTATCTTCTTCATCATAAGCGACTCGCTGTTCTGTATTGGTAAGCAGCGTTGCCGTCACATTATTCGTCTCTTCTGCTACAATTGTTTCACTTTCTTGTTCTGATGACGCCGCAGTCGTACCAGTAATTGTAGTTTGTGCCGTACCGGATGCCAGATTCTCTGCACATCCGCTGCAAAGTAAGACAGCTGCCACTGCCATTGTCATTGCCCATGCTCGGTTTTGTTCCTTGTTCACCATATGTTATCGTCCTTTCTGTTGAAGAAGGGGGTGTTTGTTTCTATGGTTTTATTTTCCCATAGGTTTATGGAAATTGCGTGAAAATCTTCCGTAAAGTCCCTGAAAGTCAGATGGAGATTGTTCCATTTGATTGGTTACATAAAATTTTTTAATAATTGTAGTGCAGTTTTTTCTCACGGATACCAGCCTCGCCTGCGGCGTGCAATCCACTCTATGATCTGAAAATTGATTTCTATGAAAAGCACCTTGCAAATCAATTTTGTATTTTCTCTCACGGATAACGGTCTCACCTCCGTCGGCAGAGCAACCCCAATCCATAATTTGAAAATTGATTTGCATGAAAAGCAACATACCTGCTTGCATTTTCCTCCCCAGTATGGTATACTATTCATATTGATTTCGTACTTTGAAAGGAGTCTACATGATTACTGTATCCAACGTCAGCCTCCAATTCGGCGGCGACACCCTCTTCAAACATGTCAACCTGCAATTCAATGCTGGAAACTGCTATGGTGTCATCGGTGCAAATGGTGCTGGAAAGTCCACCTTTCTCAAAATCCTATGCGGTACATTACAGCCCACCACCGGCGAAGTCACCATCCCAAAAGAACTTCGCATGAGTGTCCTCAAACAGGATCACTTTGCCTATGATGCCTATACTGTGCTGGACACCGTTATCATGGGCAATGAACGGCTCTATGCCATCATGCAGGAAAAGGATGCCCTTTATGCAAAACCGGATTTCTCTGAAGAAGACGGTAACCATGCCGCAGAACTGGAAGCAGAATTCGCAGAACTGAACGGCTGGGAGGCAGAATCTGATGTTTCCAAACTACTGCAAGGTTTGGGACTTTCCGAAGACCTGCTCTATCAGACAATGGGCGATCTCTCTGGTAATGAAAAAGTGAAAATCCTGCTGGCACAGGCACTGTTCGGCAATCCGGACATTATCCTCATGGACGAGCCAACCAACCATCTGGATATTGATGCCATTACCTGGCTGGAGGATTTCTTATCCGAATACTTTGGTACTGTCATTGTTGTCTCCCATGACCGTCACTTTCTAAACAATGTCTGTACGCATATTGTCGATATTGACTACACACAAATCAAAATGTATGTCGGCAACTATGAATTCTGGTATGAATCCAGTCAGATGATGCAGCGAATGATTCGACAGCAGAATAAAAAGACAGAAGAAAAAATCAAAGAACTCAAGACCTTTATCGAACGTTTCTCCGCCAACAAATCCAAATCCCGTCAGGCAACTTCCAGAAGAAAACTATTGGAAAACCTCACTGTGGAACAGCTGCCCGCTTCCAGCAGAAGATATCCGTTCATCGGTTTCGATATGGATCGGGAACTGGGCAAGGAAGTGCTGCAAGTCAACGGCATTTCTAAAACAGTAGACGGTGTAAAACTGCTCAACAATGTCAGCTTTACCCTCAGCCGCACCGATAAGGTTGCTTTGATCGGTGAAAGTGAACAGGCGATCACCATGCTGTTCAAAATTCTGATGGAAGAAGAACAGCCGGATGCGGGCACTTTCAAATGGGGCATTTCCACTTCCACTTCCTATTTCCCGGTGGACAACTCTGCCTATTTCAATGACTGTGAGCTCTCCATTCTGGACTGGATCCGCCAGTATTCCAAAACAGACGAAACCGAAACCTATCTGCGTGGTTTCCTCGGCAGAATGCTCTTCTCTGGGGATGATATTTATAAACCAGTCAACGTGCTGTCCGGCGGTGAAAAAGTACGTTGTATGTTTTCCCGTATGATGCTGTATCATTCCAATGTCCTGCTATTAGATCGACCCACCAACCATCTGGACTTGGAAAGCATCACCGCAGTCAACAACGGTTTGACCGCATTCAAGGGCGTGGTACTGCTCTCCTCACACGACCACGAAATTTTACAGACCGTTGCCAACCGCATAATTGAAATTACACCAGACGGCTGTCTGGATCGACAAGGTACGTATGAAGAATTTCTGGCTTGGAAAAAGGAAAATCAGAAATAATCATATATTCAAAAAAATCAACAGACACCAGCAGCATTCTGGCTGCTGCTCTGTCTGCAAATGGAAAAATAAAGGAGCATTACAACTATGAAATCCAATCTTGTCTGTATGCTGATCACCATCGTTGCCTACTTGATTTTAATGGTGGTTGTCGGCATTCTCGCATCTAAAAAGAACAAAGACACCAGCGATTTTTACTTAGGCGGCAGAAAACTCGGCCCCATCGTAACAGCAATGAGTGCAGAAGCCTCCGACATGAGCAGCTATTTGCTCATGGGCTTACCGGGACTGGCACTGCTGACGGGCTTTGCAGACGTTGGCTGGACAGTCATCGGTCTGGCAATTGGTACGTATCTCAACTGGCTCTTCGTTGCAAAACGATTGCGTATTTACTCAAACCACAACCATTCCATCACGATTCCGGATTTCTTCTCAAACCGTTACAACGATCGGCATCATTTCCTGATGGGTATTTCCGCTTTGATTATTTTAATTTTCTTTGTTCCTTACACCGCATCGGGCTTCTCTGCCTGCGGAAAACTGTTCCAGACACTCTTTGGCATGGACTACCATGCAGCAATGATTTTAAGTGCAGTCATTATCATTGCCTATACCAGCATCGGCGGCTTTCTGGCTGCCAGTACGACTGACCTACTGCAAAGTATCATTATGACCATTGCACTCATCATGGTTGTAATATTCGGTATTGTCACTGCTGGTGGTATTGATGCCGTCATGGAAAATGCAAAAGCACTGCCGGGCTATCTTTCTTTTAACCATACATATGATATTACCAACAACACGGCGAAAGACTACAACTGGCTGACAATCTCTTCCACGCTGGCATGGGGACTCGGCTATTTTGGTATGCCGCACATCCTGCTCCGCTTTATGGCAATTAAAGACAGTCGAAAGATTAAAACCTCCAGAAGAATCGCTTCTATCTGGGTTGTCATTTCGATGGGGATTGCAATTTTAATCGGCTTTATCGGCAAAACGCTGATCAGCAATGGCACCATTGCCGTACTGGGTGATAATCCGGACAACTACAGTGCAGAATCCGAAACCGTCATTATGAAAATTGCCACACTCATTAGCGAATATGGTATCGTTGCGGCACTGTTTGCTGGTTTGATTTTTGCTGGTATTCTTGCCTGCACCATGTCAACTTCAGACTCACAGCTGCTGGCTGCCTCCTCCAGCTTGTCAGAAAATATTCTGCAAGGGGTATTCGGCATCAAACTCTCCCAAAAAACTTCGATGTTTGCGGCTCGTGCTGTTTTGCTGGTAATTGCAGCGATTTCCATTCTCATTGCATGGAATCCGGACAGTTCCGTCTTCCAGATTGTATCCTTCGCATGGGCTGGCTTTGGAGCAACCTTTGGACCGGTTATGCTGTGTGCCCTTTTCTGGAAGCGTTCCAACAAGTGGGGTGCCCTGACTGGTATGGTTGTCGGTGGTATTACTGTTTTCATCTGGAAGTTCCTGATTCGTCCGTTGGGCGGTGCATGGGATCTGTATGAGCTTCTGCCGGCCTTCTTAGTTGCATTGCTTTGCATCATTGTGGTGTCACTGCTGACAAAAGCACCGGAAAAAGAACTGGTAGAAGAATTTGAAGCGGTACAGGCAGAATGCAAACAATAAGCACTTCTTCTCACTCTTTCTTGTTCCCCGATCGTTGCCAGCTGCTTTTTCGACGGTCGGCAGCGTTCTTTGTGCAAATAGAACAAATCCTGTCATGCTGACAAAAAATCGTTTTGTATATTGACAGATTTCGCTGGATGTGCTATACTGTAAAAAACAAAAAAAGGAGATGAATCCACATGGAAAACTATGAAGTTTGTCATTGCATGGGGGTTTCTTACCTCGACATTGAAAAAGCAATGCACGAAAAGCAGAGCCTATCTGACGTAGAAGATACCTTCAAGAGCGTACAGGAAGTAACACACTGCTCCACTGGTTGTGGCGGATGTCATGACAAGGTACTGGACGTTATTTCTGAACTGATGAGCAAGTAATAAAATTCTACATGCAAGAAAACCGCTGTCGACTGTCTTTGAACGGTCGGCGGCGGTTTTTATCTGGCAGCTTAGCCTTTTTCTGTTTTTTGATATGCATCAGGATTTCCTTTTGCGATGATGCGTTACACCCTTTGAATCTGTCAGGTCAAAACTAATATCTAGTAACATCTTTATTTTTTCATGGCTTACACTGCCGTCCAAGGCAATCGTAATCCAATTTGATTGATTCATATGATAGGCTGGATAAAATCCCGGTTCCATTCTAAGAGAGCCTATCATAATAGGATCGCATTTCACATCCAAAATATCCAGCATTTCATCTTCCTGTAACCCTAACTTTTCCTTTGAGATACGCATAACGAGTGCAAACCACTTTTGGTTACCGCTGTGACGAAATACCATATAACTTGGATACCTTTCCCACGGAAATTCCGCTTTTACTGCATATGTTTCAAAAATAAATGCTTCTAATTCCATTCGATTCATTTTCAATATTCTCCATAAGTTCCGCTTTTATGTCAGCTATAATAATCTTAAAATAATGTGAGTTCGACGAGAATGCATTCTACCGCTGCCAATCACAAACTGTGC
>CAUDDP010000094.1 GCA_958448395.1 uncultured Oscillospiraceae bacterium | reverse complement strand
CACTCTAAATTTCTACATTCTGTATCGTTTTGTTATTTTAGAGGGCGGACAGCGGGAGCAGTGATTTTGTTATTTTTCTAAATAAAACAACAGCATATCGTTAAAACAGTGCGGTGGCTGCCGCCCCCTGCACCCCTGCCAAGCTGAGCCAGCTTGACCGCAGTTGCCATTCGGCAGATAAAATTCTCTCATCGAACTCACGTTATAACAACCATATTCTGCATTTTCACACAGTTTTCATTGACAGAACGGCAGAGGAATGCTATAATGTTGTTGTCCTATTCAAACTGTAAGTGGGAATGGATATTTGAAATAGAATATGGAAGTGACAACAAGACATGATTAGGAGGAATATTTTATGGAAAAAATAGGAAAGATTTGTGCTGTTCTTTGCAGTCTGACACTTCTGGGAGCAGGGGCGGTCGTTCCCGCTTCTGCTGCTACCGTAGATGATGTGATTTCTGCTGCCTATGCAGTCGGCATTCCATCCCAGTATGTTCAGGAAGGAATTGCAATGTATGGCGGCGGTAACTATACTTCGGAACAGTGTGATCAGGCCATCGCTTCTATCTACTCTTATCAAGGAAGAGTGGATGACTTGCTGTATGATTATTTTGGGGTAGAAAAACCGTCTTCTGGTGGCGGCAATGCTGCAACACCATCTGGTTCTAACAACGGCTCCGGTTCCAATCCAACACCAGTTGCGACAGATGCACCGCAGAATCACAGCGGAGCAACTACTACCACAACGAAGACATTCGTAGACATGACAATGGAGGAAAAGATTGACTACGTAAACCAGATGCCAGCAGAGGAACGTGGCAATTATCTCTCCAATCTGACACCGGAAGAACGGAACAGCTTCATTAAGCAGCTGCCGTTGGACGATAAGGCAAACGTGTTGAATGAATTTTTGGGCGTAGGTGATTCGTTGGGATTGCATTTTACGGTAGATGAAATGACCAATGATACTGTTGTAGTTAGTGCAAGAGACAAAAACGGCAAGCTGATTGATGTGTCTGCTATGGGGGTGACGGTGGAGGAAACCGGAAAATCGTATACGCTGCCGATTGCCATTGCAGCTTTGTTGGCCGGCGTCGGCGTGAGTGGAATGAGTGCCCTTGTTTTCTTTGCAGGCAAAAAGAAACGGAATGAGGATGAAGCATGAAACATAAAAAATCTGTAGAAAAAGAGGCTACCGCCGCCTTACCACTGGCAATGCCTTTGATATTGCCCGTGGTAACATTACTGCTTTGTGCAGCCATCATCTTAGTCTGCGGCATTCGTCCATATGAAAAGCTGCATACTTACCTGCAAATTGCCTTTATGGATGATCTGAAACAGACACCGTCCAGTGGTGCAGATGGTCTGGAAATTGTCCAGAATGATATTACAACAACCTACAGCGGCAAGATTTCTCAGACTGGTGAGCCGGTCTATCCGGCATTTGGGGAGCAATACGGGGTGTTGTCCTGTGATGCCATTGACCTTTATGTGCCAGTATACTGGGGAACGACAGAGGAACTGTTAGAGTTGGGTGCATGTCAGACCACTGCCTCTTCTATTGCCGGTGCTGGTGGAAATGCTGTGATCAGTGCCCATGTGAATACTTTTTTCAATAAGCTGGATGAACTGCAAACAGGGGATGCTCTGACATTGTACACCAGCTATGGGCGGTTTACCTATGTGGTGCAAAAGAACATTCAGTTTGAGAATACTGACAAACAGTATATTCTGCCGACAAATTCAGAACAATTGACGCTTTATACCTGTGAGATGCAGGTGTTCGGTTCTTCGAGCACCAGAATTGGTGTGGTCTGCGACTGCACGAATACAGAATTTTATGCCAATGAGGAGGCAGCACAATGACAGATGGATTTGGAAGACGCTTATTGCTGCGGGTGCTGCTGACCATTTTGCTGACGTTTGCTGTGCTGGGTACGCTGATCAGCGGTTATGCAGGGTATCTGCTTTCTTCTCCGCAGGTTTGCATTACGCAGATAGAGAAACAGAATGTGGCGGAAAAGGTACATGACAGCATAGAAAGTTATTTTACATCCCAATATCAGACCACAGCCATTTCGCCGGAAACCTACTTGGATGTGATTACAGAAGACTGGATTGCAGACCGCCTTTCTGCACAGGTGACAGCAGAATATGAAATTTTAAATGGCAGTAAGGCAGAATATGTGCTGGATATGACAGATTTAGAAGCCGCTTTAACGCAGTTCTTTTCCGACTATGCAGCGGAAATCGGTTATACGAAAGATGCTGTTTATGAGGAAAAGTTACAGGAAACCATTGAGAAGGCAAGAACGGAACTGACCTCACAGTTGGATGTCTATCATTTTAATACCATGCAAAATGCAAATATTTTCAGTAAACTCATTGGTAAGCAGAATTACCTATGGCTGCTGTGTGGCGGCTGTGGTATTTTGAGTGTATTGCTGATTGTAGTTTTGATATTGCTGGAACGGAAGGGCGAATGGGGAAAGCTGTATTTCCCAGGCTGTGCCCTGTTGATGAACGGTGTATTTTTCACAGTACCGACTGCTTGGGCACTGGGAACGTCTTATTTCAGCGGTCTGGCGATTAAAGTGCCTGCGGTGTATGCAGCGTTGACAGGTGTGCTGTATCATTGTACCCGTGTTGGCTTGATAGTCGGCATTGTGCTGCTGGTGTTGGGATTGGCAGCGGTGATAGGCAGTACAATTGCGAAGCGAATGGTACGCTGAACGACTGCTCGCCGCAGGCGACTGCGGTCAAGCTGGCTCCAGCTTGGCGGAGGGGTGCAGGGGACAAGCTGTCCCCTGCGAAACGCTGCAATTAGAGTTTTGGTAACAGAATGAAGAACAAGCTGCCGCTGTCCGCCATCTAAAAAAACAAAACGATACGGAATACAGAAATTCAGAGTGATTTGACTGCAAGCATGTACCACGTACAACGGCGGACAGCGGACACAGGCAGAGAGCGAAGCGAATCTGCCGGCGGAGATGAGACCGGTATCGGTGAGGGAAAATATAAAAAAGAATCCCATGGAGATCATGCCGCAAGTATGTACCACATGCAACGGCGGACAGCGGACACAGGCAGAGAGCGAAGCAAATCTGCCGGCGAAGATGAGACCAGTATCGGTGAGAGAAAATACAAAATGGATTTCCGTGAAAATTTCAAAAACAGCATTGACAAATGCAGAAAATTTGCGTATAATAAAAAAGAATGCAGGTCATCTTGTCTGCACAATAAAAGCGAAAAACGCAGCAGTAAGAGTAACAGCTATTTGAGATAACAGAGAGTGCCGGGGCGGTGTAACGGCATATCCAATCGCTGCGAAGTGCCACTGTTAGTTGATGCGGGGAACTGTAGGACTTTTGAACGTCTTACATAGTATCCAATTCCGTCTTCCCTCGTTACGGGTTTATGAGTGAAAAATCAGAGTGGAACCGTGGTGCTTCCTGACCACCTCTGCATGGATACAGATGGTATCCGGCAGAGGTTTTTTTGTATCTTGATCTTGAAACTGAAAGGAAGGGATTGCCTTGTTCCGAACATTAAAAGAAGATATTGCCATTGTGAAACAGAAAGATCCAGCTGCTCGCAGTACGCTGGAGATTCTGCTGACGTACTCCGGACTGAAAGCGGTGCGAAGCTATCGGAAAGCCCATTGGTTCTATGAGCATGGGTTCTTTACCATTGCCCGGATCATCTCCCAGAGAGCCAGACACCGTACCGGTATTGAAATTCATCCGGGTGCAAAGATCGGTAAAGGGTTGTTTATCGACCATGGAATGGGTGTTGTCATCGGGGAAACCACGGAAATTGGTGAAAACTGCCTGCTGTATCAGGGGGTTACGCTCGGCGGTACCGGAAAGGATAAGGGAAAACGGCATCCGACCCTCGGCGATAATGTCATGGTGGGGGCAGGTGCAAAGGTGCTCGGACCGATTACCATCGGCAACAATGTAAAAATTGCTGCCAATGCCGTCGTATTGAAGCCCATACCGGATGACTGCACAGCAGTTGGTGTTCCAGCAAGAGTGGCTCGTTGTGCTGGAAAGAAGGTCATCGAAGAACTGGATCAGGTACACTGTCCAGACCTGAATTTGCAGGATATCAATGCTTTGAAAAGCTGTGTGACTGCCTTGCAGCAGGAAATTACCGCTCTGGAAGAGCATGAGGCAGTGGGAAAGAACGTATCATAAAATGCTGTGTGCCTGTTTTCAGTTGACAAAGCAGGCACATGCAAATAGAAAGAGAATGATAGAAAGGAACTGAAACCGATATGCAGATTTATAATACATTGACCAGAAAAAAAGAGGAACTGATTCCCATCGAACCAAATCATGTTCGCATTTATGCGTGCGGGCCTACGGTTTATAACTATATTCATATTGGCAATGCCCGTCCAATTTGTGCATTTGATGTGTTACGGCGGTATTTAAAGTATCGTGGATATGATGTCACCTATGTGCAGAATTTTACAGATGTTGATGATAAAATCATTCGCCGTGCGAATGAGGAAGGCATTCCATCTGTGGAACTTTCAGAACGCTATATTCAGGAGTACAAAACCGATGCCCATGGGTTAAATGTAATGGATGCAGATGTGCATCCAAAGGTAACCGAAAACATGGATTTAATTATCGACTTGGTGAAAAAATTGGTGGACGGCGGTCATGCGTATGAATCCAATGGAGATGTCTATTTCCGCACAGCATCTTTTTCGGATTATGGTAAGCTTTCTGGTCAGCCGATGGAAGAGTTACAGGCAGGGGCAAGAATTGATGTCAATGAACAGAAGGAAAGTCCACTGGATTTCGCTGTCTGGAAAGCAGCAAAGCCGGGAGAACCATATTGGGCGTCCCCGTGGGGAAAAGGTCGTCCGGGCTGGCATATTGAATGCTCTGCCATGTCGACCCATTACCTTGGAGAAACACTGGATCTGCACTGTGGTGGACAGGATTTGATTTTTCCGCATCACGAAAATGAAATTGCACAGAGTGAAGCAGCAACCGGAAAGCCGTTTTCCCATTACTGGATGCATAATGGCTATATCAACATTGATAACAAGAAAATGTCGAAATCCCTCGGAAATTTCTTTACCGTCAGGGAAGTGGCAGAGCAGTACGGCTATGAGGTCATTCGTTATATGATGATTCAGGCACATTACCGCAGTCCGATTAACTACTGCAAAGAACTGCTGGACGCTTGCAAGGCTTCTCTGGAACGGTTGTATACCTGTCGGGATACATTGGATCGGGCAATGGCATCTGCTCCAGCAGGCGATTGTACAGAAGCTGCAAGGGCAATATTTGCACAGAGAGAACAGCAGTTTATCACGGCGATGGATGATGATTTGAATACCGCAGATGGGATAACAGCATTGTTTGAACTGGCAAGGGATTTGAATCGGATGAGTGCGGATGCTGCCACAACAAAGGGACAGCTGGAAGCCGGTGCAAAGCTGTTTGATACATTGACTGGGGTGCTTGGTATTCTGTATCAGAGAAAGCAGGAGGATGCCATTCCGGAAGCAGTGCAGAAGCTGGTGGAAGAACGTGCAGCGGCGAGAAAAGCAAAGGATTTTGCAGAGGCTGACAGATTGCGGGATGCGATTGCAGCGTTGGGGTATCGTGTAAAAGAGACCCGTCAGGGAACGCAGATTGAAAAGATATGACCGCAGGGCATGACGCTTTTAATAGGAGATCGGGAATCCGGACAATTGCAGTCTGCCTGTGGTGAATGAAAGTATGTGAATGATTTTGAAAATAACGAATGGAAAGGCGTAATATGGCGAAACTAAATAAAAAAAGCGTTTCTATCCTGCTGATGATTCTCATTATTGTCTCTTTGATCAGTTTGACGATGTTCTCCTGTACCATCCGAATGGCACAGAAAGATGATACGTACATTGATATGAGCAAAGCCCATTTGCTTCAGTTGGAAACACCCTCTGATGACGATCCAGCCATGATTGTACACACTTCTGAGGGGGATATTACAGCGGTTCTCTATCCGGAGGCAGCACCAAACTATGTTGGACAATTTACAGAACTGGCGGAAAAGGGATATTATGATGGAACCTATGTCTACCAGACTGCACCCGGTGTCTACTTCCGTGCCGGCAGTCCGAACGAGGATGGCTCTCTTGATGACCAGCTGGACGAAAGCCGTCAAAAGGTGGAAGTGGAAACAACTGCTGACCTTTGGCCGTTTCGTGGTGCATTCTGTGCACCTGTCACGGAAAGAGAAAATAATTTTTTTAAGATGCTCTTTGGCAATGATGCTTCCTATTGTGGAACTCGCTTTTTGGTCTGCAATTCCATTGTATTGGATGAGGAAACGAAAAAGCAGTTGGAGGAAACAGATGAAAGTGCATCCGCTGTCACCAATACCTTCCTGAGCTGGGGCGGTGTACCAGACTGTGCACAGCAGATGACTATCTTTGCACAGGCATATGGAAAAGAAAGCTTTGATGTCATTGATACGATTGCAAATAGTACACTTTCGGAAAATCCTGTCCAGATTGAACAGATTGAAATTACCAATTGGGGCAAAACGAACGGAGATACCTCTGTGCCGGAGAATCGCACAGAATAGTCTTGTGGAACGTGAGTTCGATGAGAGCGTTTTATCTGCCGAATGGCAACTGCGGTCAAGCTG
>CAUDDP010000093.1 GCA_958448395.1 uncultured Oscillospiraceae bacterium | reverse complement strand
TCTGCCGGCACAGTTTGTGATTGGCAGCGGTAGAATGCATTCTCGTCGAACTCACGTTGATTACCTTTAATTTAGAAGAAATACATTAGCTGTTTGGTGGATAAAATCTGTTTATGAAATTCACGTTAACGAAAATCGTTTTTGAAAAAAGCGTACACGGAAATCAATTTTCAAATTATAGAGTGGATTGCTCCGCCGAATGGCGATTATGGTCAAGCTAATTCAGATAGGCGGAGGTCAGACCGGTATCTGTGAGGAAAAATACAAAAATTGATTTCCGTGAAAAGCGTGTATGCGGATTGACAATCATGCCGTAGTATGTTATAATAGAGAGGCACATGGATTCAGACGTCTTCTATAATTATTATAAGTTTTATAATAATTATAGAAAATGTGCACAGCAGTTTTATGTAAAATGGGGATTTTATGAAATTGCGTTTTAAGGGAAAAAAATTAAGAAAGGATATGAAGTGGAATGAAAAAAGTTATTGTCATTGGTGCTGGTCCAGCCGGTCTGACGGCTGCGTATGAGTTACTGCGGCGTGCACCAAAAGACTATGAGATCACTATTTTGGAGGAAAGCGATGCAATTGGTGGTATTTCTAAAACTGTAAAGTATAAGAATAACCGCATGGATATTGGCGGGCATCGCTTCTTTTCAAAAGATCAGCATGTTATGGATTGGTGGCAGGAAATGATGCCACGACAGGGTAAGCCTTCTTTTGATGATGTAAAGCTACATCGGGAGAAGCAGCTTGCAAAAGATGGTCCGGATCCAGAAAAAACAGATCGTGTTATGTTGGTAAGGAATCGTGTGTCTCGTATTTACTATAAGCACAAGTTTTTTGATTATCCGGTATCCTTAAAATGGAATACCCTAAAGAATATGGGGTTTGCTACAACAGTTGCAGCTGGATGCAGCTATATGAAGAGCACTGTTGGCAAGAAGGAGGAAACTTCTCTGGAGAACTTCTATATTAACCGATTTGGTAAGAAACTGTATTCCATGTTTTTTGAAGGCTACACCGAAAAGCTTTGGGGACGGCATCCACGAGAAATTTCCGCTGACTGGGGTTCGCAGCGTGTAAAAGGGTTATCAATTACAGCTGTTATTAAGGATATGTTTTCAAAGATTTCTCCAAATAAGAAGAATCGAAAAGTAGAAACTTCTTTGATTGAAGAATTCTATTATCCAAAATATGGTCCAGGTCAACTTTGGGAAATAACTGCGAAAGAGGTTGAGAAAATGGGTGGCAAAATTCTCATGTGCAGTAAAGTCACGAACATTCAGACCGATAAAACTGGAAAAATCTTGTCCTTAACGTATACACGGGATGGTAAGGAACAAACTGTGGATGGCGATTTGTTTATTTCTTCTATGCCGCTGAAGGACTTAGTGGCTGGTATGAACGATGTGCCAGACAAGGTTGCAGCAATTGCAAAGGGTTTACCATATCGTGACTTTGTAACTGTTGGTTTGCTGGTAAATCGGCTGAACTTGAAGAATGAAACCAAAATCCCGACATTGGGTAATATTGTACCGGATTGCTGGATTTATGTACAGGATGTTGGTGTTAAGCTTGGCAGAATCCAGATTTTCAATAACTGGTCTCCGTATATGGTGGAAGATCCAGAACATACTGTTTGGATCGGGCTGGAATATTTCTGTGCAGAGGGCGACAACTTCTGGAATATGGATGATAAGGCTTGTATCAATATGGCGATTAAGGAACTGGTTTCTATGGGCGTAATCAGTTCTGTATCAGATGTCAAGGATGCACATCGTGAAAAGGTAAAAAAAGCATATCCCGCTTACTTTGATACCTATGCACAAATTGATGATTTGATTGCATATTTGAATCAGTTTGATAACCTATATTGTGTCGGGAGAAACGGTCAGCATCGTTATAACAACATGGATCATTCTATGGCGACTTCATTTGAAGCAGTAGACAACATTCTTTCTGGCAAGAAGACAAAGGAAAATATCTGGTCTGTCAATACAGAAAAAGAATATCACGAAGAGAAGAAGAGCAAATAAGCAGATAAATGAAAGCAGCAGTAGATATAGAAGGGAATTTCTATCTGCTGCTGTTTTTGGTATACAGGAAAAGAAAAAGAGTCAGTAAGCCACTGACTCTTTTTCTTCAATAGGGGGATCAGAATGTCTTTATCTCCAAAAGACAAAAATTTCTTTTAGTGCATTCCAAAGTGAAGGATGTGCTTTGAAAAGGGCACTTCCTTCTCCACATGTGATTAAAATGCAGAAAATTGCTATCACTGTTCCTGCCATTGCAGCAAAAATTACTTTTTGGCTAATCAAGGAAAGACCAGCATGATGCGACTTTAGTATTAACGGTACTTGCAGCAGAAGAATGGTGGTTAAGACACTCAAGATAACTAAAATATCCAGCATATAGCGAGGAGAAATGCCTGCCATGCAGTAGTCAATCCACGCTAGTAGGATGGCTGCAAAAATAGCAATTACAATCGTAATGCGTCGCAGAAAGCTGTGATGCTTTCTCTTCCAGGTTTTGTATACCAATGGTAGGCTAAGGAATCCGAGTAGAATGGATGGCATCGCAAATGCTCCAAATGAAGCTTCCGTAAAAAGGTACATTGCACGGTTTGGAAAGGCAGTGAATTTTGTACCGATAAACGGAAAATCATTTAAGAAGTCCATTGGACAAAGAAAATATGCATAAATTGCTGCTGGTAAACGGATCAGTGAAATTTGATTAGCAGAGACATTGTCTACAGTCAGCTGGTAAACTGCACCGAATTGAAACGGGTTGTCAAAACGGATTTGATTATACCACATCACAGCTGCTGCCCCGATTGCAACTGGCAGAAGAAAGCAACTAGCACTTATCATTCGTGAGGGAAGGGTTAGGCTTTTTCGGAACAACAGTTGCAGGAAGATCGGCACTAACAGCAAGGCATAAATCAGCATATTGGGACGGGAAGCCGCTGTAATAACCAATCCAATTCCGCTGATAACAAGCAGCAGGAAACGTTTCCAGTTTCGTTTTGATGCAACTGCTGCAAAGCCTGTCCAGAGAGCCAACAGTAAGCCAGCCATTCCACTGAGAACGCAGAGATAGTATCGGTCACAGTAGGTCACACCTAATATTGCACCACATCCCACTGTAGCAGAAAAAAGTCCCATCAATAGCAGCAGGAGTGGTGGACGTTTACAATATTGCCGTACAAGTGTCATAATTAAGCCGAACATCGTAATTATGATGACTTCCATAAAGATACAGTAAGCAGTATTGAGCGGAAGTACCTTTCCAGTTATCTTATAAAATGGATAATAGAGTAATGCAACAGGTGCACAGCCAAAGTAGCAATAGTAGTTGCCGTTATAATAGGCATAATCCCAGTGATAAGGAAGCCCTTCTCTAGCAGATGGGCTATATGGATCTTCTAATTGTAACAATTCTGGTGACACTTCTAAATCCAGATTTGCACGACCGTTAACCCATGCATCCAATGTCATAGCATAGACATTATTGCTGTCAATGTTATCTCCAAAAGGGACAGATTCTTGATTCGGAATCATGAATGCGGATATGCAAGCAATACAGCCAAACATGGTAACTAGGACTGCTAAATTATGTTTCCAGCTTTTTGCACGATAGCGAATATTCCAGACAGAGAACTGTTTGCAAGCGGTTAAAATGAGTGCAATGAATAGAATCAAGAAAAATCTTGCTGTGGAAAAGACAAACGGAATAGCAGAATACAATGTTCCACTGTGTAGCGTAATCGGGTTGTCTACATCAAAAAACTCCAATTGTAAAGCATATAGCGTTTCATATGGAAGAAGAGGAAACTGTAATTTGGAATAGGTGCCTGTTGCCTGTGTCTTACCAGTCTGTTCAAATCGATCTGTGAAGTTGTTATCTTTCATGAGCAATGCAACATGATAACGAGGATCTTCTCCATCTGCATCCAACTGTAAACAGTGTAGGTTGCTTTGAAGAGATAGGTCAGAAAATGTCAGGGTGCAGTTTCCAGTAATGCGAATAGAATCGCCTTCTATTGTAGCAGCATTCGTATCGTCAATTTCTGCTGAAACCAGTGGCAGGGAGAAAGTATCTTTCTGAGTGGAAAAGCTTGTAACATGGAATACGAATACTTCCATCAGAAAAATACAACCTGCAATATAGGCACATTTTCTTATAAACCGCCGTTTATTGGAAGAGGTGTGCCGTTCGGAAAAGGCAACACCGATACCAATCAAAAGTAGCGTAACAAACAGCGGCAGTTTGGGAAATGGATGCATTCCTGCTCCTTGAAAAGAGCGAGTAATGCAGTGTAATAAGATGAGTGATAGCATTTCGCCTATGGTCAAAATCCCCATCTTTTTAAACAATTCAAATTCCCTATTTTCCCCTAAAGATAATCTTGGAATCAAGCATGAACCGCATAATATAAGATTACAAAAAATAGGAAACAGAATAGAATATAACATAATGATCAATGTATCCTTTCTTAAACATTGACATTCTGTTGATCCCCCACCTATAGCATAACAAATGAAGACGGGCACAATCATTCTATTTTTGTGTATAAAATTTAAACAAATGTGATTCAAAAGGAATTCATATGCATGAAAAAATCGCCCCATTTGCAGAGATACAAACAGGGCGATAGCAGAAATGGTTTTAGCCATTTATTCATTTAAATAACGTTCAAATTTTCGGATATTTTCCCGTGTGCCAATCACACAGATGGTGTCACCTCGATGCAGTACAGTGTCTGGTTTGATTTCAATTTCCAGTGATCCATTATGCTTGCGTGCAATGAGATTGATGCCAAATATTTTTCTGGGATTGATGTCTTCGACAGTTTTTTCTGCGATTTTCTGTGTCACACTTAGTTCCATCAGGTCTACTTCCTCGCTTAATGTGATGAAATCCAGGAAACCTGGAGCCAACAGACGGTTTGCAAGCCGAATGGCCATATCTCGTTCTGGATACACAACTTCTGCACCAAGCAGCTCCAGTACACATCCCTGTTCGGCACTGGTTGCCTTTGCAATTACTCGTTTTACGCCAAGTTGAATGACATTTAAAGTCGCAAGAATGCAGGTATCCATACGTTCACCAATGCAGATGATGACAACATCACAATTGTCAATTCCAACTTTTCGGAAGTTGTCTTTCGACAATTCCTGTACCACATAGGCGTGGTCAGTAAATGCAGCAGCGGAGTTGATTTTTGCTTCATTTTCGTCAATGATAATCAAATCCTTTCCGGATTCTGAAAGAGACTGTGCCAATGCAAATCCAAAACGTCCCAGTCCAACAATGCCATAGAGTCCATTTTCTGTTTTTACTTTTTTTCCGAACATAGCAATTTCTCCTTTAACTGTCATAATATTATTTGTCTTTGTCTTTGCTTTTATCCAACTGGTATTTCCTCTTCCGGCAGCAAGATGCTGTCTGGCTGTTTTCGGAACCAAAGAGAGGCAACTGTCAGTGGTCCCAGTCTGCCGATGTACATAATCAGCATTAAAATCATTTTGCTGATAGGATGCAAATCTGGTGTGATACCGGCAGATAGACCAACCGTTGCGAATGCAGAAATGGTTTCCAGCAATAAGAACGAGATAGAAATCTCAGGTTCTAACATGCAGAGGAAAAACAGTCCAGTAAAGATAATTGCAATCGCCAGACTGCAAATCACCAAAGCTTGCTGTACGATACCAGCAGGAAAGCGTCTTCGAAATCCGTTTGGCTGTTTTCTCTGTGGATAACACAAAATGGTGCGTATCAAAATATAGAAGGTTGTGACTTTGACGCCACCGCCTGTTGAGCCTGGAGCTGCACCAATGAACATAAACAGATAAACTAGTAAAATACCGGCATGGGAAAATTGGTTCAGCGGTACAACAGAAAATCCGGCTGTTCGAGTAGAAACACTGGTAAAAAACGCACTCAGCCAGGAAATTTGGTTGCCCTCTGTCAGTTTTATCAGCAGCATACCACCAAAAATCAAAATGGTTGTCACACATATTACGACTTTTGTATGCAAGCTGCAACGAGAAATTCGCCGTTTTTTTAAAATATCCCGAATCACAAAAAAGCCGATGCCGCCACTGATAATGAGAAAAGCAGTGAGCAAATTCAATCCAATGTGGTCGGCATACAGTGTCATACCGTTCCAGTTACCGAAAATATCAAAGCCAGCATTGTTAAAGGAAGCAATGCTGTGGAAAGCTGCAATGCCCAGTGCATTTGGGAATCCATATTCCGAATAGAAGAAGATGGTGCCGACAGCTGTGCCGAATGCTTCTATTGTCAGCGTCATAAGCAGAACCGATCGAATCAGTTCTCGGATATCCTGCATGGTGGGGTAGTTTAAAGCAGCTTGTATGAGTACCTGATCTCGTATCCGTATATGTTTCCGCCGAAAAGAAATTAGTCCTACACCAATAGAAGTGATTCCTAAACCGCCGATTTGGATTAAAATTGCCAATATAGTTTGTCCAAGTGTACTGAATGTGTCTCCGGCATCTACGACAACCAGTCCTGTGACACAAACTGCACTTACAGCGGTAAAAGCAGCATCCACCAATGTGACACTGCCAGGTTGCTTTTGTGAAAATGGCATCATTAGCAGGAATGTTCCCAGTAAAATGACTGCCAAAAATCCAAGTGCAATCAACTGTAACGGTGTCATATATTTCTTGTGTGTCATGATTCCCCTCCAAAAAATGTTTGAATTTTAAGTAGAAACGAAGCAGTAATCAATTACTGCTAATATGATTGGTTTTGGCTTATCCAACGGCGATATTTTCTAATGGTGTCA
>CAUDDP010000092.1 GCA_958448395.1 uncultured Oscillospiraceae bacterium | reverse complement strand
CCGGCACAGTTTGTGATTGGCAGCGGTAGAATGCATTCTCGTCGAACTCACATTAAATACAAGTACAAAAAATAGAATGGCGGAATTGTAAAGGGAATTTGCAGTTCCGCTATTTTCATGAATACTATATTTTTATAGGAGGAATATCATATGAATTGGTTATCATGGGAGCATGTTTGCAGCAGTTTTCCAAGGCGAAAACGAGACAGCCACAAGGGTACATTTGGCACTCTGCTTTGTATTACAGGAAGAGATAGCATGCCAGGTGCATGTGCGCTTTCTACATTGGCAGCTTTGCGAAGTGGTGCAGGATTGGTAAAGGTTGCAACAACCCAGCATAATGTGCCGATTCTGGCATCGCAGATTTATGAAGCAGTTTATTTGCCTATGCAAACAGATAACACAGGTGGTATTAGTTGGGAGCAAAATCAAGATATCTTGCAATCTGCGATTACAATGGCATCTGCTATATTGATTGGATGCGGTTTGGGAAATACCATTGCAACACAGCAGCTTGTACGGGAAACGGTGCGTCTTGCAAATTGTCCAGTGGTCATAGATGCAGATGGTCTAAACGCACTGGCAGCCTGCATAGATATAATGCAGGAGCAAAAGTCAAACTGGATTTTAACGCCACATCCCGGTGAGATGGCACGGCTGATAAAATCCAGCACATCCGCTGTGCAGGCAGACCGTTCTGCTTGTGCATTGCATTTTTGTGAAACATTTTCTGGTACACTGGTGCTGAAGGGGGCGGGAACGATTGTGCAGCAGGGTACAACAAGTATGCAGAATCCAACTGGGAATCCAGGGATGAGCCGTGGCGGTTCCGGCGATGTGCTGGCAGGGATGATTGCATCCTTTGCAGCACAAGGCATTTTGCCTTATCAAGCTGCTTGTGCAGGTGTATATCTGCACGGACTGGCAGGAGATTTGGCAGCAGAACAGTATTCAGAACAAGCAATGCTGCCGCAGGATTTACTGCACTGTCTGCCGCAGGTGTTTCGGAGAATGGAACAATCTCGGTAAATAATGAGATAGGAGCGAGAAAAGAGCTGTGTGATGCAGCTGGATACAGGATCGTGATGACATTGACAGAAAGACGGAGGCATAGGGATGAAACGATATTTTACAGGTTTTGCATTTGCCATGACGGCTTGTTTTCTGATTACTGGATGTAGTGTCAGTGGCGGCAGCACCACAGCAAAAAATCAGCTGAATACCAGTTTTACAACTGGTGTCACAATGGAACTGGAAGAAATGACAGCAGAGGGAACGATGCAGCGTGTGGGCGATGGCGAGTGGAATGTTTCTTTTTCAGAACCAGCACAGCTGGCAGGGGTACGGTTGGATTTTCTGGACGGAGAAGTAACGGCATCGTATAAGGGGCTTGCTTTTTCTGTTCCGCAGACGGCATTGCCAGCAAAGTCGATTTTATATCAGTTTATTCTTGCGGCGGATCAGTTAGCAGAAGAAACTGCATTACAGGGTACTTCTGGAGAGGATGGCGTGACATTGAAGGGAGAACTGGAGGCTGGCAGTTATGAACTGATATTGTCAGCGGATGGCAGTCCTTCTGTTTTTCAGATGGGAAATCAGAATGCCACGATTCTGTTTCATGATTTTGTTTCTAATGGTACACCAGTAGGAACAGAAAGTTCACAGCAAGTGGAAGAAACAACAGTTTCTAATCTGCAAACTGACGATACAGAAACAGAATCAACAGAGATAACAACAGAAATCTTATCCTAAACGAAATAAAAATAAGAAAGCACAAAAAAATTATATGAAAATCAATCTGTTTTTTCGGTTTCCGTTGTGAAAAATAAAAAATGCTGATTTTGCTTGACAAATGCGGCGAATTCTGATATGATAATACTATCAGATATACCATTTGTTTTTGGCAAAGGTGCCTTTCTCAGAAATGAGAAAGGCACTTTTTTTATTGGCAAAACAAGTGGATAAGGGAAGTGACTTTTATGCAGATAGTAGCAGAAAAAACAGTGCTGCAAACAGATTTAATGCAGAAAACAAAGGAAATCAATCAGCTGCTTCGACGGTATGGCGTAAAATTTGGAATTTACAAGAACGGTGCTTTCAAAGAACAGTTCTTTCCGTTTGATCCGATTCCAAGGGTCATCTCACATGCAGATTTTCAGCAGTTGGAAGCAGGTTTGATGCAGCGAGTGGATGCCCTGAACCAATTTCTCTATGATATTTATCATGAAAAGAAAATTGTAAAGGATGGTATTGTACCGGAGGATTTCATCTATCTTTCCAGCGGTTATTTGCCGCAGTGTGAGGGGATTACACCGAAAAACGGTATTTACAGCCACATTTCTGGGATTGATTTGGTGCAGGCGAAAGATGGAGGGTGGTATATTCTGGAGGACAACCTGCGGATTCCATCTGGTGCATCTTATCCATTGATTGCAAGAGAGTTGACACGGATTGCCTCTCCGAAAACATTTACAGAAAATGCAATTGTGGACAACCGGAATTATGCGATGCTTTTGAAGCAAACCATGGAATCTGTCAATTGCGGCGGCATTCTGGCGATTCTGACGCCGGGCAGATATAATGCGGCATACTTTGAACATTCTTATTTGGCGGAACTAACCGGTGCTGTACTGGTGCAAAATAACGAATTATTTGTTGAAGATAACATCTTGTACTATCGTACCTATTCTGGTGGAAAGACAAGAGTAGGTGCCTTGTATCGTCGCATTTCAGATGAATATATGGATCCGCTGACCTTTGAATCCTCTTCGTTGATTGGCGTGCCAAATATCATGGAAGCGTATCGTGCTGGCAATGTGGCATTGATCAATGCTCCCGGAAATGGGGTTGCAGATGACAAGGGAATTTATTATTTTGTGCCAAAGATGATTCGCTATTATTTGAAGCAGGAACCGATTTTACGGAATGCACCGACTTATCTGCCATTTTATGCAGAAGATTGTGCCTATGTGATGGACAACTTTGAAAAGCTGGTGATTAAGGATGTTGCGGAAGCAGGCGGTTATGGCGTCATGTTTGGCAGAGATTTGACACCAGAGAAACAGGAGCAGTTAAAGGCAACTATTCTGGCAGAACCCCGTCGGTTTATTGCACAGGAAATTATTGATTTTTGTGATTTGCCGCTGTTGGATGGAGAAGAAGTTGTTATGCGGAAAGCAGATTTGCGTGCATTTGTATTGACTGGCAAGACGACAAAGGTCTGGGCATCCGGTTTGACACGGTTTTCCAGAAATCCAGATTCATTTGTTGTGAACTCATCACAGGGAGGAGGGTTTAAAGACACATGGGTACAATCTCGTTAGAGCACAGCGATCGGCTTTTCTGGCTTGGTCGTTATACAGAACGCTCATTTACAACCTTAAAATCCATCCAAACACACTTTGATAAGGCGTTAGATGCCGATCCGCACTGGTATCAGCAGTACCTGACAGCATTTGGTCTGAAAGATGTCTATGGCAGCCGAGGGGCTTTTCTGATGGATTTTCTCTTCAATGGACAAAATGTGAATTCGGTGCTTTACAGTCTCTGTCGTGCTTACGACAATGGAATTGTGTTGCGGGAGGATATTTCTACGGAAACATTGTCCTATTTGCAGCTTGCCATGGACACATTGGAAAAAGCTAATCAGGTGAAGGATGGCTTGTTATATGAGTTGCTGACATTACAGGATATTTTATATAGTTTTCGTGGCAGTTTGGAAAATCATATCTATGATATAGAGAAAAAGGCTCTGATTGACTGTGGGCAATCCATTGAACGTTTAGACTTGTATTTCCGACTGCATTATTCAGATGAGATGATTCGGCAGGAGTTTGACCGCCTTTGTGACCGGCTGCGTCTGATTCCAAAAAACACACCCTATCAGTATAATACGCAGCAATTATCTATACTGGTGGAGTTAATGGGGGAAAATAATATGGCAAAGCAGTCAACAGCAGCGGTATACAGTTTGGGAAACTTATTTGCACCAAAGAAGACGGACAGCATTGTAATTTAAATAAAGGAATCACAGAACGATGAGACGATTACAATTTTATTACAGCACAAAGCTGACATTCAATCACCACGTACAAGATCATAGTTATTTGCTTCGCTGCATTCCCATGGAAACTGCAGGGCAGCATATTGTACAATATCATTTTTCGATGTTGCCGAACCAGTATGCCAATGAAAGTACAGATGCCTTCGGGAATCGGGTGTTAAGTGGCTTTATTGCTTCGCCACATCGGTACTTGGATTTTGCAGTGCAGGGTATAGTGGAACGGGATGACAGTATCCCAAAAACAGATTTTATGCCATGTTACCGTTATCAGACGGCAATGACCAAACCAGATGCTGCGTTGGCTGATTTCTTTCAACAGTGTAAGATGGCAAGCTGTGGCGTAAATTCACTTTCGGAGCAGATAGAAGTTTGGATGCATCAGCTTTCTGCTCATATGCACTATGAAAAACGAAGTACAGATATCACGACGACAGCAGCACAGGCATTTGCTGCTGGAAAGGGTGTCTGTCAGGATTATACCCACATTTTTCTTTCCTTGCTGCGGATGCAGCAGATTCCGTGCCGATATCTGGCAGGACTGGCATTTCAGGAGGGAGAAACACATAGCTGGCTGGAATATTGGGATGGCTTTAAATGGGTTGGCATGGATCCGACCAATAACAGAATAACAGATGAGGGCTATCTTGTGCTTTCGCAGGGACGAGATGCACAGGATTGTTCTCTCAGTCGTGGCACAATGTTTGGTGCATATACACAACAGATGCAGTGGGTGGAAACAAGATTAGAAACCATTTTTTAATCTGCTGCAGATGTGAAAAGACAAAAGTAAAAAACAGATAGGAGAGACGCACGATATGATAAAAACAATCGCAAAGGCAACCCTTGCGGTCAATGAAGTGCTTCGTATAAAAAAATCCAGCATTCAAAATGGAACCGGAAAACGGCGTATTTGCATTGTAACTGGTATCCATGGAGATGAGCTGGAGGGGCAGTATTTGGTCTGGCTGCTGGAACATTATCTTCAGCAGCATATTGATCAGCTGGATGGTACAGTGGATATTTATCCGGCATTGAATCCCATGGGCATTGATTCGATTACAAGAGGGATTCCACAGTTTGATCTGGATATGAACCGGATTTTTCCGGGTAATGCAAACGGCACCATGATGGAGGCAGTGAGTGCTTCTATCATCGAAGACTTGCAGGGGGCTGATATTTGTATTGATGTTCATTCCAGCAATATTTACTTACGGGAATTGCCGCAGATTCGGATGAGTGTTCCAACAATGGAAACATTGTTGCCTTATGGGAAGCTTTTGAATGTGGATTTTATCTGGGTGCATGAGTCGGCAACGGTGTTGGAATCTACACTGGCACATAGCCTGAACAGCATTGGAACCAAGACACTTGTGGTAGAAATGGGCGTAGGTATGCGGATTACACAAGCGTACGGCAAACAGTTGTTTGACGGTATTTTGAATCTCATGCAGACATTGGGCATGTGGCATGGTGAAGTACCGGCAGTACGGAAGCCGATTGTCTCTCTGGACGGTGCAGTGGAGTTTTTGAACTCCGATGCAGCAGGCATTTTTGTACCGGCAGTCTCTTTCGGCACAATGGTGCAGAATGGTGATCACATCGGTGATATTTTAAATACACTGGATGGATCAATCGCAGCTTCCATTCACGCCAATTGTGACGGCTTACTTTTTACACTGCGGGAATATCCGGTGGTATATGGTGGTTCTCTGGTAGGGCGGATTCTGAAACAAACAGACGGAAAGGCGGCGAATATAGCATGAAAAAAGAAATTCTTTATTCGCTAAAATCCCCTTATCGGGATAGTTTGGATGTTGTAGGGTACCGGTTTGGCAGCGGAGAAAAATCGGTTGCCATTGTGGGGGCGATTCGTGGCAATGAGGTACAACAGATGTATATCTGTTCGCAGCTGATTCAGATTTTTCGGAAACTGGAGGCAGAAAACCGTTTTGCACAAAATACGGAACTTCTGGTGGTACCCTGTGTCAATTACTACTCTATGAATATTGGAAAGCGGTTCTGGCCGATGGACAATACGGACATTAACCGTATGTTTCCAGGTTATCATTTGGGAGAAACGACGCAGAGAATTGCAGATGGATTGTTTCAAATATTACAGGGCTACACCTATGGCATTCAGCTGACCAGCTTTTACCAAACCGGAAATTTCCTCCCACATGTAAAGATGATGGAAACGCAATTGACGGAACACAATTTGATGAAGTGGTTTGGGTTGCAGTACGGCATTATTCGTATGCCTCGTCCTTATGACACAACAACGTTAAATTACAACTGGCAGATTTGGGAAACCAATGCTTTTTCCCTGTATTCCAGTGAAACGGATCGGATAGATGCACAGTCCTGTGAAGTGATTGTACAGGCAATTCTGCGGTTTTTGAACTATGCAGAATTACTGACAGTGCATACTGCCCCCGGATACCAAACAGAATTGGTAGAGGAGTCAAATATCTCTCAGATTCGTACCGGACAGGGTGGTATCTTTCAGTCCTGTGTTCGGATTGGAGACCGTGTAACAAACGGGCAGCTGATCGGACAAATTTTGCATCCAATTGAAGGCAATGTGATTGCAGAAATCAAGGCAGACCATACGGGTGTGTTATACTTTGCATATAATCAGCCATTGATTCATGAAAATACGATGTGCTTTAAAATTATTCGCAATTGATAATGAGTACTTATTTCTGTAAAATCATATTTGTTGATTTTAAAATAACGTGAGTTCGACGAGAATGCATTCTACCGCTGCCAATCACAAACTGTGCCG
>CAUDDP010000091.1 GCA_958448395.1 uncultured Oscillospiraceae bacterium | reverse complement strand
GTATCACTCGGAGGGATTGGATCGCTTCATTAGGGTGATTAGAGATTAGTATCAAATTTTATAATATCCTCTACGTTACAATCCAGAATCATACATAAATCATCAATCAATTGTGTGGTAACACCCAGATTATGACGTAGTCTGTGAATGGTACTGCTGCTGATATGATGTTTGTTGATTAAAGTATATGTGGTTATTCCTTTTTTCCTCATAGTCTCCCATAATGGTGCGTACACGATCATATTATCACCTATAAACATTATAATTCATATTTGACTACTTGAACATTGTCGTATTTTCGACTATAATGTTATATGTTCAAGATTCAGAAGATATTCTGGGAGGTAGAAAATGAATTGCACCATTATTTCAACCGGTTTTGAAAACCGCCTAACCTGTAAAAATGAATATGAAAAGCCCTATCCTGAAATGAAACAAATTTTACGTGAAACCATCTGGAAGGCTTATTGCAGTGGTTATACAGATTTTTATGTGAATTGTGAGCATGGTATTCCATTGTGGGCAGCAGAAATTATTTGTGCTTTAAAATTGTATAATAACATTAAATTGCATATTATTATACTGTATTAAGAACAAAGTACAAATTGGACAGAATACCAATGAGATCAATATTATGATGCATATACAAAATCAGACAGCGACCAGATGGTATGCAGGCATTACAATCCAGATTGCTATTATCGAGCTGATGAAATTATGATAGAAAAAGTGATTTGGTTTTGATTTTTAATATAAATGAGGTTTGTTATGCAGAACTATATGCTAAAAACAATGTAGTACCAATTAAAAAAATATTTTTAATAATTTATGAAAACTTAAAAAGAATATGTTTTATCAATACTACTCGCCAAGCTGAAACCAGCTTGAACGCATTTCACAACTCAGTAGAGTAAAACTTACTTGTTCCTACAAAAAGAAAAGCGGCAGCGTACTCCATCACGCTGCCGCTTTCCCCTATATCATGAGAAAATTTCCTCACATAAATCAATACATACCGCCCATACCGCCTGCTGGCATTGCCGGTGCAGCCGGTTCATCCTTCTTAATGTTTGCAACTGCACTCTCTGTGGTCAATACCATAGAAGCAATGGATGCTGCATTCTGCAATGCACTTCTGGTTACCTTGGTCGGATCTACAATACCGCTGCCCAGCATATCGCAGTAGGTTTCTGTATATGCATCAAAGCCATAACCAACCTTGCGGCTTCTCCGAATCTTGTCAATGATAACACTGCCTTCCAGACCTGCATTCGCTGCAATCTGACGGAGCGGTGCTTCCAATGCACGCAGAATAATCTTCGCACCGGTCTTCTCATCGCCTTCCAAAGTCGGAATCAGCTTTTCAATGGTCGGAATGGCGTTAATCAATGCCGTACCACCACCTGCTACGATGCCTTCTTCTACAGCAGCCTTGGTTGCAGACAGAGCGTCTTCAATCCGCAGCTTCTTTTCCTTCATTTCTACTTCGGTTGCTGCACCAACGTGGATTACAGCCACACCACCGGACAACTTACCAATCCGCTCCTGCATCTTTTCCTTATCAAAATCAGAAGTGGAAACAGCAATCTGATTCTTGATTTCCTGAATCCGTTCTGCAATCGCTTCCTTGTCACCAGCACCACCAACCAGAATGGTGTTTTCCTTGTCGATGACTGCCTGGCTGACATGACCCAGCATATCAATGGTAGCATCCTTCAGTTCCATATCCAAATCCTTGGCAATCACCGTACCGCCAGTCAGGATGGCAATATCCTGCAACATTTCCTTTCTTCTGTCACCAAAGCCCGGTGCCTTAACGGCTGCACACTTAAAGGTACCACGCAGGTTGTTCAGGATAATCGTAGTCAGTGCTTCGCCTTCGATGTCCTCTGCAATGATCAGCAGCTTCTTGCCCATCTGTACGATCTGTTCCAGCAGCGGCAGGATTTCCTGAATGTTGCTGATGGTTCTGTCGGTCAGGAATACCAGAGCGTCATCATAAACGACCTTCATCTTTTCCCGATCGGTAATCATATATGGAGACAGATAGCCACGGTCAAACTGCATACCTTCTACCACTTCACTGTAAGTTGCAGCAGTCTTGCCCTCTTCGATGGTGATCACGCCGTCTGTGGTTACCTTTTCCATTGCTTCTGCAATCAGTTTGCCGACATTTTCATCTGCGGAAGAAATGGTAGCAACTCTTGCAATATCCTCAGAACCATTCACTGCCTTGGAGTTTGCCTGAATGGTATCCACTGCTGCATCAACAGCCTTTGCGATACCCTTACGGAGTACCATCGGGTTAGCACCAGCTGCAATGTTCTTCAGACCTTCATGAATGATTGCCTGTGCCAGAACCGTTGCAGTTGTGGTACCGTCACCAGCTGCATCATTGGTCTTGGTAGCAACTTCTCTTACCAGCTGTGCACCCATATTCTCAAAGGCATCTTCCAGCTCAATATCCTTTGCAATGGTCACACCGTCATTGGTAACCAGTGGTGCACCGAATTCCTTATCCAATACCACATTTCTGCCCTTCGGACCGAGGGTAATCTTTACGGTGTTTGCCAGCTTATCAATACCAGCAACAATTGCATCTCTTGCATCTGCATTGTATTTAATTTCTTTTGCCATGATTCTGCACTCCTTTTCTCATTTGCGATTTAAAATGTACTTATTCTGCAATTGCGATGATTTCGCTTTCATAAACAACGGTCAGTTCTTCGCCGTTTTCCTTAATCTTCTGACCAGCGGTCTTGCTCAGCAATACCTTATCGCCAACCTTCACTGCCATCGGAATCAGCGTACCGGTGGAAGCGTACTTTCCTGCACCACATGCAACAACAGTCGCCATTGCATAACTGCTGGAAGCTGCCTTTGCACTCAGAAGCAGACCACCTGCGGTCTTCTCTTCCTTTTCCTCTTCAAACTTTACGATGACTCTGTCTGCCAACGGTTTTAACATAACGCTCTTCCTCCCATAGATTTTTATAGTTTATCACTTGTGTACTGTTTGTGTTAGCACTCTTTTTTCTTGAGTGCTAATCTTATTATAACAACTTTTTCGGAAAAATCAAGTCCAAATGCTCTTTTTTCTTTAAAATTGGATATATGCACAAATTTTCCTTCTAAATGGAAAAAATATTGTTTCTTTTTTACAGCAATTATGAATCATTTTTCAGTTCATTTTGAATTTGGCAAAGCAGCTAACAAATACATTTTAGATTTTTACAAATTTCATAATTTACAAACGATTCATGGTAAATACAAAAAAAGTACACCATATTTTTACCAACATGTGTTATCATACTGGTAATCAACAATTTCATTTTGTCATAAAAAATAAAATAAGAAAAGTGAGGTTAACGTAACAATGGCATTAGAAAAAGTACTGGTCGTAGATGATGACCCCAATATCTGTGATGTACTAATGATGTATCTGGAAAACGAGGGCTATAGTGTCATCCTTTCCTATGATGGAGAAGAAGCATTGGTAAAATTCAACGCACTCAAACCAGATATTGTTCTGCTGGATGTCATGCTCCCAAGCATGGACGGCTGGCAGGTTTGCCGGGAAATCCGGAAAAAATCCAGTGCACCCATTATTATGATTACAGCAAAAGGCGATACTTTCGATAAGGTATTGGGTCTGGAGCTTGGTGCAGATGATTATATTGTAAAACCGTTTGACACCAAAGAAGTCGTTGCCCGCATCAAGGCAATTGCCAGAAGAGTCAGTGCTGCTCCGGCAGAAACAGAAGTCAGGGAAGTCCGCTATGACAAGCTGTCTGTCAATATGACACGCTATGAACTGCGGGTAAATGGCAGGGTAGTCGATACGCCGCCAAAGGAATTGGAACTGCTTTTCTATCTCGCATCTAACCCGAACCGTGTCTATACCCGTGATCAGCTTCTGGACGAAGTCTGGGGCTTTGAGTATTACGGCGACTCCCGTACCATTGACGTCCACATCAAGCGTCTGCGGGAAAAGCTGGAAGGTGTTTCCGATAAATGGGCACTTAAAACCGTCTGGGGCGTTGGCTATAAATTTGAATCTGAAGAAGAAGAATAATGGCTGACGGTACAAAAAAACCACGCCGCTTTCATCCCCTTACCATGCGAATTGTCTGTGTGGAAGTGTTGGCAATGCTGGTTTGTACCATTATTATTTCCCTTATCAGTATTTCCATGTATAAACGCTCTGTTTTCTCCTCTATTGGCAAAAATGATGGCATTTTAGCAGGGAACCTGCTAAAACAATATCAGGAGGAAAACAAGACGAAAAAAGCCAGCGTGGATTGGATATCGGATGGCTCTGCACAGGAGTTATTTGACTGGAATACAGAAGAAACGCACGCACTATATTTTTTATTCAACACAGAAGGCAATTGTGTGATTTGTTCCAAACAGGTCAACTGTGAGAAAACAAAAATCCATCTGGATGATTCTGCATTGCAAATGATACAGGAAGAGGGCAGCTATCTTTCTGATACACTCGCTATGCTGAATCCAAAAGAACGCCATCCAATGATTAGCAAAGGTTCTGTCATTTCCTTTTCAGAACCAAACGGAACAATCACAAATTATTATCTGTTCAGCAACACCGTAACCAGTGTCATGGATGTATTTATGACCAGAATATGGATTTCCGGTTTGCTGTGCTGTGTAATACTGACTGGGGTTCTTGTAAGCATCACAGCCCTTTTCCTGAATCAACATCAAAAGCCACTGGAACAGATGATGCGGATTGCACAGCAATGTGCAAAGGGTAATTACACAGAGCATCTGAATCCGGGCAGTTTTGAAGAACCGTCTTATGAAGCAATGGCATACAGTGTCAATGAGCTTGCATATGCAGCAGAAAATGCAGAAAACCAGCGAAAACAGTTTGTTTCAAATGTTTCACATGAACTGCGGACTCCCATGACCATCATTAGTGGCTATGTTGACGGTATGCTGGACGGCACGGTTCCCAAAAACAAACGGATACAATATCTCTCGATTGTTTCACAGGAAATGCAGCGACTGAAAATTCTGATTTCTTCTATGCTGAACCTGACAAAATTCGATAATGGTACCATCCAAATTCACTATCAGTTGTTTTCCATACAAGATCTGGTGTTCCGAACGATTCTTATGTTTGAAAGCCGTCTGGAAAAACGAAATATTACACTGGTTGGTTTGGATTCCAATCCAGTTCAGGTCTGGGGAGATCCAGATTTGATTGGACAGGTTATCTATAACTTATTTGAAAATGCAGTCAAGTTTGTCAATACCGGTGGTACGATTACCTTTACCTTTACAGAGGAATCGAAAAATACTGTCATTGCCATCCGCAATACGGGAGCCGGTATTTCCAAAGAGGAACTACCAAAAATCTTTGAACGTTTTTATAAGTCAGATGATTCCAGAAGCCATGACAAAACAGGGCTTGGCATTGGACTGGATATTACCAAACATATTGTTCGTCTACATAAGGCACAGATTTCTGTCAGCAGCGAGGAGGGCGAATATACAGAGTTCTCCATTTCTCTGCCGAAGCAGGAAATGCCAGAAGAATCTCATGCAGATAACATAGAAGGAAATCCAAAGGAGCCCATATAAGAAAAAGGCGGACGATACAAAAAGCAATCGTCTGCCTTTTCCCATATCCTGTATATGATAGAAAGGAGCATACGTTATGGCAGAAACACCGCTTTCTCCGATTCAGCCACCGCAATCCGGCACACAAAACTCACAAGCTGCACCGCAGCAGCATACACAGAACGAACAACAGACACAATATGCACAGATGCCACCTAATTCACAGGCTGCACCGCAGCAGCATTCGCAGAACGGACAACAAGCACAATATACACGAATACGATCCTATTCACAGGCTGCACCGCAGCAGCATTCGCAGAACGGACAACAGCCGCAATATGAACAGATACCACCTGCACAAGTACCACCATATATGCCATATCACCATCCCACTTCGTTTCCACCTGTGCAAGCTGTTCCAACTGTACCAAAACAAAGAAAAGAGAACGCAACACCAGAACAACACCGACTGACAAGGTTAGCATGGATTGCCATTGCACTGGCATTTTTACTGCTTGTATATTGTATTTTGAGCGATATTATTCATTATTATCAAATGGACAATACCACACCAACTATGCAGCAAACGGAACAGACCTTAACGGTACAGTATCAGGAAAAGCCTGCTTCCGATCAGATTACAAAACCAGATGAAAACGGAAAATATACGGTTGCCGGCGTTGCGGATGCCGTTGCACCCTCAATTGTAGAGATTAAAGCGATTGCTGGCGACACGCCCATGAGCAGTGGTTCCGGTATCATTCTCTCCGAAGATGGCTATATTGTCACCAATGCCCATGTTTTACAGGATTGTGACACATTCTGGGTTTCCATTGGAAAATCTACAGAGGCACTTCCAGCAACCTGCGTGGGCATGGATACCAAAACAGATTTAGCTGTGCTGAAAGTAGAAAAAAACGGCTTACCAGCTGCCACCATTGGGGATGCAGACTCCCTATTGGTTGGCGAAGAAGTGGTTGCCATCGGCAATCCTGCCGGATTGACAGGAACTGTCACAAACGGCATTGTCTCTGCCTTGCATCGGCAGGTTAAAAGCGGTTCCACCGGCTTTGAAATGGACTGCATTCAAACCAATGCTGCCATTAGCCCCGGCAATTCCGGCGGTGCACTCGTCAACCTATATGGGCAAGTAATCGGCATTACCTCTTCCAAATACACCAGCATTTACAGCGGAACCGCTTATGAAGGACTAGGGTTTGCCATTTCCATCAATGCTGCCATGCCAATCATTGAAGAGTTGGTTGCAAATGGCTATGTGTCTGGTCGGGTACGTGTGGGCATTACCTTCCGTTCTCTGGATGTTCCGGAAGTGCTGGCAGAATTCCAGAAAACATACAAGTTATCGGATGATGCGGAAATGACAGGGCTTTGGATTTCCGATATTGCACAGGATTGTGATATTGCCAATACCCAACTGAAAGCTGGCGATGTAATATATGCAGTCAATGATACAGGGGTTTCCAACTATGATGACTTGAACACCGTATTGGAATCGTTCCACGCAAATGATACATTGACAGCAAGTTGTTACCGGTTTGACGATGCTGGAAAACAGCAAAAGTTTACCATTACATTCCAGCTGATGGAGGATCGTTCGGGCAATTTCTAATTTCACATGAGTTCGACGAAAAAATAAAAAAGTCCGCCAAAATCTGTTATACTGTAAGTTCGACGAGAATGCATTCTACCGCTACCAGTCACAAACTATGCCGGCAGAATCGCTTCGCTCTCTGCCTGTGTCCGCTGTCCGCCATTGTACGTTGTACAAACTTGTATCCTTGTTCCTCTGTATTTCTGTATTCT
>CAUDDP010000090.1 GCA_958448395.1 uncultured Oscillospiraceae bacterium | reverse complement strand
CCATGCAGGTCCTTGACGGTTTGTATTTGATAATCTTCCTTACCGGCACGCACCGCAGCAGCAGCTTTACAGGCTTCTAATGGGGCATCGGTCAGAATTTTCCGCTGTGCCTGTGTGACATCCCGCCCCACCAGTTCCATCTCTTCTGCCGTCCATTCGGTAAATCTGCCACGATAATTTGGTGTCAGCGGCTGCAAAGCCGTAATCGGATTGCCCAATATATCCACACTGGTTGGAATGGCTTGTAGCAGCGTGATGGAAAAATACCGCATAAATCCTCCTTTTGGGTACAAAAAAGCACCCTCGTTTCCGAAGATGCTGATTTCTTGATTTTCTTGACTTTTTCTATTGAATCTGGTATGATAACAAACAAGAGCATACCATAAAGCGGTAGGCGGTCAATCCACGCTCCCGGAAGGGAGTGATATTATGGACAACTATGTGACATGGAATGAACTCATTCAATACGGAATTTTTCTCGTAGAATTTGCTTCACTATTGTACATGATTTTTCATGATAAACGGAAATAGCCGCCCCGGCGACCAAACTTGAGCAGCTATTTCTAAGCACTTAATTTGGGAGTGACCGCCTATCGGTATGCTCTCCTTATCTTTATGATACCCGATTTTCACCGATTTGTCAAGCGGCAAACCGGATTTTTTATTACAGAAACCGTACTACCTTTTCTCCAGCATCTTCTGCCTTGGTTTCCCGATAGGCTGCAAATTCATCATCGTATTCCGCCAGCACGTCCTCCACAAATGTCGCAGAAATGGTGTCTGCTCCTTCAGAAGCAACTCCCTCATAATTCCACCGGCGAAATAGTTTTACCACCACATCCGCTGCAATTGGCTCCAACAAGGTCGGCAAAATCGGTTCTCGCACTCTCAGGCAAATCCGCACGCTGGCAAGGTCACAAAGCACTTGCAGCTGTGCGGTGTCCTCCGACTTCGGTTCGCCCTGTAAGCGAATCTGTACCTGTTCCAACAGCGTCATGCTTATGCTCCAATCGTACCAACGACCACGCCATCCAGCCGCTCTGCAAACATCGTCAAACCAGTGACGATGGAAGTTTCATAGTTCATGCGGGTGCTGTCCGTGCTGTGCATAATACCAATCAGACCAGTTTGATCGGTGGTAAATGGAAACGCCTTTCCGATTTCGCCGCCGGATACCAGTGGATATGCCAGATTGATATTGTCAGCAACCGTAGCATAGAACTTGCCCTGCGGCACACTTCCATTGGTCATCATCTTGACATCGGTAAATGCCTTGAAATACGTCATGCCAAATGCGTTTTGTGTGGAGATATTCGCACCGCCGATATAGTCAGCGACATCCATTGGATTCACAATGGCAATGACATCTCCAGCCGCATCGTCTTCAAACAGCACTTGCAGCTTGCCCCAAGCGTTGGAAACTGCCTCTTGTAAGGTTGCACCGCTTGCTGTTCCCGTACCCGTTCCCAGAAACTGAATGAAATTCGCACGAATTGCTGCCTGAATGACCTTCATCAGCTTGTTGTCCGCTTCTGTCACGGCAGCATCAAAGCCGGAACGCTGAATCGCTTCGAGTGTGACCGCCTTTCGGTACTTCTTGTAACTCAGCTCATAGGTGTTTGCCAACTTCGTTTCTACCTTGGAAAGCGGAATCACATCGCCCTCTGCAACTACGCCATCCCCATCCGCCATGGTGACGGTAGAAGTATAGGTTTTAATCAAAGAACCATTGGACATTGGTGTCCTTCTGGTCAGTCCCAGCAATTCTTGCAGCTTGGTGATGCTGCCATTGAATCGTGTTACAAAGTCAATACTCTGTGCCTTGGCGAAATCCGCCATCACATTGGTGTTTTCCTGTACTGGCATAAAAAATTCCTCCTGTTATACAAATAAGTGCATATTTTGATTGATTGCCTGAATTCTCGCTGCATCATCCTTGATGGCGAAAATCTGTTCCTTCGTCATGCCAGTGGATGTGCCACGCTTGGGGGTATCGCCTTTCAGACGTTCCTTCACGGCATCGTCCACCGCTTGTGCGAACAGCTTGGAAAAGGCTTCGACCTGTTCTTTGGTGGTCTTGGCATCGGTTGTCACAATGCTTGCCAACAGAGAATCTGGTAAGTGAATGCCTTTTTCCGCCAGAATCCCCCTTGCGGTCTGCTGCATCTGTGCGGCATCGACCTGCTTTTGCAGGGCTTCCAACTGTTGCTTGTACTGGTCCCGTTCTGTTTCCGCCCGCTGCTGGTCAGTCATCTCCGCCAACTTTTTTGCTTCGGACTGCCGCTGTTCCAAACCGGAAACGGCATCTGCAATCATCTTGGAAACTTCTTCAGCAGTCAGGGCAGTGGGTGTCTGCGGCTCTGCTGCGGCAGGCTCTGCCGGTTCGGTCACGGTTGTGTCTTGGTTTTCTTCGTTCATTCTGTGTTACCTCCATTCAAGTATTTGTCAAACGCTGTATGCAGTGTTTCCAGCGTATGCAGGGCTTCGGTTCGGGTTCGTTCCTTGCCGTCCTTGTCCAGCAGAATCAGGCAGGGCAGATGTTTCACATGGTGCTGCCGTGCCATGGCATTGCCGCCGTACACATCATCCGACCGGAAAGTGTACAACGGAATGCCGGTCTGGGCTGCATATTGCTCTGCTACTGGCTGCATCTGCTTGCAAGGCGGACAGTAGTTTGCGTGAAAAAATAGAAGTTGCATGGCTGCTCCTTTCTGATTTTTGGGTATAAAAATAGCACCTCTTGTGAGATGCTTATTTTTCTAAAATTACTTTCGCAATGTCACCCATGGCACTGCATAAAATAGCGTAATCCTGTGTCCCTTCACAGATGCTATATTCGACTTCTGACATCTCTTTTAGCTTATCCAACAAGATTTCTTTCACTTCGTCTTCCACTGTCTTCTCCTTTCTGGCATAACAAAAGCACCCTCTCGGATGCAACTTGACTTATGATGTTTATAATTTTATGGATACAAGTCGGAAACCTGATATTGATTGTAGATATCTTCTGATACTGTAATCCAGTCCGTTTTCACTTTGCCATCTATCGTGTCCTGCAATTGCAGTTGATATTTAGCTTCATGATGCTGTGTTTGTGGAATCATGAAGTGCTCTGTTTTCCAATACCATACACTGTCATAGGCTTCGTTGTAGCGTTTGTTAATCACAGTACCAGATGTAACAGAAGTACAACCCGTGCATGCAACACAGCAACACGCAACCGCTAACAGGGCGGCAATCATCCTCTTTTTCATATAAGCTCCTTTTTTCTAGCATAAGAAAAGCACCCCTTGCAGAGTGCTTTTATTTGAAAAAATGTTCCAATTCAATTTCAGATTCAATAAAAACTGCTCCAATATAATAGCTATTTTTTACAAGAATTTCTTTCTTGTCTTTGTAATAGCGTTGTGTTTTAGAACCGTCAACATCCTCAAGCAGTTTATCTTTCACTATGTTTGGAATATGTTTTTCCAATGCTCGGCACTGATTTTCAAATATCTTTTCATCCGCATTTGTACATATATTGTAATCATATTTCATTTTCCATCACTCCAAACCTAATTTTTTATTTACAGAACTTCTTGTCTTAGTGGCTGTTCTTAAAATATCTGCAATTGCTTCCTCTCTTGTCAATCCTTTTCGTCTCATTTTGCTTTCCAGCAACTCTTCAAAAGTTTTATTCGGGTCGCTTTTGTCAAGTTCTTTTCTGGTTTCTTGGTCTTTCATCATATCTCTCGTGATGGTTCTAAAACTATTTCTTAATTCAAAAGCTTGTCTTGCTTGCTTTTCAATAGAACCGTTCTTATCTATCAAATCTGGAATTTTCTCATCATGTGCTAAATACCATTTCCTTGCATCTAAATTTGATAGACTTTCTTTATTTTTCAGTATATCATATTTTTCTTTTTCAGTCAAGGCATTACAAGCATGTTCCCCATATTTTTGTTTAAATTCCTCATTCCGCCGCAGTGTCTCCAAATCGGGTTCCACAATCTCAAAGAAGCAGCGACACCACGGATGCATGGGTGGAAAGTTCGTCCCCGGCGTTCGCTCTTTGATGGAAAAAGTCTGCCCGCTCAACGCCCTGCAAATGTCGCAGACATTTCCGTCATGGGTACAGGTAAACCGATACTGCGTAAAGCTAGGGTCATTTGCAAATGGTGTGATGGCTGCCTCACAGGATAGGTATGTATCTTCTGTATACACCAGCCGCTCCGCTTGCTTTCTGGAAACATTTGTGAACTTTTGCCGCAGGTTTCTAGCAAGCGTGTGATAATCTTCGCCCCGAATGATGCCGTTGACCACTTCCGTTTGCAGTGTACGTGCCAGCTTCTGTCGGTTGTCCCAGATGCGTTCAGAAAAATTCTTTCCCTCACACCAGCGATTGCCGACCGCCTTTTTCACCATATCACTGTCCATCCGATAGAACTGCTCGCCGAATCCTAGCAGCTCCGCTGAAAAATTCGCATATCGTGCCGCCTGTTGAAAAAAGAATGCTGTCAGCTGTTCCTGTTCCACCGCACCAATTTCCAGCTGCTGCAACAAAATAGACGTTTGCAGCCCCTCTAAGCGGTTCAGCTTGTAAATGCTCTCCCGCACCGGCAGCAGATCGGCATATTCCGGATATTTCTCTGCAAATGTATTGCAATCCTGCATCAATAGCTGCACCTCTGCTGCGTCCAGCGTTTGCAGCAGCTGCCGATAGGCAATTACATTGTCCTCACCATATTGTGCGTAGTAGGCGGCAATCTGCTTTTCCAATGCAACTGCTTCTCGCTCGTAGTACATTGCCAGCTTGGAAAACAGCCGCTTTTCATCCTTTGCAAGGGAAGCGTCCAGCTGCCGTTTCCGGCTGTTCCAATAGGTCTGATTATCCTGTGCCATCGTCTGTTATCCTGTCTGCACGAAGGGCATCTGCTGGCTCTGTGCCGTTTTCCTTGTCGATTTCTGCAATTTCCTGTTCCACATTGTCCACCGCAGAAATGATTTTCAACTGGGTTTTCTGGGACGTAATGCCTTGCATCTGAGCGGCTGTCTGCACTTCTTCCAGTAAATTTCTGGGGGCGTTTCGTGTGAATTGATATTGCAGCTGCATCCAGACATCTGGCGGCAATCCGGAAATTGCATCACTTGCAATCAACCGCCAACGCTGATTCATACCAGAAACGAATTTCCGTTCTTTCATCCGGCAGAGATTATCCATGGAAAGCAGCTTGTACGACAAGGCATTGCCCGTTGCATTTCCAAATTCCTTATCACTGATATTGGCAACCATCGACAAGTTGAAAATCTCCGTTTCCAAACGCTCCAACAAGTTTTCCTGTGTGGTATCGGCGTTCGGCTTTTCCAAAAACTCTACCACTAACTGATTGGTCAATGCAGACTCCATATTGATGATTCGATCTCGTCTTAGCTCATTTAGTGTTCCCTCGTCTAGCTTTGCCCCTAAAATTTTCAGATACGCGTCCGCAAAATAGTCCACATCGTTTGCCTTTTCCGAAATCGCCTTGTCATAGGCAAGAATCTGACTGACAACGTGTTCAAATGCTCCGGTTCGTTCTTCATTTTCGATGTATTCTATCAGCGGTACGCCATGGAAATAATGCGGCTTTTCCTCACCGAAATGCAGACCACCCGCATTAGAAAACAAGATTTCATTTGATTCTGTAAAAACACTTCCATGCATGGTGTTGTTTTTATCATAATAATATCGAATACCATACAATGGTTTTCGTGCAACCGTATCATCATACACCACAAATCCTTCCAGCGGTGTCAGATAGGTAATACAATGCCGTGGAATTTTATCCCGATACAGAAATTCATAGCCGCATCCATAAATGCTGCAAATTTTGGACAGCTCTGCATTGTTGTCATCCTGGTCGTTGTATTGTTCGATTTGCTCAATCGCAGCGGAAATGTTCTTGTCTGCACAGACTGTCTTAATCGGTTTGCCAATGAAATAACCATTCAGCGTGTCTACAATGTACTTTGCAAAGTTACAGACAATCCGGTTGTCTGGTTTGTAATCTTCCTTTTTGGGAGCAGAGAGAATGGGATGTCGTCCCTCGTACATCGCCTTGAGAAAACGATACCGAATGCAGTCCTGTTTGTGCCGTTCCAGCCATTCCTGCAACAGTTCTGCCGTCAGTGGCGTGTCCGGCGATTCAATATAATAGCCGCTGTTGTATAAATAAGGCTTGCCGTTTAACGTTAAAATTTCATATTCTGTCAATTAGATTCCACCTCCTACATGATACACAATTGCACCGCCATGCAGAATCGTGTTCACAAAATATCGCACATCATCCATGGCATGGTCATTTGTTTTCAGCGGTGTATCCTTCTGCTGCTTTTCATCCCAGCGATACAGAGAAAATTCCCGGATGCAGTCTTTGCAGCTTGGGGAAAAGAACAGTCTTCCATTTTGCAAATCAGAGGAAACCCGCCGAATGCCTTCTACCACATCATTGTTGCCTTTGCGGACATGAAATCCGTTTTGCATCAATTCTGTAATAAAGCTGGCAGCCGACGGGTCAACAATGACTGCTTCTATTTTTCGATTTCCAGCCAGTTTTTTGATAGCCGCTGTATATTGGGTGTTGGTCAATTGCTGCTTGGTATCCCGACCGCTGTAATACCATTCCGCAGCCCGATAGGCGATATGTCCATCATAGCACCATAGACCAGCGGAAAAAGCATTCAGCGTGCCGTAGTCTACAGAAATATACCATTTCCCAGACGTGACCGCATTTTGTCGAACATGCACCGTCTTGTCAAACTGCGGATAAATCAGCCCCTCTGCCACGCACCACAAGCCTTTGATGTACCGGTCATAGAACACGCCAGAATAGAGCGACTCTGCATCGGCAATCTGTGCCGGTGATAAAATGGGATTGTCGTGCATGGTGAAATGCAAGTGAATGGCTTTCTTTTTTCTGGTATTGCAAATCCATTCCTTGTAGAACCAGTGTTCCGAAGATTCCGGATTGCAGTTAAACCAGTAGCGTGCAGCTGGTTCTGACAGCGTTCTGGCAACCGCCTGGTCAACGAACGACTGCGGCATCAGTGCGACCTCGTCAAAAAGGACACCACTTAGCGTGATGCCCTGAATCAGTGTATAACTGCTTTCATCCTTGCCGCCAAACACATAGAAGCGGTTGACTTTTTCGCCGTCCCGAATAGTCAAAAGGCTGTCACCACGGCGATAGGTAACATCATAATAATCGGTAATATCTACCATCGAAAGCAGCGGTGTGATGATGTTCCGTTCGGTACTGCTGACGGTTTTTCCACAGACACCGAAATTCTTGCCATTAAAAAAACGCATTGCCCAATGCACAAAGCCGATAATCATGGAAACCGTTTTTCCACTACGGACAGAACCGTCGCAGATGATGGCTTTCTTATTCTGATATATCGGCATGTGTGCCCATTTCATCACCAGTTTCTGCTTCGGTGAAAGCTTCGTAA
>CAUDDP010000089.1 GCA_958448395.1 uncultured Oscillospiraceae bacterium | reverse complement strand
CGGTTGGTGTTTACTCTGCATCCGGCAATTTGATTACAGGCAAGACGGTTGCTCCAAATGCAACTTCTTACAACGTTGCCAACCTGGACTATTATGTTAGCTTTGGTGACCTGACAGCAGGAACGTATTACTACAAGGTTCTGGCAACGAATGGTACACATACAAATTATGCTGTTGTCAATCAGAAGTTTACTGTTTCTGAAAACAGCAGCACAGTATCGGATACCATCAGCATTACAGGCGGTACAACCATTCCGAATATCAAGGTAGGAAACGTGGTTTCTATCGGTGGTGTCGTACAGTCAAAGGCTTCAAATATTACCAAGCTGACGGTTGGTGTTTACTCTGCATCCGGCAATTTGATTACAGGCAAGACGGTTGCTCCAAATGCAACTTCTTACAACATTGCCAACTTGGACTATTATGTTAGCTTTGGTGACTTGACAGCAGGTACCTACTACTATAAAGTCATTGCAACGAACGCTTCGTATTCCAATGATACTGTTGTCAACCAGAAATTCACGGTATCTGATAGCAGTAGTGTGGGAAAGGATACACTCAGTATTACGGGTGGAACGAGTGTGCCGAATATGGAAGAAGGGAAAGCTGTTGTGGTAAAGGGAACTGTAAAATCTGAAAGTTCCAACATCACAAAACTGACAGTGGGTGTTTACTCTGCTTCCGGTAATTTGATTACAGGCAAGACGGTTACACCAAATGCGAAATCCTATGACCTGCGGAATTTGGATGCTTATATCAATTTTAACCTGTTGACGGCTGGAAATTATACCTATCGTGTGGTGGTATCAAATGGTTCACAGACAAACTATGTTGTAACCAATCAGGCGTTCCAGGTGACGAAAAAACATGTTTCTCAGAATCAGGCAGATACGATGAGCCTTTCCGGTGGCAGAACCATTCCCAATATTAAGGTTGGGAAGGCGGTTAGCATTCGTGGTACGGTAAAGTCTGCTTCCTCGAATATTACAAGCTTGACAGTGGGTGTCTTTAGTTCTTCCGGAAACTTGATTACCGGCAAAACGGTTGCACCGTATGCAAAGAGCTATGACATCAGCCAGTTGGATATGTATGTTAACTTCAATCTGTTGTCGGCAGATACATATTATTATGGTATCATCGCAACCAACGGCAGCTATCAGAATAAGATAGTTTCTTATCAGAAGTTTACTGTTTCTTAATAACTATGTGTTTGATGAGAATACATTCATCCATATCAGTTACAAGCCATGTCAGTGAAAATGTTTCACTGACATGGTAAACAAAACTGGTTCATCGACCTCACATAGCTACAATTTTGTATCTTACCAAAAAAAGTACCGGCATCCTTTCATGGGATGTCGGTACTTTCTGTATTTTGTGGTGCGGAACTATGATTACAATTCTTTTGCATCGCCTTCTATGACAGCAGATACGTGCTTCTTTTTTGCTCTGGTAGAGATAACGGCATTGATGAGCCGCATTACGCCGCTGATAATCAACATGACACCAATGACAATCCAAACCACACCAGACAGATAGAAGGTGCAGATGAGAATCGCTATGCCCATTAAGGTAATAAGGACGGAAAAGCAAAGTGGAATCTGCCAGTCTGCACTGAACTTCTTGAGCTGCAAAGCATCTGTCAATCCACTGATGCCACTGACCAAAATAAACAGACCAATGCAAAATGGAATGAAGGTATCTGCCAGAAAGGGAATGATGATGATGATTCCGCCAATGAGCAGCATACCGATTCCAGAAGCAAGATAAGACGGCTTCTTTTCATATTGCTTGGTTGCATAGTAAATGACCGTGTAAATCAATCCAATCAATGCAATGAAAATGCCAATGGTCATAAAGACGGTATTCAAAGCATCTCGCCGCCGAATCAGTAAAATGCCAAGTGCAATGAGCAGCAGCGGCATCACAAACTGCATGATAGAAAGCAGCTTTTTTTGAGAGGATTGTTTTTTGTTTGGTGTATCATTTGACATGAGAAATACCCCTTTTCTTAAATAAAATGTTTGATATACTTCATGTACAGCTTTTGCATTGGTTTGCTGGATTGATAAATGGCATCAGAGAGCTGCTGTAACATGTGAAGTGCCATCGTGCGTTCTTCTTCGGATGGTGTTTTTCCACCCATATCTACAGCGGAAACTAACAGGCAGAAGGCTTCTGTTTGCTCTGCTGGCAGTTGTTTTTCTTGCAATTTCTGTGCAGCAAATTGAGCAAATGTGAGAATTGGTTGATTGTTTGCTGAAATGCCAATCCATGCAAGCAACTGTTCCCAATAGAGATACATAGACAACACGGCTTTGGAACGATTGGCAGACTGGAATTGCTCCATACGTTTTTTCAGTTTCCACATGCGAATGAGGAACGGGGTAGCAACAATGGCTGCAAGGAAAAGCAGAATGAGGAGAACGTTTAAAATGATACTGCCAATAGGGGATTTAGAAGGATTGCTGTGGCTCTGTCCACCAGATGCATTTGGGTCGGTACCGGAGTAGATAAGGGTTGTTTGTACGGTTGCAGTCGTCTGTGTGACCGTCTGTACCGTAGTTTGTATCGTGGTGGTAACCAATTCTGTTTGGGTAGTCGTTGTAGCAGTTACTTCCGGCTCTGGTGGTTCTGCTCCCCCATAATAGCCGGGTGTAAATTCAAATGGAATCCATCCATAGCCTGTTACATAGAACTCACACCATGCATGTGCTCGGGCATCCGTCAGGTTGACTTCGTAACCATCTTTCTGTTTGATTGCCTTTTCAAAATCGGAAGGCGTTGCAACATAGCCTTCGCAGTATCGAGAGGGAATGCCAGCATAGCGTGCCAGCAGGACACCAGCCGTGGCAAAGTGTGTGCAATATCCCTGATGATTTTCCAATAGAAAATAATTGACAAAGTCTCTTGAACCGGGCGTTTTCCCCGGTGAGGTACTATAGGACGCATAATCCGCCAAGAACTGTCGGATCTCTTCCAATACAGAGAGTTGGTCAGAGAGTGATTCGCCGTCTCCGTTTTTCAGAGATTCTTCTGAAATATCAGCATTGCAATTTGCATATTTTACAGAGTCTGGTAGACAGTCATATACCGCTTGCAGGGCATCGGTTTCTTTTTTTTCCGTGTAGTGTGCATAGACAAATGGGCGATATACATATTGTTCCGTCAGCATGGATTGAATGGCATGTTGGTCATATGTGCCGTCTTCCTTTTGCGTACCTGCATATGTTGTAACAGAGAAAGTTTCTGCATCCTCCGGCAACGACAGGGCATCCAGAAATTTGGTGGTTACATCATCCTCTGCATTGAACATACTTCTTTGCAGGGAGATGGTTTGTAAAGAAAGTGTGCTCAGCAATTCTGAGAAATTTTGTTCTGTAGAAAGAGAGAAATGATAATTTTTTTTGTTTTCCATGACCGTGCCGCTGTCTTCCCGATAGACTGCCTTTTCATTGTAAGAAGCATAGGGGACATAGCAGTATCGTTCCCATTTTAAAGCAGAAACATCTATGTTCGTGACGGCATCCTCTGCTCGATTGGTTTGGAACCAGTAGGGGAACAACTGCGGATAACAGTTATAAGTTTCGGAGAGTGTGGTAAGAGATTCATTTTCCTCCCAAACAGAAGCATCTAAGGCTTTCCATGCATTGTCATCGTATGTTGTGCCAGTGAATGATTTGAGATAAACCGCATGGTTGGGTAAGGTATCCAGTGTCAGTTTCAACTGCGGTTCATTTTGAATGTCCACAGAAGACTTCCGTCCGAGCTTTTGCGTTCGCATGGTATTACCAAGTCCGATAGCAGCACCGAGATTGGAAAGGCTGTCCTGTACATCTTCCATATCAAATGCCTGCAAAGAGGTTTTCAGTTCTTTTCGCTTTTTCTGTATTTCCGGTTTTTCTGCCATGCCACTTGCGGTTAAGAATGCCCATGAGAGAAGGAACACCAATGCAGTCAGAAATGCCATAATGATGCCACAGCGTTCTGCCATGGTAGTTCGCATGGTATAGGCAGCTGTAAATTGATTGCCCTTACGGAAGAATCCCACATCCCGCTGTTCCTGCGAATACCGCATAGCGGTCAGCTGCATTGCCATGAGGGCAGTCCAGTAAAGCAATACCATCGCAATTGCTGGCAAGGACATTTCCAAACCGTTGTAAAGTCCTAATTCAATCGGCAGGAAGGTGATAAGGAACCCGATGGGAAAAAACGGGTGGTGAATGGTAAACCAGCAAACCAGACAGGTGAGGAATACAACACAGCCGCTGAGAAAAAAGGCAGTACACTGTGCTTCATTCCAATTTGCATCGATACGGTAATATAGTACTTCAGTACTGTATATATTTTGGTATAAATGATTATAAAAAAACTGGAAACCGGCAATCAGGAAATTCCGTTTCCAAAAGAAAAAACAGGTTACTGCTGCCAGACTTACTGGTGTCAGCCATCGCAGCCGTTTGGGCAACATGCTTAGAAAGCTATACCCCAGAAAGGCAGATACTGCTACAAATAGAAATTGTTTTCTGTCATAAACTGGTGTAAACATAGAGAGGGAAGCGTAAATCGTACCAATCAGACCCATTGCTGCAATCAAAAATAAGATGAGATTGCGTGTGATGGCAGAAGCGGGGCGAATGGTAATGGAAATATCGTCCTGTACCACAATGCTGCTGTCAAAAGACCGCTGCGGTTGTGTTTCATTTGTATGTTGTTCCATTGCAAATCCACTCCTTTCCTTATGCATTGCAGATGGTGGTCAGAACTGCCGGTAAGATTTCCATGGAAATCGGCAGTACGGATTCCTGTTTTTGTGCTTGTGGGCTGGTCAATAAATGGAGTTGTTTGCCGATGTTGCCAATGGAAGCTGCGTTGTTCGGCAGGTTTTCCATGTGTGCAATATGAAACAGCATGGCATAGGGAACTGGGAAACCAGATTCCTGTAATTGCTGTAGGGCAGATATAGGTTCTTGCAGCGGTGGTTCTTCCAGAATTTGTGTCATACATTGCTGTAATTGTGCGGGAGTGGAAACGGGCTGAACTTCCAAGGATTTTTCGGTGTTCCAAGCAAGAACAAGCGGAACCTGTTGTCGCAGCAGAATGCAGGAAAGAGCATGGGCACATTCCATCTGGGCATCTATCTGTCCACCTGTTACAGGCTGCCTCTCTGGCTGGGAGCGGTCAATTAGAATACAGTATTGCTTTTCCATTGGGCGGCTGTATTCTTTGACAAAGAGCGTTTCCTCCCGGCTGCTGCGTTTCCAGTGGATTCGTTTGGGGTTGTCGGTATTCTGATATTCCCGGATGCCAAATAATTCTGTATTGTCATCACCGGGGCGGTTGGGGTCGTAGACGACGCTCTCCGCCTGTTCTGAACGGTTTGCTGCCTGTATGATCAACCCATCCGCTTGTTCAGACGGAATGACTACGCAGTCTGCCGCCGTATGCTTGCGTACCGAACAAGAGAACAGGTGCAGATAGTCCATGACACGGCAGCTTTTCACATGAATGTGCAGCTTTCCACAGTGTAGAGAGGTGAATTGAAACGAGACGGTTGCGGCAAAGTTTCCCTGTAGCGGCAGTTGAAGTTCCAGTTGTTCGGTTTCCCCGGCTGTTTCATTTTTCAGCTCTAAGGTTGTGTGGCAATAATTCAGCGGTAACCGACTTTTATTTTGCAATGTACAATAAAGTTGCTGCGGACTGTTTCTTCCGACTTCTGTCTGCTTGACTTGCAAGGTAACCGAAAGCCGCCGCCGTACATGGTGTACCAGACAAAATTGTGTCAAGGGCAACAGTAGCAGCACACCGAACAGCAGCATGGAAAAGATTCCATCATACAAGATGGAGAATAGCAGTCCAATTATGAGCAGGATAACATAAATCAGTTTTGTGTACCACATGGGCATCACCGCCTTTGTGCAGCAGATGGCTTGGGAACTGGAACGGTTTGCAGCAATTCCTGAATCAGCTGCTTTACGGCTTGTGGATTGTTGGTATGATTTTTGAGTAGAATCCGATGGTTGAAGACATCTTCACAGACGGCAGTGACATCGTCTGGTACGACGTAATTTCTGCCTCGCATAAAGGCAATGCCTTTTGCAGCATCGGTCAAGGCTAGTGTGCCTCTTGGGCTGATTCCGAGCAGAACAGAGGGATGTTTTCGGGTTTCCTGTACCAGATTGGCAATATAATAATAAATTTTATCATCCACATAAATGGCACGCACTGCACGCTGCATCTCCAGTAGGGAAGCAGTGTCTGCAACGGGCTGTACCGTTTCCAGCGGATTGCCGTCATGGCGTGTGCGGAGGATATGCATTTCGTCCTCCAGCTGCGGATACCCCATTTCCAGTCGGAACATAAAGCGATCCATCTGCGATTCCGGCAGCATTTGTGTACCAACAGAACCAATGGGGTTTTGTGTGGCAATGACAAGATGCGGCTGCGGCAGGTTATAAGTGTGACCTTCTACTGTGACACTATGTTCCTCCATCGCTTCCAAAAGGGCAGATTGTGTTTTGCTGGAGGTTCGATTGATTTCGTCAGCGAGAAAGAGCTGACAGAAAAGTGCACCTGGTTGAAAGACGAAAGTTTCTGTGCTTTTCTGATAAAGGGAGAAGCCAGTCAAATCAGAGGGCAGTACATCTGGCGTGAACTGCATTCGCTTATAAGAGAGCGAAAGTGCACGAGAGAATGCGAGTGCCATAGTGGTTTTTCCAACACCGGGCATGTCCTCCATTAAAACGTTTCCATTTGCTAGCATCGCAAGTAATACCTTTGCGATGATCACATCTTTTCCCATGACTGCTTTTTTTACTTCTGAAATAATGCGGTTAATCTGGTGTGCATATTCCTGTGGATTGGTTTGCATAAGCTGCCTCCTGTTTTTGTTTTTCTGTTCTTATTATCTATAAATGAGCATTCTCAGCAATTTGCACAAGTTAGTGGCACATTTTTTACTGGAAACCCTATTTTTGGTGGAAGTGAAAGCAGAAACACTTGGGTTTTGTTGTGCAAGACGACAAGGCGTGCTCATTTATAGTTATTATAACAGTTTTCCAATAGAAATGCAATAGAGCTGGAAAATTTCCCATGGAAATCAATTTTCAAACAATCGAGTGGATTGCTCCGCCGAATGGCGATTGCGGTCAAGCTGGCTCAGGCGGCGAGTCGCCGCAGACAGTCCACCCAACGTTATGGAATGGAAAAGAGGGGGCATTGAATGCCCTCAAGGGCGGGAAACGATTGCACGCCGCAGGCGACTATGGTCAAGCTGATTCAGCTTGGCGGAGGGGTGCAGGGGACAAGCTGTCCCCTGCAAAGCAAACGAATTGGACAAGAAACTAGAACGAGGAACAAGCTACCGCTGTCCGCCCTCTAAAATAACAAAACGATACCAGAACACAGAAATTCAGAGGAACAAGGTTGCAAGCTTGCATACAGAAACAGGGCGGACAGCGGACACAGGCAGAGAGCGAAGCGAATCTG
>CAUDDP010000088.1 GCA_958448395.1 uncultured Oscillospiraceae bacterium | reverse complement strand
GAACCGCAGCCGGAGAGCAACTATACACCGCCGGTTTATGAACCGCAGCCGGAGAACAGTTATACACCGCCGGTTTACGAACCGCAGCCGGAGAGCAGCTATACACCGCCGGTTTATGAACCACAGTCGGAGAGCAGCTATACACCGCCGGTTTATGAACCACAGTCGGAGAGTAACGACATACCGTCGGTTTATGAACCGCAGCCAGAAAATAACGAGATACCAATATCAGAGCCGTTTATATCAGGGACAACAGATCATGACACAAAATCATCTGTTGCGAAACCGAAAAAGCCAAAAAAAGCAAAGCAGAAAAAAGAAAAGTTACCAAAGCAAAAGAAAGCTAAAAAAAGTGCAGTTGCTCCTGTTTCACAGATGCAGCCGGAAGAACCTGTACAGGATGCTTGGGAGCAGGCACCTGTTCCAGTTGCAGCTGCCGTTTCAGAGAAATTGGATATGGGCTCTGCTCCCGTGGAAGTAGAAAATCGCTCCTATACAGCAAGATTTCGGAAGGTTGTGGTACAAGAAAGTACCTATACTGCTCCAGAGCAGAAAGCAACTGTGAAAAAGCCAAAACGGCAGAAATCGCCAAAGGTTAAGATACAAAAGCCAGTTCCACCGGCACCGAAGTCGATTCCCAATCAGGAAGCGGAAATTCGTGTCAATATCAATTTGCTGCGAAATGCAGTATTCTTCCGTACCGTTTCTCTGATTGTTCTAACCGTGATTGGCATGTTTCTGGCAATTGGCGAGTCTGGACACACATTACTTTATCCCGTCTTAACACGATTGATGACTGTGCGGGGATACTGTGTCATTCATTTGATATTGGGACTTCTGATTTTATTTATTACATTCCCAACGGTTGCAACTGGTTTGAAAAATTTGCTGCACCATGAGGCGGACAGCGATAGTGTTGCTGCTTTACCATTGATTCCTTGCCTACTGACAGTAATTTCTGTTATTTTTGTGCCGGAACCGATGGAACGCAATCTGGTTCATATCTTTTTGCCCGTTTCCAGTTTGATTTTACTGGTCAATTCTGTTGGCAAGCTGTTTATTATCCGGCGTGCCACTCGCAATTTTTCACTTTTGACAAAGGATTTTGAAAAATATATTCTAACTTGTGTGCAGAATGAAACGGCAGCGGAAGCACTAACCCGTGGTACCGTAAGAGATTATCCGATTCTGGCAACAGTGAGAAAGACCAGTCAGATGTCTGATTTCCTGCGGCATACATATGCTTCTGATTTGGCAGATCGTTTTAGTCGAAAGCTTACGCCGATTGTAGGTGGTATCTCACTTTTGCTGGCAGCTGCTATCACAGGCATTCGGATTGGGGTACTGGAATCGCCAGAACAGAATATTCCATTTTTCTTCTCTGTACTGACGATGCTGCTGACAGCCGGCTGTGCAGCGGGTATTCCGTTGACGGTTAACATGCCATTGGATGGTGCTTCTAAACGGCTTTGCCCACATTCCTGCACCTTACTTGGCTACCAGAGTGTGGATGACTTTTTTGATGTCAATGCTGTGATGCTTCCTGCTTCAGCACTGTTTCCGAAGGGTTCTGTCAAGATCAGCGGCATTAAAAAATTTGGTGGTTTTCAGGTGGAAGAGGCATTGCTGGATGCTGCCAGTCTGGTATATGCGGCAGATAGTATTCTGCAAAACGCTTTTGCAGAACTGGTAGAGGAGAAGAGCGGCATGCTGTATCAGGTGGAGGACTGCAACTATGAAGATTCTCTTGGCCTGTGCGGCTGGATTCGTCATCGTCGTGTGCTGCTTGGAAATCGAGAGATGATGACAACCCATAACATTGAAGGTTTGCCGACAAAAATCCGGGAACTGGAACTGGCGGACGGCAACCAGGATGTACTGTACCTTTCTGTAAGCGGTGTATTGGCTGCCATGTTTGTGGTGAATATTACCGCAGATCCAATGGTAAAACGGCAGATGGGTCGTTTGAAGGAGGAACAGATCAATGTCATTCTCAAGAGCGTGGACAGTAGTGTCACCCTTCGCCGTCTGGCGACGCTGTTTGCTGTACCCGATAGTATGCTGAAAATTCTGTCAGCTGCCGATGATGATTTATTTGCACGGGAAACGGCACCGTTGCAGGATGTCAGTGCAGCTACCATTCACAATGGTTCTTTCTTTGGAACTGCTCGGCTACTGTTGGAGTCGAAAAGCATAAAACGAGCAGCAACAGCAGGATTGCTGCTGCAAGTAATTTCTGTTATTCTTGGTTTGTCCATTTGCAGCGGGTATATTTTAGTGAATGGCTACGATAATATCACTTCACAGACATTATTATTCTATCAGTTGATTATGACAGGTTTAACAGTATTTACAACACGTTTGAAATAAGGAGGGATGGGTTATGGATTTGCGAAAGCAACGAAATACCGATGCAGAGGAAACGGCATTTGTTCCTGTGTCAGAGATTGCATCCAAACGGTCTACAGATCAGTTTGATACGCAAAAATTGGACAGCGATGCGGTTCGAGTACAGGCAGCAATTTATCATGACCGAAATCCTTACCGCCGCAGTAAGACACAACTGCATGGCACACCAATGCCACCGGAGCAGGAGGCTGCATCCTGCCCCGGCAATGTCTCTGAATACAATAATGGCTATGAGAATGCATCGCAGCCGTCGTATCGCAGTGATTATGAGGGTGCACCACAGTCCCCTTACAATAACGGCTATGGAAATGCACCACAGTCTCCCTACAATAACGGTTATGGAAATGCACCGCAGCCGCCTTATAATAACGGCTATGGAAATGCATCACAGTCCCCTTACAATAATGGTTATGGGAATGCATCGCAGCCGCCGTATCGCAGTGGGTATGAGAGTACACCACAGCCGCCTTACAATAACGGTTATGGGAATGCTCCACAGCAGCCATATAATAATGGTTACAGAAATACTCCACCGTCTTACAACAGCTATGGAAACATGCCGCAGCCGCCGCATAACAATGGTTATGGAAACATGTCGCAGACAGCTGCATATAGTCGATCGGCAACGGCGGCACCACCCAGACCGCAAGCACCGCCCCGAACACAGGCACCACGGCAATCATCAACACCGCCGGTAAAATCTTCTGCACCGAGCAGTCGTCCAACACAATTGTCTGCTTCCGCAGAGCCGAAAAGAAAGCAAACTATTCCCACTGGCAAAAAGCGTGCCAGTGGTGGCACATTGGGAAGCGTTGTGCGATTCGTACTATGGGCAATTATTGTTGTGTTTGTGTTGTATTCTGTACTGGCATTGGTGGGCATTCTGCGAATGCAGAAGGAAACAGCAGAAAATCGTGCCGATATTTCCGATGTGATGGAAGCGTCCTATGTCAGTAATGTCTTATTGATTGGAACAGATTCCCGTGACTTGTCCTCTGACCGTGGTCGTTCGGATTCTATGATTTTGCTGTCAATAAACAGCAAGACCAATGAAATTGTAATGACTTCGTTTTTGCGGGATGCCTATGTTTATATTAACGACACATATGGGAAAGGCAAACTGAATGCTGCCTATTCCTATGGTGGTGCGGCATTGCTGATGGATACACTTGAAGCAAATTATCATGTACGAATTGATGATTATGTGTTACTTTCCTTTGCAGCCTGTGCCAATATGATTGATGCAGTTGGTGGCGTGGAACTGGAGCTCTCTGACAGTGAAGCGGATGCGGTCAACGAAATTCTCATCAGTGAAGTGAATGAGCTGATGGGAGATGACCGCAACGATGATACATTGGACGGCGGTGGTAAGCTGAAACTGGATGGAAAGCAAGCTCTCTCCTACAGCCGCATTCGCTATGTTGGCAATGCGGATTTTGAACGGACAAGCCGGCAGCGGACGGTTATGACACAGGTGTTAAAAAAGGCGGCAAAAAATCCGGCAGCACTGGCAAACATTTTTATCACCGCATTGCCGGAGCTTTCTACCAATCTTTCTGTTGGAAAAGCGTACAGCTATGCCCTGCGTGCACCGTTTTTGCTGATGAGCTATGATTTTGTGCAGCAGCAGATTCCGGCAGATGGAACGTTTTATGGGGATACGATTGATGGAGAGTCTGTTTTGGTAATAGATCTTGAGGAAAACCAGAAAGAGTTGGAGAAAACAATTTTTCGGAAGTCATAAAAATGCATGAAAATGGTGTCATACCATGTAATTCTATTTTTGATATGTTTTTATAGAATGTTTCAGCAGCGGTTACAACAGCTGCTGTTTTTTTGTCCTGTTGTATAAATTCCCATGCTTTTACCCATGCTGTTTTATGAGGTGATTGAGATGAAAAAATGGGAAGCAGCACTTTTGATTGGCGTATTTTGTACGTTACTTTTCACAAGTCTATTCCAAACATCAGAAACAGTAACAGGACTACAGCAGCATGTTTTGCGGATGCATATTCTGGCAAACTCCAACAGTGAATCGGATCAGCAGTTGAAATATCAGGTGCGGGATGCCCTGCTGGCAGAATCGGAATCTTTATTTGGTACCGATGCACCAGAAAGCCGGGAACAGCTGGAGGCTGCGGCGGCAGTACATCTGCCAGAAATGGAGGCAATTGCACAGCGTGTGATACAGGAAAACGGTTATTCCTATCCGGTGCAGGCAGAACTGGTTACCATGGACTTTACAGAACGTACCTATGAAGACTTGACAATGCCAGCAGGTACATACGAAGCCATTCGCATTACCATTGGAGAAGCGGCTGGTCGGAACTGGTGGTGTGTGATGTATCCGCCGCTCTGCATTCCCGTAGCAGAGGACGTTGCCATAGAAGAAGAACAGGCGGAATCCTATTTTACAAAGAAAGAGCAGGACGTGCTATATCATCCAGAACGTTATCGTGTGAAATTGAAATTGGTGGAATGGGTGAAACATTGGATGAAAAAGTAATAGACAGTCGGGTTCAATTTAAATGTGAATTTTTTGTAAAAAGTAAGGCGGTTCCTTGACAAGCGGCAGAGAATGTGGTATAATGCCTAAAGAAAACAAAGCAGAGCATCATCGTTCTCACCGTTTGGCTGTTGTCGAAACGGTCAATATCTGTTTCCTTGTAGGGAGTACTGAAAAGTATTCTGTCAAACAGGGTGGTGGAACGGGATCGGATGATGCGTACTTTTTTAAGAGTACGCATTTATTTTTTGTTTGAATTTGTTTGAAAATAATATGTTTGGAGGTGCTGGCTATCAGCAAACAAGAGCTGCAGATCAATGAGGAAATCCGGGACAGAGAAATCCTGGTCATTGATTCGAACGGGACAAAGCTTGGAACCATGTCCGCAAGAGACGCACAGAAGCTTGCATATGAACAAGATCTCGATTTAGTGAAGATCGCACCGCAGGCAACCCCGCCGGTCTGCCGCATTATGGATTACGGGAAGTACTGTTTTGAACAGCAGAAGCGGGAGAAAGAAGCCAGAAAAAATCAAAAGGTGGTTTCCATTAAGGAAATCCGGATGTTTTCTGCAATTGATACCCATGACTTTGAAACAAAAGTGAATCAGGCGAAGAAGTTTCTGGAAGGCGGCGATAAGCTGAAGGTTTCCGTTCGGTTCCGTAAGCGTGCAATTGCCCATCCGCAGCTCGGAGAAGAACTGCTCAACCGCTTCAAAGAAGCATGTGCAGCAGTTGGTACTGTTGAAAAGCCTGCAAAAATGGAAGGCCGCAGTATGGTCATGTTCATTTCACCGAAGGCATCCAAGTAAGAGGAGGAACTCGAAATGGCAAAGATTAAGACAAAAACACATTCCGGTGCAAAGAAGCGGTTTAAGATTACTGCAAACGGAAAGGTAAAGTATCAGAAGACCAATAAGAGACATAGACTGACCCAGAAGGACACGAAGCGGAAGAGAATCGCTCGTACCGTCGGCATCGTTGATGCAACCAATGCACCGGCAGTAAAGAAGCTTCTGCCGTATCTCTAAGATACAATCCGCAGAATCGGACGGAATTAACAGGAAGTTTAGAAAACACATAGATATCGGAGGTAGAAGCAAATGGCACGTGTAAAAGGTGCGATGATGACACGCAAGAGAAGAAATAAGACCCTGAAGCTCGCAAAGGGATACTTTGGTGCAAAGAGCAAGCACTTCAAGATGGCAAAACAGGCTGTTATGAAGTCTGGCAACTATGCATATGTCGGCAGAAAGCAGAAGAAGAGAGAGTTCCGGCAGCTTTGGATTACCAGAATTTCTGCTGCATGCAAGCTGAATGGTATGAACTATTCTACATTTATGAACGGCTGCAAGAAGGCTGGCATTACCCTGAATCGGAAGATGCTGTCTGAGATTGCGATCACCGATGCAGCAGGTTTCGCTGCTATTGTAGAAAAGGCAAAGGCTGCACTTTAATTGCAAGCTGCGAACACGCTCCGGTTTTTGGAAACACGGAGCGTGTTTTGTTATATATAGTGAAATTTTTGCTGAACGATCGGAATTTTGGCGGATTTTAAGCCATTGGACAGGAGGTACAAAGGATGGCGTTCCGTATGACTGCAATTACTGCAAAAGATAATCCATCCATTCGACTTTATCGGAAATTGGCACGCTCCCGCAAAGCCCGTATGCAGATGCAGCAGTTTGTATTGGAAGGGTATCGGCTGGTTTCGGATGCGGTGCACTTTTCCAGAAAGCTCACCCATCTCTTTGTGACAGAAACGGCATGGGAGCGGTATCAGAAGGAATTTGGCTGCATGGCGGCTGATTTGAGAGAAACAAAGCTGCTGCTTATTTCAAATGAGCTTGCTATGGAGCTGGCGGAAACAGAACATCCGCAAGGCGTTTTTGCAATCTGTGAAATGCCATTGGATACATTTTCAATTGTGCCAGATGCAACCTATGTAATACTATATCAGCTGCAAGATCCCGGCAATATGGGAATGCTTCTGCGAACAGCAGCTGCAATGGAGATTTATGGTGTCATCTGCTGTCAGTCCTGTGATTTGTATAGTCCGAAAGTAGTACGTGCGACTATGGGGGCTCTGTTTCATGTTAATGTGATGCAGATACAGGATCCACAGGCAGTTCTGGAAGCATTGCATATGGCAAAGATTCTATCTTGTGCTTCTGTTGTGCAGCAGGATGCAGAACCGATTGGTATTTGTGAACTGGGTAATGGCTGTGCCGTTTGGATTGGCAATGAGGGCAATGGACTGCCGGAAGAGATTGTAAGAAAATGTGACCGGCGAATTACGATTCCCATGAAGGGATATATGGAATCGCTCAATGCTGCGATGGCAGCAGGCATTATGATGTGGGAAATGACGAAGCCAAGATGAGGCACGCAAATCAATTTTCAAATGATAGAGCGGATTGCTCGCCGAACGGCGACTGCGGTCAAGCTGGCTCAGGCGGCGAGTCGCCGCAGACAGCCCACCCACCGTTATGAAATAGAAAAGATGGGGCATTGGATGCCCTCAAGGGCGGGAGACGATTGCCAATGTCATCCACTTAAGCAATTTCACATCATCATAGAAGCTTTTTGGTGCAGCAATTTCTCGAAAATGCTGCCGAGGTCCAGGGCGAGAA
>CAUDDP010000087.1 GCA_958448395.1 uncultured Oscillospiraceae bacterium | reverse complement strand
ACCACAACAAGTGGTGAAACGACTACGACAGTAAGTGGAGAAACCACCACAACAAGTGGTGAGACGACCACGACAAGTGGGGAAACCACCACGACTACAAGCGGTGAAACGACCACAACGACGACTTCCAATGTACCGGTTGGTACTACCACACTGGAAATTGAAGTAAAACCGGATAACTTCTACTTCTCTGTTGATGAAAGAGAATTTAACCCGGCTGATCTGTTCAGCAAGTTCGTTTCAATTGACGAAGAAGGAACAGAGTTTGATATGCTCTCTGTTGAGGGTGCCGTTTCCTTTGATGGTGCAACACCGAAGAGTGTATATGATGAAGCTGGTGCTCCTTATTATGTAGGCGAAGTAAAGGCTACCTTTACAGATCCGACAAATCCAGATGCTGAGCCAGTTACAGTAGAAGTCAATCCGACTGTTTACATTGGTGTGAAGGGCGATGCAGATTTGAATGGTAAGGTTATGGTAGAAGATGCTGTTGCAATCTTGACTTACTATGCACGGTCTTCTGCAGCGTTGGATGCTTCTTTCAATGAGGACGCAGATTTGAATAAATTTGCATACTTCTTGGCAGATGTAGATACAGAATCTAAGCTGGGCATGAATGATTCTGATACTGGTAGAAAGATTTCTGTTGAAGATGCTGTAAATGATTTGACTTACTATGCAAGAAAGTCTGCCGCTATGGATCCGCAGTGGCCAGAAATCATCCCATCTCTGAAATCTTTGGAAGGCTCTTGTTGGTACGAAGGTTAATCAGATAGAATAGTAAAATGAAATTGTATTGTTAATCGTGTAATTGCCCTGTGCAAAGGGTGCAGGGCATTGCATAATTTATATTTGAAAGGAAATAGAAAAATGAAGACTACATTTAAGAAGGCAATGGCCGCTGTTTCCGCAGCTGCAGTAGTTGCCACTTCTGCCGCTGCTTTCACAGCTGTTTCTCCGGTTGAAGCTGCTGGTGAAACATTGTCTATTAGCTCTGTTGAACTCACACTGGACGAACTGGCTGCTGCAAATTATACTGTTACACTGGTTGCTTCTATTAGTGGTAATACAGAAGGAATTCAGGGTATTGGTTTTGGTTTCCAGCATGATACAAGACTGACTATGACAGGATTTTATGCTACAGGCATTCTTGCTACAAAGGGCTTGAAGTATAATGAAGGTTCTGCTTATAACGCTGGTCTCCAGTGTCTGTGGCTCGGTGGTGCTATTCTGGAAAACCCGCTGACTGGTGTGAAGACTGCAGATGGCGATGGTGCATTGTATGAAATTGAATTGCAGGTACCGACAACTGCACAGCCTGGTGATCAGTTCACTCTGGTTGGTCTGGCTAATGACTTGGATTCAGGTGATGCAGCATATATTATGACTCCTTCCGGTTCTACTTCCCTGAACACTGCTACTGGTTACATTACCATTAAGGGTGATACAACAACTACTACAACCACAACTACCACTACAACCACAACTACAACCACTACAACCACAACTACCACCACAACCACTACACCAGCTCCGACTACAACCACTACTACCACAACCACCACACCAGCTCCGACTACAACCACCACAACCACCACAACTAAACCAGTTACGACAACCACAACCACTACCACCACAAGTGGTAAGCCACAGCCGGGTACAACAACCAAGAAGAAGCAGACTGGTTCTACCAGCTCTCCGAAGACTGGCAGCATGATCCCAGTTGCAGGTGCTGTTGCAGCAATCGCAGTAATCGGCGGTGTTGCTCTGGTTTCCAAGAAGAGAAAGTAAGAATCTCTGATTCCAACGAATCTTCTAAGAGAACAGAAAACAATTAAAAAATGCAAGTAATTCGTTTTATGAGAAGAAATTATTTCATTGCAAATGAGATCATCTGCATAATAGCGAAATAATGCAAAATGGAATGGGCATACTTCGAGAGAAGTGTGCCCATTTCTGTTCACCCCTTTTTCATTTTCTGCATAAAATGGAGTACACCCAGAAATCAAAATGGGTGACAATCCGGATCAAAAGGAGGGAATGCAAATGAAAGAGCCCTTGCGTATACTGGTGGCAGGCGGGGATCGTCGGCAAAAATACGCTGCACAAATGCTTGCACAGCAGTCTGCATTTTCTGTTGCAACAATCGGTTTTTCTCATCCAAATCCATCTGAATTGTCAGAAACCGATGTGTTGATATTACCAATTCACACCAATGTGGAAACTGTACCGTCTCTTTATGGAGAACTATCGCTTCCACAGTTGTTGTCTAATGTGAAAACAGGCGGTTTGGTGTGCGGTGGAATGCTTCCCGAAGCAGTTTGCCGGATGTGTCAGAAACAAAAGCTGGATTTTTGTGATTATTTTCAGCGTGAGGAGCTTTGCCTTGCCAATGCTGTTCCAACAGTGGAAGGTGCGTTGCAAATTGCCATGTCAGAACTGGAACGAACTATTTGTGGCAGTCGGGTATTGGTAATCGGTTACGGTAGAATTGGCACGCTCATGGCAGAACGTTTGCAGGGACTATGTGCCGATGTTACAGTGGCTGCACGCAGTTACAAGGATGCTGCACGTTGTCAGGCAAATGGACTCAAATGGTTGCATTCGGCTGAAATTGCCAACCATGCAGACGAGTTTGACTGGTTCTGTAACACAGTACCTGTGTTGATGCTGGATGAAAAGGTCTTGTCCAATATGCAGCAAGATGCATTGATCATTGATTTGGCATCGAAGCCGGGAGGAACAGATTTTGATGCCGCAGAACGCCTGAAACGTCATGTTATCTGGGCGTTAGGGCTGCCTGGCAAGGTCGCACCGCTGACCGCTGGAGAAATAATTGCGAAAACCATCTTCCATATTTTACAGGAGAGGGGACTCGCATATGCAAGAAACACTTCGTAAGCGAATTGGGTTTGCGGTGACTGGTTCGTTTTGTACCTTTTCCGCTGCTTTTGCAGAGGCAGAACGGCTGGTCGCTGCCGGTTATGCCGTCACACCGATCTTTTCGGAACATGCTGCCGCTTTGGATACTCGTTTTGGAAAGGCTGCTGATCAACAGAAAAAGTTAGAGGAAATTTGTGGAAACAAGGCACTTTTGGGCATTTCTGCGGTGGAACCGCTCGGACCGAAAAACTTATTGGATGCCATTGTTGTTGCACCTTGTACCGCAAATACAATGGCAAAGCTGGCACTTGGTATTACAGATACCACTGTCACAATGGCAGTCAAATCCATGCTCCGAAATGAAAAGCCAATTATATTGGCATTGGCAACCAATGATGCACTGCGAGCATCAGCCAAAAATCTTGGTTTGCTGCTGAATGCGAAAAATTATTACTTTGTACCATTACGACAGGATGCACCTTTGAAAAAGCCAGCTTCTTTAGTGGCAGACTTTACCTGTTTGCCAGACACCGTAGCAGCAGCATTGGAAGGAAGACAAATTCAACCAATGTTTATACAAAATTTATAAAATATAAAAAGTACCATGTTATACTATCAAGGAAGTGACCGCCTGTGAAACGGGCGGTCTTAATCATAGAATGGCACAGGCTGTTTTGATCGGCTGTGCGAAAGGAAGGATACATTATGGCTGGGATTATCTTACAACAGGCAATCATTATGTTGATTCTGAATCTGGTGGGTATGCTGGCATATTATACCGGCATTGTCAGTCGTGATGGTGGAAGGCAGCTTTCTAATGTAGTGCTGGAGATTGTCACCCCTGTCATTATTGTGCATGCCTATCTGGAAAAAGAATATGATCCGCAGCTGGTTGTGAATCTGCTGATGACCTTCGTGTTGGCAGCCGCTTCTTATGTGATTGCGATTTTGCTTTCTATGTTGCTGTTCCGTGAAAAACATGCCGGAAAGCTGGTACCCATTGAACGCTTTTCAGCGACCTACAGCAACTGCGGTTTTATGGGAATTCCGTTGGCAAGTGCATTGTTTGGGACAGAAGGTGTTTTTTATGTGACCGCCTTTCTGACGATTTTTTTCCTGTTCTCCTGGACACATGGCATTATGCAGTTAACGCAAACCAGAGATTTCAAAAAGATGTTAAAAATTTTCCGTTCCCCAACGATTATTGGTATTGCAATTGGATTGATTCTGTATTTTGTACAGATTCCAATTCCAGGTTTGTTGATGGATACCATGGGTTATATTTCTGATCTGAACACACCGCTTGCCATGATTGCTTCTGGTGTTAGTGTTGCACAAGCGAATCTGCTCGGTGCATTGCGTACCGTACGAATTTATTGGGTCAGCTTTGTCAAGCTTTTGGTGATTCCTTTGGCAGTCATGGGAATGTGTCTTTGTCTGCCGTTTGTATCAATGGAAGTACGAACGGTGGTATTGTTGCTGACCGCTGCACCGTCTGCTGCAATGTGTACATTGCAGTGTCAGGTGCATGGCTTAAATGACATTTATGCATCACAGATATTTGCAGCAACCACTGTTCTTTCTATGGCAACCATGCCGCTTATCATTCAAATTTTTAGTATGCTGACATAAAAATTTTATTTTTTTAGATGAAATGTAAACTTTTAAGAAAATTTACCGCTAAAACTTGCAAAAACAAAGTGAAATTGTTAAAATAATAGTATTGATTACAGAAATAAAATCTGTTATAGACCATTATCATAATACAATGAGAACAAGCAGGGAGCGGGTAATAAAATGCAGAAACAGATAGAGGACAAACGCAGAGAACGCCAATATGCTTACTTGCAGGTGTTACAGCTGATACGGGAGCGTGGTGCAATTTCTCGTGTAGAAATTGCAGAAGCCTTACAAATGACACGTGGTGTAGTATCTTTATTGATACAGGAGATGCTGGAAAAAGGTTTTTTAGAAGATGTCGGGGCAGTACCAAATACTGAGGGAAAAGGCAGAAGGAAAATGCTGCTGGGGATTCATCCATCCCGATGGTTGCTAATCGGGGTATTTGTTGATGTAAATTGTATTGTAGTGGGATTGGCAACATTGGGACTGAATACACTGGAAAAGCAGCGGATTTCATTTGCGGTCAAAATGGAATCCTGTGATGTTTTAAAAACACGCATTATTACAACGGTGCAGCAAATTTTAAGAAGCAACTATATTGAAACAAAAGGAATCATTGGTATGGGGCTTGGAATGATGCCTTCTGTTTTACAGCAGCTGTTTCCACAGGAAGGAGCTGTAAAAATAGAAGCATGGGAGCAATCTCTGTCAGAACAGTTGCAAGTGCCTGTTTTTGTGGGGGATGCCCTTTCTTCTATGACATCGTATTATCTTTATCAGCATCCCGAACAAGAGGCAGTGGCATTATTCTGTGCAGACGGAGATGCATATTATATTTCTTTTGTGAGTCGGGTTTATCCGATGGAATGTTTGCATCAAAAACCGATTTCGATGAATGATTTTTATCTTTCCGAACGGGAAACCGTGGGGACACAACTGACACCAGCAGCATTGATTCGGCGAACAACACCCTATTATAGTGCAGAAAAAACACCGGTGCTCTATCGTTTAACGGAGGGCAAGCTGGAGCAAATGACATTGTCTATGTTGTTTACTGCTTCCTATGCGGAAGGCAGGGACTTTGATTCTTGTCTTGTGCCATTGATGGAGGAAATCATGCAGCAGTTTTGCCATATATGGAAAGATATTTTATTGTTATATAAGGTTGATCAGTTGTATTTATATCGGTTGGATTTTACGATTCCCTATTGGCAGGAAGTGCAGCGATATGCAAAACAATATATGGGTGAAAGGTATGCGGTTCGTCTTGTCTGTGGGGACTTAACAGAGAAATGTCAGTATGCTGGCGGCGTGTTTTATGCCATTGACGGCGGCATCCGAAAGGGATTCAGTTGAAAAATCAAATTAAAAAAGAGAGAAAACAGCAGAACGAATGGTAAGGAAAATGGCAGCTGTTTTCTCTTTTTTTAAAATTTTTGTTTTTTCCTCACGAACACTTGCAAGCCAGAGAAAGATATGCTATAATAGAGCAGTAGAAAAACCGCATGGTTCGACAGGAATTGTGCGTATGGAAGATTGCAGAAAGGAGTAGAATTTCCAAAGGGGAAATTCACACGCAAACAATGAGATTACAGGAAAAGAGTCGAGAGGCATTAGAGGCATTTCAGGCAGATTGTCAAAAGGCATATCAGCAATTTCAGGCAGAAAATCTGAAGCTGGATATGTCCAGAGGAAAGCCAGCACCGGCACAGCTGGAACTGAGCATGGATATGATGGATTGCTTGAAAAAGGGCGATTACAAGGCTGAAAATGGTCTGGACTGTCGGAACTACGGCGTTTTGGATGGACTGCCAGAGGCAAAGCGGTTTTTTGCACCGATGCTGGGTGTGAAGCCGGAGGAAATCATTGTATATGGAAATTCCAGCCTGAACATTATGTATTGGGTAATGTCCGTTGCCATGACGAACGGTGTGCTTGGTGGAACACCATGGGGCAAGTTGGAGAAGGTAAAATTCCTGTGCCCAGTACCGGGCTATGACCGTCACTTTGCTGTGACACAGTTCTTTGGTATGGAATTGATTAACGTTCCCATGCAGGAAGATGGACCAGATATGGATATGATCGAAAAACTGGTGACAGAAGATGAGAGCATTAAGGGCGTTTGGTGCGTTCCAATGTACTCCAATCCGGGTGGTGTGGTATATAGCGATGCGGTTGTCAAGCGATTTGCAGCATTGAAGCCAAAGGCTGCCGATTTCCGGATTTTCTGGGACAATGCTTACTGTGTACATCATCTGGTTGACAATCCACCGGTACAGGCAAATCTGCTGGACGAAGCGAAAAAGGTGGGTAACGAGGATATTTGCTACCTGTTTGCTTCTACTTCCAAGATTACCTTCCCAGGCAGCGGTGTTGCTGTGATGGCAGCCAGTGAAAAGAATATTGCAAGTTTGAAGAAGTCTCTTGGATTTGCAACCATCGGCTTTGATAAGATGAACCAGCTGCGGCATCTGCGGTTCTTTGACGGCAAGTTTGAGAACTTGGTGGAACACATGAAAAGGCATAAGGAACTGATTGCACCAAAGTTTGCGATCGTAATTAACACATTGGAAAAGGAACTGCGTGATCTGGGTATTGCAAACTGGTCAAATCCGCAGGGCGGTTATTTCATCTCCTTCAATCAGAAGGGCTGTGCAAAGCGGATTGTACAGCTTTGTAAGGATGCAGGTGTTGTACTGACGGGTGCAGGTGCATCCTTCCCATACGGTATTGATCCGGAAGATGAAAACATCCGCATTTCTCCGACATTCCCGACGGAAGAAGAGCTGCAAAAGGCAATGGATGTCTTTGTATGCAGTGCAAAACTGGCAGCAGCAGAAAAGCTTCTGGCAGAATAAAGGAATCGGAATGAGACAGAAATTTTTAAAAGGCACTTCTGATTTTTATGGTCGGAAGTGCCTTTATTCATGGAATCATATTTTAACGTGAGTTCGATGAGAAAGTTTTATCTGCCGAATAGCAACTGCGGTCAAGCTGTCCCCCTTGCAGAGAAAACGAGTTGGATCAGATAACGGATTGAGAAAT
>CAUDDP010000086.1 GCA_958448395.1 uncultured Oscillospiraceae bacterium | reverse complement strand
AGTATCACTCGGAGGGATTGGATCGCTTCATTAGGGTGATTAGAGATTAGTATAAAACGCTCTTATCGAACTCACGTTAAAAAAATAACAAAACGATCCTATCCGGAAAAGAAAAACAGCCCCTCCAAATGAGAAGCTGTTTTTCCTTTATGATCTGATTTTAAAATTATTGCAGCGGCGGCAGTGTACCCGTTTGCAGTTGGTAATACCGTCCCTTCTGTGCCATCAATTGCTCATGATTGCCACGCTCAATGACCCGTCCCTGATCCAGTACCAGAATCACATCTGCATTCTGAATGGTAGACAGGCGGTGTGCAATGACAAAGACAGTTCTGCCCTTCATCAGGGCATCCATGCCAGCCTGTACAATCCGTTCGGTTCGGGTATCAATGGAGGACGTTGCTTCGTCCAGAATCATAACTGGCGGGTCAGCAACCGCAGCCCTTGCAATAGAAAGCAACTGCCGCTGTCCCTGTGACAAGCCGGAGCCGTCTCCTTCCAGCACGGTTTCATAGCCGTCCGGCAGCAGCATAATAAAGTCATGGGCATTTGCCCGCTTTGCTGCTGCAATGCATTCCTCATCTGTGGCATCCAACCGACCATACCGGATGTTATCCATCACAGTTCCCGTAAACAGGTTAACATCCTGCAATACCATGCCCATCGAACGCCGCAAATCCGGTTTGCAGATCTTGTTGATGTTGATGCCGTCATACCGCACCTTACCATCTGCAATATCATAGAACCGGTTAATCAGGTTCGTGATGGTTGTCTTTCCGGCACCAGTTGCTCCAACAAAAGCAATCTTCTGCCCCGGCTTTGCATACAGACTGACATCATGCAGAACAATTTTCTCCGGCACATAGCCAAAGTCCACTTGTTCCATCTGCACATCGCCCTGTAGTTCGGTATAAGTCACTGTGCCGTCCTGATGCGGATGCTCCCACGCCCAAAGGTGGGTACGATGGTCTGCTTTACAAAGATTGCCATCCTTGTCACGAGTGGCATTTACAAGATGTACATACCCTTCATCCTGCTCCGACTGTTCATCCAGCATATGAAAAATACGACCTGCACCTGCCAATGCCATAACAATCGCACTCGCCTGCTGAGAAATCTGTCCAATTGGCTGGGTAAAGCTCTTGCTCAACTGTAAGAATGCTGCAATCGCTCCCAATGTCAGACCGCCCACTCCATGCAGTGCCAACACACCGCCCAGAATCGCAATGCAGACATATTGCAGGTTGCCAAGGTTGTTCGTAATCGGCATGAGAATATTCGCAAAGCTATTTGCCTTCGTCGCATTTTCAAACAGCGTTTCATTTTTCTTGTCAAAGGTTTCCGCTGCCTGTGGTTCGTGACAGAACACCTTGACGACCTTCTGTCCATGAATCATTTCCTCAATATAACCGTTCACGTCACCAAGTGAATTTTGCTGGGCAACAAAGTATTTTCCGCTTTTACCGCCAATATTCTTGACAATCATCAGCATGAAAACCAGAAAGACAATGACAAACAAAGTCAGCCAAATGCTGGTTGTCAGCATGGCAACAAAAACAGCGATGATGGTAACCAGAGAGGAAACAAACTGTGGCAGGCTCTGTGCCATCATCTGCCGCAGCGTATCCGTATCGTTGGTATACAGGCTCATGACATCACCGGTTGCATTCCGGTCAAAATAGCGAATCGGCAGCGTCTGCATATGAGAAAACATTTCGTCTCGAATCTTCTTCAAAACGCCCTGTGAAACCGGAATCATCAGCCTTACATATAGAAAGGAAGCCAGTACACCGGCAGCAAAAATACACGCCATCTTCAAAATCATCAGCAGCAGACCGGAATAATCCGCTTCTGCCTCCAACAGTAACGGTGCAATGTAGTCATTGATCAATGACTCCAGAAAGGTTGCACTCACAACACCCGCCAATGCACTGAAAATGATACAGACAAACACCAAAACCAACCGAATCCGGTACGGTTTTAAATAACCAAGCAGCCGCTTCATGACAGCTCCTGTATGTTCCGGCTTTTGACCGGTTCCAACCGGCACTCTTCCACGCATCCCACTCATGCTGTCACACCGCCTTTCTTATTTTGTTCTGCATAAACTTCCTGATAAATCGCATCGCTTTGCAGCAGTTCTTCGTGTGTACCCATGCCATGGATGACACCGCCATCCAAAACCAGAATCAAATCCGCTTCCTGCAAGGAAGAAATCCGCTGTGCAATAATAAATTTCGTGGTTTCTGGCAGATACGTCCGCAATGCCTGCCGAATAGAGGCATCTGTCTTGGTATCTACTGCACTGGTGGAGTCATCCAGAATCAGAATTTTCGGCTTTTTCAGCAACGCTCTTGCAATGCAAAGCCGCTGCTTCTGTCCACCGGAGACATTCGCACCACCCTGTTCAATATGGGTATCATAGCCATCCGGGAAGGTATTGATAAATTCATCCGCATGGGCAAGCCGACAGGCTTCCTGCAATTCTGCATCGGTGGCATCCTCATTCCCCCAGAGCAGGTTTTCCCGAATCGAACCGGAGAACAACACATTCTTTTGCAGCACCATGGCAACCTGATTTCGCAGTGCTGTCATATCATAATCCCGTACATCGACACCGCCGACCTTTACAACACCGTCTGTGACATCATATAATCTTGGAATCAGCTGTACCAAAGAACTCTTTGAGCTGCCAGTGCCGCCGAGAATGCCGACTGTCATGCCAGACGGAATCTGCAAATCAATATCCTTCAGACAACATTTGTCCATGCGTTTGGAGTAGCTGAAGAACACATGCGAAAAGTCTACACTGCCGTCCTTCACTTCTGTAATAGGCTGTTCTGGATTGGTCAGATCGCTCTGTTCCTCCAGAATCTCTACCACTCTCTCTGCGGATGCTCTGGACATAATAACCATCACAAAAATCATGGAGAGCATCATCAAAGCCCCCAGAATTTGCAGTGCATAAGTCATCAGACTCATCAGTTCCCCTGTTGTCAGGTCTACACCATGTGTTCCGACAATCATTCTTGCCCCGAACCACGACAGCAGCAAAATACATCCATAGACTGCAAGCTGCATTCCAGGCATAGCAAAAGACATTCTTCTTTCTGCCTTGCAGAAATCCTCATAGATCTTCTTTGAAATCTGCGAGAACTTGCCGATTTCATGATCTTCTCTGACAAACGCCTTTACGACTCGTACCCCATGTACATTTTCCTGTACGACATTGTTCAGCTTATCATAAGTACGGAAGACCCGTTCAAAGATAGGGTGTACGCTACGCATGAGAACCAGAACCAGCAGCCCCAGAAGCGGAATGGCTGCCACAAAAATCAATGCCAGTTTCCAGTTAATCCGGATTGCCATCGCCAACGAGAAAATCAGCATTGTCGGCGAACGCAGGGCAACCCGCACCAGCATCTGATAGGCATTTTGCAGGTTCGTGACATCTGTCGTGAGACGGGTTACAATACTGGACGTAGAAAAGCGATCAATATTGAAAAACGAGAACCCCTGTACGGCATGGAATAAGTCATGCCGAATGTTTTTGGCAAAGCCGGCAGATGCTTTTGCAGCATAATGCCCTGCCAGTGCACCAAATAGCAAAGAAAGCACACAACAGACTGCCAAAATACCGCCAGTCTGAAGAATTGCCGCTTGGTTTGCACCATCAATCCCGTCATCAATCAATTTTGCCATCAAAAGCGGTATGATAACCTCCATAATGACCTCAAGCGTCACAAACAAAGGGGAAAGTAGAGAAGCACCCTTGTACTGCCGGATACACCCGGCAAGTCGTTTCAACATGTGGAATGACCTCCTTCATTTTCAAAGGTTTCAAGATTTTGGCACATAATTTTCAGCATTTTTTGGAACTGTTCCAGTTCCTCTGGAGAACACCCCTCCGTCAGAATCTGTTCAAAAAGCTGGCATTCCTGTTCCACATCATAGTGCAGAGCAATCGCCTTTTCTGTCAGCACAATCCGTTTCAGACGTGCATCCTGCGGTACAGATTGCCGTACAATCAAGCCATTTTTCTCCATGCGATTTAACGTTGCCGTTACCGTGGAACGGCGAATTGAAAATTTCTTCTCAATGTCTCGCTGATAAACTGGGGTATCCTGCTGTTGATAGAGAAAATGAATCAACCAGCTATGCATGCCAATCAGCTGTTCCTGTGTTTTTATCCCATTTGCATGCAGGCAGTACCGTGTCGTCAAAACGCAAAGCTGCCGCAGCTGTGGAAACAGATGCTTCATGTAAAACACCTCCTTTTCTGGATTTCAAATTGTTCAATCATGAACAGTTCGACGATGAACAATATTATAACACAGAAAAAAACGAATTGTCAAGGAAAAGGCGTCGATTCCGGGTGAAAAAGTTGCAGCGGAAACAGACTGTTTTTTTGTATATATTTCACAGCAATTCACACACGGAAATCCATTTTTGTAGCTATAAATGAGCACGCCTTGTCGTTTTGCACAACAAAATCCAAGTGTTTCTGCTTTCCCTGCCACCCAAAATAGGTTTTCCAGCAAAAAATGTGCTGCTAACTTGTGCAAGCCGCTTAGCATGCTTATTTATAGTTTGTAGTTTCTCTCACGGATAACGGTTTCATCTCCGCCAAGCTGGAGCCAGCTTGACCGCAGTCGCCTGCGGCGTGCAATCGTTTCCCGCCCTTGAGGGCATCATATGCCCCATCTTTTCCATTTCATAACGGTGGGTGGGCTGTCTGCGGCGACTCGCCGCCTGCGGCGTGCAATCTACTTCATCATTTGAAAATGGATTTCCGTGGTTTGTAGTATCCTCAGAAAAGAACAAAGCGGCATGGCATCTTCCACACCGCTTTATTTTCTGTTTTGTATGAGAATTATGTTTGAATCCCCAGTTTAGGCAAGGTCTCTATCAATGGCAGCTGATATGTTTCTGCTAATTTTCTGCATTCTGCTTGAGATGCGGTATCGTTTAATGCTTCTGGTGTATGGGCATCACAGCCGATGATGGCGGTGTTGCCGACAGACTGTGCGATTTGTAAAAACTGTGCATTCGGATAATGCCGCCGTTCTGTCCAGCCGAGCATGTTGATTTCAATGGGAATTTCTTTTTTCTTGAGATATTCACAAAGCCGCCGGAAGTGCTTTTCATAGATGGCATGGTCTCCGATAAAGTGAAACAAGTCTGGATGTGCGACATAGAGATATTGACCAGTTTCCATTGCTTCTATCACCAGATTGACATAGTATTCCAGCTCGGTTTCTTCCTTCGTTGGTCTGCTGCTATAAATGCCCTTTTGTTCCGGATATAGAAAATGTTCGCCGAGAATCATATAGTCTACTGGATAGTCTTTTAATAATTGTTGTTGTGCCGGTATCATTTCCGAGACATACTCCGATTCAAAGCCGATATAAATGGTAATGTCATCAGCGTATTCCTGTTTCAGAGAAGTGAGGGAATGAAAGTAGCCGTCCAGCTCCTCCGGACACATTCGAATGGAGGAATGATAGCCGTCAGAAAAGACCCACGGACAATGGTCGGAAAAGCCCAAAATTTTCATGCCGTTTTGAATTGCCTGTTCTACATAGGCTTTATCTTCGCCAGTTGCATGTTGGCAGCGGAACGTATGCGTATGATAATTTGCGAACATCGGAAATCCCTCCATATATCTTTTATTTTTGCTCTGAAATTTTCTGGTATAATACTTGTTTACGGTAGCCAGTTTCTGCTGCTACGATTTTGCAGGCATCTGTCAGTCGTTCGCCCGTTTCGATTCGTTGCTGCACCTGTTTGACGGCTTCTTCTATGCTGACCGAAATGGGATTTCCCTCCTGCTCCGGTAAGCCTGCTACAATCAGAACAAATTCCCCCTTTGGTGGCTGTACTGCATACCGCTGCAATGCTTCTGCAATGGTTGTTTTCCAAACTTCTTCGTGCAGCTTTGTCAGTTCCCGGCAAATAGAGAGAGCACGTTCTCCACCGAAATAATCTGCAAAATCGGTCAGGGTTCGTACCAATTTGTGCGGTGCTTCGTAGAAAATCATAGTACGACGTTCTGTTTTCAGCTCTTCCAGATGTGCCTGCCGCTGTTTTCTGGTGACAGAGAGAAATCCCTCAAACGTAAACCGTCCGGTTTCCTGTCCAGAAATCGCAAGTGCGGTGATCGCAGCACTTGGACCGGGGACGGCGGTGACGGAAATGCCCTGTTCTTTGCAGAGACGAACTAAAATTTCTCCGGGGTCAGAAATACACGGCATACCAGCATCTGTGACAATACCGCATGTTTCTCCAGCAGCAATGCGTTGTAAAAGTTGTTGTGTGACCAATTGACCACTGTGATCGTGATAGCTGACCATGGGGGTATGTATCTCGTAGTGACTCAGCAGTTTTCGGGTGACACGGGTGTCTTCCGCTGCAATAAAATCCACCTCTTGCAGAATCCGCAGCTGCCGCAGTGTCATATCCTCTAAGTTGCCGATAGGAGTTCCAATGACATATAATGTGCCGCTCATGGCGATACCTCCTTGTTTGGTGATTCTGGTAAACGATAGAGTGCCTGTACTGCTTGGGAATCGGCATTGCCGTCCCGTACATAGAACTGTGGCAGCACATTTAAAAAGGATTTTCCGCCCTTTCGTCCCTCCAGAAGAAAGAGCCATGGTGCAGAATCTGGATTTTTGGAGACAAATTGCAGCCGTTTGGGTTCGATGTGAGATTGCTGCATAGCGGCGATGCAGTCCGCAAGCCGTTCCGAACGATTGCAGATACAGAGTCTGCCGCCAAATTTCAGCAGGCGGTTTGCTGCCTGACACACGTCTGCAATGGTACAGAGAATTTCATGCCGTGCAATTTTTTGTGCTGTCAGTTGGCTTTCCAATCCTGCCTGATACGCTTTATAGGGGGGATTGCAGGTGACGAGATCGCACTGCTGTAAGGGGGCATCTGTCCAGAGTTGTTTCAGGTCTGCACAGATAGGTGTGACAGTATTCTGTACATCACATTCTATGACAGCTTGTGTAAATTGTGCAATGGCATCGGATTGAATATCCACCCCCCAGATATGATGGGGTGGTGCTTGTCGCTGCATCATCATGGGGATAATGCCGCAGCCCGTGCCAAGATCACAGACGAGGTCTTTTTTTCGCCAACCGGCGAAGTGTGCCAGCAGGAATGCATCTGTGCCGAAGCGATGGTTTTCACTTACATAGACATGCATTCCACCGGTGAGGGGTTCTTTTTTCCAGTTGGGCATCATGGGAAGTTCCTTTCTAATAGATTGTTTCACGTGAAACAGCGGCGGCGAGTTGCCGCAGGCGACTGCGGTCAAGCTGGCTCAGCTTGGCGGAGGGGTGCAGGGGACAAGCTGTCCCCTGCGAAACGCTGCAATTAGAGTTTTGGTGACGGAATGAGGAAAAAGCTTCCGCTGTCCGCCCTCTAAAATAACAAAACGATACCAGAATACAGAAACTTAGAGTGGCAAGACTGCAAGTTTGCACAACGTACAATGGCGGACAGCGGACACAGGCAGACAGCGTAGCGATTCTGCCGGCGGAGATGAGACTGGTATCCGAAAGAGAGAATACAAAAAAGGATTTTCGTGGAACAAGCTGTCCCCTGCAAAGGAAACGAGATGGATAAAGTAGCGGAATGAGGAATAAGCCGCCGCTGTCCGCCCTCTGAAAATAACAAAACAGTACAGAATACAGAAATTTAGAGTGGCAAGGCTGCAAGTTTGCACAACGTACAATGGCGGACAGCGGACACAGGCAGACAGCGTAG
>CAUDDP010000085.1 GCA_958448395.1 uncultured Oscillospiraceae bacterium | reverse complement strand
CCAGCACCCGATGACTTCCGCTTCGATTTTGGCAGCCTTTCACAAGCTGCAAATTCCTGTAATGCCAGATAGGCACTCACTCGATGTGGATTGACAAGGGAAATACAAAAAAGGTTTAAAACGATTGAAAAGGGTTGAATACGGTTGAAAGGTTCAAAAAGTGCCGAAAATACGTGACTTTTTGAGTTGAATCAGATGGAAAAACAAAAATGAATAAAAAATGACGTGTCAAAAAAATCGCTTCGATTTTGAGGGAAATCCTCTAGTCGGAGCGATTTTTATTTTTGTCTAAAAAATCGTTTAAACTGCTTTCAAAAACCATTTTAAAAAAAATCACTGTCGTTTAAAATGCCGAAAAATAGGCACTTTTTGAATGCAACAATTTAAAAGCAGTTTTAAACAGTGAATTAAGGCTACTTATGAGAGGGTGCCAAAGTACCCTTTGAACCATTGAACTAAAATCGGGTATCCTTTGAACCAGTTCAAAGGATAGGAAAAAATCAATTTTTTTTCTCATTTTGAGTTTTCTGGTATTGTTCTTCAAAATCATAAACCATAGAAAGAAGTTTCGTCCTTTCTTTTAATGGAAGTTTGTTAAGTATTCTCATGATTTCCTGTGTCATTTCGTTGTTTTGTATTGTTTCTGTATTCTTTGAATCGGTATTATGTGACTGCACATTGACCGTACCGGTTGAATGATTTCCAATAGCACCAATTGTAGAATTGCTGATGCTTGAAGAAAAGCGATTATCACCATAAACGAGATAGTCTATAGAAACACCAAAAAATTCTGCTATCTCTATTAGATATTTTCGGTACGAATTACTCCTACCTGATTTCCAATCTGTGAAGGCGGTCTTTTTCAAATGAAGGTAGTCTGTTAATTTCTTCTGATCATTATCTCCGAGAAGATCTATTATTCTGTCTAAAATGTCCAAATAAAACACTCCTTTTTTGTATAAAACGCAGAAAGTATGATTTTTTCGTATCGCCTTTGCTTGTTTACCTTGACAGTACGAAAAAAACGTACTATAATATACATATACACATGCCACAGGGCAGAAAAAGCCCTATGATAATTGTATCACAAAGGGATGTGTAAGTAAATAGAAAGGGAGGAAAAAGTCCATAAACGAACTGAAGGTATTTCAGAATAGTGAGTTTGGTAAACTCGGCATTCTGCTGATTGACGGATACGAGACAGAAAGGAGACAGTTACTATGGAGTTCAAACTTTTACCAGTAAAAAAGAAGCAGCCACTAAAAGCAATGAAAAAGGTCATTGCTACTGTAGCTGTTTCTTTAGTGGCGATTGCAGCCACTGATGAACTTTTATTGGATCATGCGATCACTAAAAAGCTAGATCTGTTTAGAAAGCGTCAGCAAAAAAAGTATGCTGAAAGAACGCAGGAGCTTGCGGACGAACTGGAATGGAAGGTAGAAAGAGCAAGAAAGCAGAATCAAGCAACCGCACGTTCGTATGTGAGCGATTAATCCTCAATACAAGCGTTGACGAATTTCTCACCGAGTGGGGTTTTGCGAACAATTCCTTTTTTTAATTCTCTTGCTTCATTCGGCTTGATTTCGTCAGAAAAGAGAGCTTGCAAAAGGGTTTCTGCTTCATCATATCTGATAGGATTTGCAAATTTTGAACGGTATGTAACTTCTAACAACCCAAGTCTTTGCAAATTTGTGATAGATGCAGATTGTGCTGTTAGGTCGACATTTTCTCCAATTTTACCAAGGAAAACATTTGACATTAGAATGTCATAAGAACCGTCTTCATTTCTTACTCTATATTGGCTAATTGGAAGACCATCGGCATTCTTAAACAGTTTCAAATTCCTTGCATCAAGTGGTGACAATTGCTTGATAATCTCGGAAAACGATGGATGAACATCATCTTTCTTTTCAATGTTGATAGAGCTTGCAATTAAACTCGCAAATAATTCTCTCAGCTCGTCAGAATCGCAATGTTTTGCATTTTCAAAAGCAGTTGACATAGTTTGAAAATCCGGTTCACATATATTGCTTTTAGGAATTGAAGCAACTTTCTTTTGTAATTTCTCAGCAAGTATTTGCTGATTAGCCTTATGTTTCATTCGGAAATTTGTTCTCCAATAAATAGCTGCATCAGCAGGAATCCCAAAGAGAGCATCAAAAAAATTCCCTATTTCTGAAATTGGTTTTCCGCATAAATTGGTGGCTAAATCAGAAGTAGTATCAACAACTTTTTCAACAGGCTTTGACAAATCAACATTTATATTTATTCCCATTATACTCACCCCCCTTCCATAATTTTCATTATACCATATATTCTATAAAACGTCAACCTGAACACCAAAATATAGAAAAGAGGTGAAAAATGTGAAGCGAGACGGCTGTGCATATTTTCCAAAACTGGAATCGGAAATGATTCTTCGGCATATCACAAGACTGGATTTGGCGAAGTGCATTGAAATGAAGCACAATACGCTTTGTCAAAAATTGAATGGCAAACTTCGTTTTTCTCTGGATGAAGCGATTCGCATTCAGGAAGCATTCTTTCCGGACGTCTCCATCAATGAGTTGTTCCGGCATAAGTAATTCCTTGCTGACCTATCGGCAATACGGGGACAGTACAGCGTATGGAAGCGATAGGCTGTGCTGCTGACAAATTGGACTACCTCCAACTGTATTTCACTTTGTCTTTTGTACTAACGCTTTGCGGTGAGCGTATCACCGCATATATGGGATGTATCTTAGTTGGTCAACATTTATGAAGCCCTCTGGACGATGCACGGTGCAACTCCGTGACAGTCTTTGTATACGTCAGGTACCATCGTCTATTTCGGCATTCCTCTAAATGCTGTGCGGTGCAATTCCGCAGCATCCCACCTACTAAAAGAATAAAAAAGGAGATGATAAGTGTGCAAATCTACATCCGCAAATATGCAGATCATGCATTTCCTCGGATAGATTCTGATCTGCATACAGCCTATGACTTTCATCGCTGTGCACAGCGTATCACCAATGTGCTGCTGGAAGATGGGATGCGATACAGTGAAGCTTACACCCTGCTGGAACAGTTGACTACGCTGCTGTATCAAGCCAGCAAGCAGTATCAGACTGATATGCCCATTGAGGATGTCAAGCAAATTTTAGAGGAGGAGATGCCATGAAAACCATATTGCTGCTGATTCTGGGTATTATCTCAATCAGCACAGAAATTGCATTTCGCATACACAATTACAGGCTGGACAAGCTGATGGAACAGGAACAGAGAATTTACAGAAAGGAATAGAATTGTATGAATCATGAAACAAATATTGGTACATTCATCCGTGAACGACGTGGAACACTGGGAATGGATCAGAAGGAGCTGGGAGAACGCTGCATGCTTTCTCAAGCACAAATCAGCCGGATTGAAAACGGGGTTTCTTTTCCATCCCTTCCCTCTATCGTAAAACTTGCCCGTGGGCTGCAAATGTCAGTTTCAGAACTGATGGAAGCAGCAGAACCTAAAACACAACAGAAAGTAGGTTGAATATGAAACGAATCAAAGTAAAAGTTGGTGCCATCATCGGCGGTCATATCGTGTACGGCGTTCATGCGAATGGGCACTGCATTGCAAAACCGATTGCACCGGACGGCGATTATGTGGTATGGAACATCGACTGTGATGGCTGCGGTGTCTGGGGTGGACGGTATTTTTCCGACCGGGTAGAAGCTGAGATGGCATATGCAAAAACATGTTTCTCTTGGCTGAAACGCTTTTCTCTCGACATAGAAGACGAGGAATGCGAGTCAAACTTCATTTGGTGAACTAACATCTTTATAAAGCCGAAACGGCGGACAAATTCCGCCGTCTGCCGGAGATGGTCTACCGGCACTGATGAGGCAGACCCGGAAAGAAGGTGATTTTATGCAGTGGAATGAACGAATGGGACTGGCTCTGTACACGATTACAAAAGCCGTCACCGCAATTGCACGTGCCGTATTTTGTGAAGAGTTGCAAGACAACATCGAGGTACAGGCAGAACTGATGCGGAATGTGCTGGAAGCCCAGACGGAAACCGCAGAATGGATTGACCAATACGGCTTACAAGAGCTGCATCTGCCAGCCGTCAAGGCTTGCAAGCAGCGATTTCTGGAACTGGATCAGGAGCTGTTACTGCAGATACAAAAAATCCAGTCATACGGCTACCATCTTGACGAGATTAAACAAGCCGTACAACTGGAGGTACTCACCCTTAGCAAAGAACTTGCATTGCTAAAGTGATGGGTAAAGTATAGCAGAAAAAGTGACATTTGTCAAGCATTTTTTGACAGGGATTTCCCTGCTGGAAAGGAGGCAAAGATTTGGAGTATTTGACAATTGGAGAAGTAGCAGAATTGAAATGTTGTTCTGGTAGTTATATAAGCCGACTTGTCAAAAATAAAAAGATAGATAGCGTTAATAAAACAAACCCTAAAAATGGACAGTCTTGTTATATGATTCCCCTTTCTGCTTTGCCTGAAGAGTTACAGCTGAAATATTATCAGCAGAAACGACAGGAAGCCGGTATTTTGCCAGAGCCGGAACAGCCTGCTCCCAAAAAGCAGAAGCCGAAACGACTTTTGACCTTTGAAGACTGCACCGAGGAGCAGCGGAAAACCATCAATACATGGACGGAAATCTTACGGGAATGGCAGGGACAGCGAGCACAATACCAGAGTAAAACGGAGTTTGACAAGCTGTATGTCGGCAAATGCCAGCTGGAGCATCCGGAATTACAGGTGTCGGTGGATATCCTGTATCGAAAGTGGACGGCATACAAAGAACAAGACTTTGCAACTTTGCTAGGGCTGCGAGGAGCGTGGAATAAAGGCAACAGTAAGATTCCGAAGCCCGTATGGGAAGCATTTTTGTGGTACTATCTCGACAACAATGAGCCGCCGCTTTCTAAATGCTATCGTTGTACCATCAAATGGACACAAGAATTTTATCCAGAGCTGCTCTCGGAAATTCCGACGGAACGCAGTTTTCGGCGGCATATTCAGAATGACATTGCCAAAGCCATCAAAGAACTGGCACGGAAAGGAGAAAAAGCATTCGCCGACCGTTGTATGCCATATATCATGCGAATGTACGATGAATTACAGCCGAATGATGTCTGGATTGCTGATAATCATACACTGGATATCCAAACTGTTGATGACAACGGAAAACGGCATCGCTTGTACCTGACTGCGTTTCAGGATGCGAAAACTGGCGTGATTGTTGGGTGGAATGTTACGGAAACAGTAGATTCGCAGTCTACCATCATAGCATTGCGGCATGGTATCCGTCGATTTGGCATTCCAAAAGCTGTATATTTTGATAATGGACATGAATTTACTGCATTTGACCTGGGCGGAAAAGGCAACCGCAGACGAAAAAGCGATGCAGAAAAAAACAATCCCACTACCATTTTACAGCGGCTGGGCATTGAGGTACATAATGCAAAGGTCTGCAACGCCAAGGCAAAACCAATCGAACGAACATTTCGCACGTTTAAGGAACAGTTTTCCAGAGCGACCCATGGATTCTGCGGTGGGAACGTGCTGGAGAAACCAGAGAGTTTAAAACATCGTATCAAATCCGGGAAACTGCCGCAGGACTATGCGATTCGAGAGGCACTGGCAGCATGGGTAGATGGCGATTACAATTTACAGCCCTATGGTGGTGTGGAAAAACGATACAGGCATCTGAGCCGACTGGAAGTCTGGAATCAAGAAATCCAGTCTGTACGAAAAGCAAGTGAAGCAGAACTCAATCTGATGCTGATGCGTTCTACCCGGCTGCAAAAAATCAAACGAAATGGTGTGTACATTACCATCAGCGGCGAACGATACTGGTACATGCATCCGGAACAGACGATTTTGAATCTGGATAAAGAAGTTTATGTTCGATATGACCCTGCTGACTTGAAAACCATCCGGCTTTATGATACGGAAGACCGATATTTGTACACATGGAAATTAGCAGATGCTCTGTTCGTTTTATATCTGGAATCAGAGCAGCAGCGGATTGCAGACGGACAAGAAATTGTACATCGCAGTAGAAAGTTTGTACGAGAGATCGCAAAGGGGCTCACTGCAGGACTTACGAACGAACAGCGAATTACGATGTTGGATATGACGGTGCGGCATGCAGAGGCGGCAAAAGAAAAGCAATTCCATATTGAAATGCCGAAAAACATCATACCAGTGCGAATAAACGAACCAACATTTGAGGAAGAACGAATGGCAGCTGGTGCGGAAACGCAAACCGTTGTAATTGATCTAAAGAAGATAAGAATGAATTCCGAAAAGCGAAAGGAGTAACAGATGGAATATACAGAACGACAAAAAATGTTATTGCAAAAGGTGGACGCTTTACAGCATGAAAAAAACCTCAGTCAGAACGGACTTGGTGAACTGCTTGGCATCTCTGGCTCGGCATTATCACAGGTACGAAATGGTAAGTACAATGCCAGTCCACAGCGGATTTTTGATACACTGGAATCGTATTTTGCTACAAAGGAACAGTACAGTCTTACTTATCAGGAAATTTCCTATGCTGATACCACGATATCCTCCGAAATTTATGACATTATCGGCGTGTGTCAAGCGAAAGGCGGACTTGCCATTGCTGCCGGAGATGCCGGAATTGGAAAAACGAAAGCAGCACAACACTATGTTGCTCGGCATCCAAATAACAGCATTTTAATCACTGTAAACCCCTGTTTAACAAGCATAAAAGCCGTTTTGAAAATGATGGCTGAAAAGTTGAATGTACAAACGGAACGCTCCCGGGATGCCCTATGGTATGCGGTCGCACAAAAGCTAAAGGATGGCATGGTACTGATTTTTGATGAATCTCAGCACTTGACGTTAAAAACGGTAGAAGTTCTTCGCAGTTTTTCAGATTACTTCCAAGACCGTGGACAGACATTGGGAATCTGTTTTGTGGGCAATTTGGACACGGTCACCCGTCTGGGTAGCAAAAAAGCAGAATTTTCTCAAATCGCCAATCGCACCAAACAGAGAAAAATCTATGTCCGTGACCAGATTCAGCGTGCGGATATTGTAAAGCTATTTCCGATTTTGCAAGCGGAAAGCAAGGAAAAAGAAATTGATTTTCTACTTCAGATTGCCAGAACACCACAGGCATTGCGTGGAGCCATCAACCTGTTTTCTAACGCCTATGACAATGAGGATTACAGCTATGCCGGACTGGTTGCGATGGCAAAATTTATGGATATGGAGGTTTGACATGAAAAACGGCAAGAAACCCACCAAAGCTCAGAAGCAGCTTCTGCGGCAGTATGGATTCCATCCAGATGACTGGCTGATCAGCAAAAACACCAGCACGGAACTGGTATTGGTACATCGGCACACGGAGCAGGTTCGTCGGGTTCCAAAGCTTATGCTGGAATATTGATAAGAGAGGGCAAAGCCCTCTCCCCTAATGCAGCCAAAGGCGGTGACAAGCCCGCAAAAATGCAGAGTCGGGAATCTATAAAACGGAGGTACATAAAAATGGCAAAATTAACATTGAAACAGCAGGCAGCGATGCTGACAGCTGTGCAGCAAATCCGAGAGCTGGAAACCGCAAAACGGGAAATTCTTCATGCAATCGAAGAACAGCAGCGAACCATCAAAGAAATGATGGAACGGAAGCAGGTAGAAGTGCTGGAACTGGGAGAATATGTGGTACGCTATGCGACTGTCACCACCAACCGATTTGACAGCGCCGCATTCAAGAAGACGCACGCAGAGTTGTATGCACAGTATACCGTACCGACCACCAGCAAACGCTTTTCTATTT
>CAUDDP010000084.1 GCA_958448395.1 uncultured Oscillospiraceae bacterium | reverse complement strand
GCTTGACCGCAGTTGCCATTCGGCAGATAAAACGCTCTCATCGAACTCACGTTCAAATATATTTTTTCTATCACCTGAACGCACCGAAAGTCGCCAAAAATTCATAAAAACGGACAACCAAAGGTTTTTACTTATCAAGCCTCCAGTTGTCCGGTCAATTTATAACATATTTTATCTCCGAAGTGATTCACGCCTGTCAATGCGACTGTAGTAATTGGTAATCTTACTGAGTGCTTCTTCTATGGAACAGCTTACATCAAATGCAGATATCGCTTTTCGCTCCAGCTGTTTTTGAATAGGAAAGCCTATCTTTTTACAGACAACAGCCCTGCAATCAGAAATAAGCTCCACCTTTGACGAAGCATCGCTTTGTCCGCCACAGCCTGAACCGCAGCCGTTTGAGCTTCCGCAGCCTTTTGAATTACAGTGATTCGGCAAAATTTCTGTTGTTTCAGACTGAAACATTCTCTTTTCCGCCTCACTGTATCCACCATCTGTCACTTCATAAACTGTAAAGCTTTTTGTTGAACCAAATGTCTCATTGATATTTTTTCCGTCAGAAGAGGCAACCGCTATTTTATAGGACAATTTTCCTCGCCTCCATCAGTTCCATCTCTGGACAGCAACAGAATAAATATCTTCAATCAGACGGATTCCCCCTGTGTAGCCAACATAGAAATCGTCCAGAACAACCTTATCCTGAACCGGCCATGCGATATTCAAAAAGTGTCCGAACATTTTCTCTGTTACTTCCTTTTCGTAGTAGCTTCCGAGAATCAGCGGATAACCGTGATAGTCGTGGGATTGAATCTCATTGTGAATTTTATAGCCGTCCGTTTCAAAGCTTACTTCTGCTTTCAGTCCGTAGTTGAGATTTTCAAATTCGGCTTTTATCTGCTCCTGAAACTGTTTCGGCGTATCGTCTGTTATGAACTGCTTTGCCGGAACAAGTCCTAAATCATTTACAAGGAATTTAGTTATTCCAAGTGCATACTGAGCGTCCGCAACAACTGAAAACTGCTTTGCCATAACACGGGTTTCAAGAAACATATCCGCATATCTTTCAATGAGATAGTAGTAATAGTTTTCATGCTCGTTGATAATACTTTCTACCTTCTGTGCATCAACGCCTGCAAACTTACCGACTTCACGCAGGAACTTGCTTGTTTCAAACGCACCGATGGGCAAAGTCGGATAGTGGAGATACGGAATACCAAGCTTCTTCTCCATTTTTTTCATGTTTCCCACAGATACCCACGGCGATACAAGCAGATTCAATTCAGCCTTTGGAATACGGTCAATATTCTTGATGCCTCGCTGATAACCAAATATCGTATTCGGTGTCAGACCAAGCTCAGCGATGAGCTTTTCCAGTTCTCTGATGTTTCCAAGCCAGAACAGATCCTGATACGGAACGTCTGCCCAGATATTAACAAGACCCTTTTCCTTTTCGTCAGACCTTTCAAGATACTGGTCGATGATAGCATCAATGATCTGCTCATGCCCTTTGTAATTATTGCCCTTGAATCCTGCTGTAGACGCATAAATAACAGGCTTATCGGAATCCGCAAAATGACTGACCACCTCTGCCGTATCATCTCCGACAATTTCCGGAATACAGCCAGTCAGCACCACGTATAAATCCGCGTCAATGACTTTCAATGCATTGGCAATAGTAGTTTCCAGCTTTTTCGCACCGCCGAAAACAACGTCTTTTTCATTGATGCTGGTACACGGAAAGATGTTCGGCGAAAAATAACCACTGCTTCCGATAGAGTCGGAAAGCTTCTGTGCACATCCTGGTCCGGAATGAAGTACCGGAATTGCTCTTGTGATTGCCTGCACCGTCTGCATTGCACCCAATGCACATTTATATCTCTGTTTATCAAGCAGCTTTGCCATTACTTCTTTCCCCCCTCTAAAAACGCATCCACATTCTGTTTATACCACCATTCTGTGTACGGAAGCTTCACACGTCTGGCAAGATTCTTTTCAAAACTGCGGTTATGAATGCTGTCCAGAATCGACTGTGCAAATTCCAATGTATGCTTGTAGCCAAAAATCATGTACTCATCTGCTACATATACAGCAGGTGTTCCGTTTTTGATTGCCCATACCGTAGAACCCGGATGTCTGGAAAGATACAAATCAGGCTGATATTTTTTCAGGATATTCATTACCTCGTAATTCTGCTGGTCGGCAACGCTTGCCTCAAAGTCCACGCCGTTTTCCAACAGATACTCCATGGACGGTGGAACATCACCATTTTCATACTTTTTATCGTAATGCCATGCAAGTGCCCAGACAACTTCAATACCCAGCTCATTCAAAACTCTCGATACCTCAAAAGTATATCCCGGTCCCATACCGAGAACGGCTTTCAGTCCTTTTAATTCCTTTTTGATTTCTTCAATCTGCGGAATGTAGATTGCACGCTGCTCTGCAATATATTTTTCAACAGCTTCACTTCGTTCTGTTACTCTGCCGATTTCACGCAGCCATGTTTCAAAGCCTGCAATTCCAAGTGGATTGATGGTTCTTATATACGGAACGCCGTATTTTTCTTCCAATCCGTTGCCGAGATAGTTTCCAAGCGTACCGCAGATACAAGTCGTTGCCAAAGATTCTGAAATATGGCTGAGTTCCTCAACTGTCGAATTGCAGTAAAGGAAAATCGGCTCTAAATCGAATTTCTTGAAGATCTCTATAATTTCCGGTCTTGCACTCTCATAGAAATTTTTAAAGTTGATCGTATTTCTTTTCTGCTTCGGCGGCTGAACAATACTGCTTAAAACTGCATGGTCGGAAATATCAAAACCGGTCGCCCAGATTCTCGACTTGAATCCCTCACAGTGTACTGCCACAATCGGAACATCTATTTCTTCCTTTACATCGTCAACAACGCTGTCGATGTCCTCGCCAATAATACCTGTTGCACAAGAGCTTGTGACAAAAATTGCCTTTGGAGAATATCTCTTGTTGACTTCCAGAATGATTCTTCTGAGTGCGTCCGCCGAACCGAAAATCGTGTCTTTTTCGTTCATGTCCGTTCCGACATAGACGGTATTGTTGGTAACGCCACGCTTTTTCGCCATTACCTTGTCAAGATAATATGCCCCTGCACTTGCAACGGAACATCCTGCCGGTCCGTGATGTATGATCGCAACGTCTCGAATGGCAGAAAGCTGAGCTAACGCACAGCTTGACAGACAGGTGCTCGACTGGGAAAAGCATCGGGAACATCCTTTCAGAGTTCCGCATTCGCTTTGATTTGCTAAGTCGCTGAGTGTTCCAATATAGCCTGTGATAGAACCGATACGGTTTTCTCTGGTTGCTACATTGGAACTGTCTAAATTCAATGCCATATGAAACCTCCTTAGCCCTGATAGTTTTCATCGAAAAGATGTGTTGACAAATAACGAAGTCCTGTATCAGGCAGAATTGCAACAATCGTCTTTCCTGCGTTTTCTGGTTTTTCAGCAAGCTTCGTTGCTGTATATATGGCTGCTCCGGAGGATACTCCGACTAAAATACCATCTGTCTTAGCCACTTCTCTTGCCGATTCATAAGCCTGATTGGTATGAACTTCATACCAGTCATTGTAAACATTCCTGTCAAGATTGGCAGGAATAAAGCGTTCTTCCACATTTTCAAACGGGTGAACACCTGTAATTTCCTCCTGTTTAGGACGTTCCGGACTCTGAAAGGAATCTTCGGTAGGCTGAATGCCTATCACTTGTATATCAGGATTCTGAGATTTCAGATAATTTCCTGTACCAGAAAGCGTGCCGCCTGTTCCAACATTGGCAACAAGAATATCCACCTTTCCGTCTGTATCCTGCCATATCTCAGGGCCTGTGGTTCGGAAATGGACATCCGGATTTGCAGGGTTTCTTGTCTGGTCTGCAAACCATATATTTTTCTCACCGCTTACTGCTCTTTCAAGTGCCTTTACACACTCGACAAAATCAGGTCCATATTTTTGCATGCTCTCCACAATTTCAGGAACTTCGGAAAGTTTTACGGTTTCACCACCGAATGCATGAATGACCTGATAGCGTTCCTGACTTACCTGATCTTGTATGTATACACGGAATTTGTAGCCTTTTGCCGCAGCAATTGCAGCAAGCCCGATTCCAGTATTCCCACTTGTAAGTTCTATGATGGTATCGCCTTTTTTGAGTTTTCCGGAACGTTCGGCGTCTTCAACCATAGCAAGAGCAATTCTGTCCTTTACGCTCTGATTCGGATTGTAATACTCCAGTTTTACAAGAATTTTCGCCTTGAGATTATGTTTTTCTTCGTAATTTTTCAGTTCCAGCAGCGGCGTTCTGCCGACCAGTTCCGCAATGGATTCATAGACCTTTGACATAATTTTTCTCCTTAAATTTGATAATCGTCTGCGGAATCCATCAGACCAAATTCAAGCAGAATCTCTTCCAGGCGTTCCTGTGTCATCGGCGTTGGAATATCAAATTTTGTATTGTTGATAACGGCTTCCGCAAGATTTCTGTATTCCTGTGCCTGATTGGAATCCGGCTTGTATTCGATCACGGTTTTCTTATTGATCTCTGCACGCTGAACGATATTGTCACGAGGTACAAAATATAAAAGCTGTGTGCCGAGTTCCTTTGAAAATGCACGGAGCAGGTCAAGTTCTCTGTCAACGTTACGACTGTTGCAGATGATTCCGCCAAGTCTTACACCACCTGTTTTCGCATAACGTTTGATTCCCTTTGCAATGTTGTTTGCCGCATAAAGAGCCATCATCTCGCCGCTGGCAACGATATAAATTTCCTTTGCCTTTCCCTCACGGATCGGCATTGCAAAACCGCCGCAGACAACGTCACCGAGTACATCATAGAATACATAGTCCAGATCATCCGTATATGCACCAAGGTTTTCCAGCATATTGATAGAGGTAATGATCCCTCGTCCTGCACAGCCGACACCCGGTTCAGGACCGCCCGATTCCACACATCGTGTACCGCCGTAGCCCTCACGCATGATTCTATCAAGCTCAATATCCTCGCCCTCATCCCTGATGGTATCCAATACGGTTTTCTGTGCAAGGCCACCAAGCAGAAGTCTTGTGGAATCGGCTTTCGGATCACAGCCTACTACCATTACCTTTTTGCCATGCTCGCAAAGACCGGCTGTAAGATTCTGTGTCGTGGTCGATTTACCAATGCCGCCCTTTCCGTAAATTGCAATCTGTCTGATTTCTGACATTGTATTCAATTCCTTTCCAATAAGTTTTGTATCTGCTCAAAGGAGATTACTTTTCGGATAGATTCTTCCATCACATACGGCAACTCCATCGGCGTGATTCCAAGCTGTTCTGCCTGTGTGGATGCCCCTGTCCCGATTTTGCTGACAAGAAGATATTTGCAGTCCTGAAGCTTCTGCAAATTTTCTATCAGTTTTCCGTCATCATGATTTCCGTAACTACAAACCGGCTCTACCGTGCGTTTTTCAATAAAACGAAAGCTCCCATCGCTCGTCACTTCAAAAATCAGAAATGTTGCTGCATGGCCGAAATGCTGGTTGACAACAATTCCGTCCGACGATGCAGCAGCGATTTTATAGGAATTATCCATGAGAAAACGTCTCCTTTGCCTGTAATCTTCTCTGATATATCTGATCTCCATATTCTGATTTACCGGGAATTCCAACGGCATCCGCACGGCAATGCTGACAATGACGGAAAACGTCGATATATTTTGAAGCTTTTGTTCTTGCTTCGTCTATCTGTGAACAGGTCGGAGCCTTCTGGTCAGCAAGTTCAAACTGCGGTATCAGCGGAATGATATTATAAATGCTTGCTCCTGCCTGCTTTACGGTTTTAGCAATCTCTTCGATATGCTCTCCGTTTATTTCTGGAACAAGCACTGTATTTATTTTTATTGTAATTCCGGCAGCTGAAACCTTTCTGATCCCTTTCAACTGGTTTTCAATCAGTATCTCCGCACCCTCTGTTCCCTCATACTTTTTTCCATGATAGATAATATATTTATTCAGTTTTGCTTCTATTTCGGGATCTACAGCATTGACTGTAACAGTAAGCGAATCTATGCCAACGTCAATCACTTCATCAGCCTTTTCAAAAAGCAAAAGGCCGTTTGTGCTCATACACTTGATAAGGTTAGGAAATTTTTCTTTTACTCTTTTGAAAGTTTCCAGTGCATAATCTGAGGCAAGGGTATCTCCCGGACCTGCAATGCCCGCTACGGTAATTTCCGGACAAAGTTTTAATGCTTTTTCCAATATTTCTATGCTTTCGTCCGATGCAATCACTTTAGCAGTCACACCGGGTCTGTTCTCAGTATCATTGATTACCCTATCACAGAATCGACAGGCGATATTGCAGCCCGGACTGACCGGCAGATGAATTCTTCCCACGTTATTCTTATGTCCGCCAAAGCACGGATGAGAATTTTGTAAATCCTTATATGTATTGCTCAAATCATCACTTCCCTCATAGTAAATATATCATAAAAAAAGCCGGAGATATTGCAAGCATAATCCTCTAAACAAAACCCCCGGCATTTCCGATCAGTTATTGCTGAAAAGTGGTGTGGATAAATATCTGTCACCAGAATCCGGAAGCAATACAACAATGTTCTTTCCTGCATTTTCCGGTCTCTGTGCCAGAATGGAAGCTGCTTTTAATGCTGCACCGGAAGAAATGCCGACCAGAATGCCCTCGCTGACTGCAAAATTTCTGCCTTCTGCGAATGCGTCTTCATTTTCCACAGCAATCACTTCATCATATACATTTGTATTCAGAACCTCCGGAACGAAGCCTGCACCGATTCCCTGAATCTTGTGCGGACCAGCTGTTCCCTTGGAAAGTACAGGGGATGTAGCAGGTTCCACTGCAACCACCTTCACATCCGGATTTTTCTCCTTCAGATATTCACCAACACCTGTAATCGTTCCGCCTGTACCAACACCGGCAACAAAAATGTCCACCTTGCCATCCGCCTGCTCCCAGATTTCCGGCCCTGTTGTCGCCTTATGCACTGCCGGATTTGCAGGGTTCACAAACTGTCCGAGAATTACTGCTCCGTCAATTTCCTTTGTCAGCTCTTCCGCCTTTGCAATAGCACCTTTCATGCCCTTTGCACCCTCGGTAAGTACAAGCTCTGCACCGTAGGCCTTGAGAAGATTTCTTCTCTCAATGCTCATGGTATCGGGAAGTGTAAGAATTGCTCTGTATCCCTTTGCTGCTGCAACCGCTGCAAGACCAATTCCGGTGTTGCCGCTGGTAGGCTCAATAATCGTTGCACCCTCTTTCAGAATGCCTTTCTTCTCCGCATCCTCAATCATGGCGAGTGCAATTCTGTCTTTTACAGATCCTGCCGGATTTAAGTATTCCAGCTTCGCAAGAATCGTAGCATTCGTCAAGCCTGTTTTCTTTGCATAGCCGTTCAACTTCAGCAGCGGTGTTCCGCCAATCAATTCCAATGCACTTTCTTTGATTTTACTCATAATCATTACCTCCTAAAGTCATATTCCTTTTTAATTCCTATAAATCCGGTGTGTTTACTATGTTTACAGTATAACAGATTTTTTCTCCTTTGTCAATACTATGAGATATATGCTTATTCTATTACTCGTAATAGGCAGAAGCTACCAGACACATCCGTTAAAGAACTGCTCTTAAAAATTTGTTATACTATAAGTTCGACGAGAATGCATTCTACCGCTGCCAATCACAAACTGTGCCGGCAGAATCGCTTCGCTCTCTGCCTGTGTCCGCTGTCCGCCCTGTTGCTGTGTCCAAATTTGCAGCCAAATCACTCTAAATTTCTACATTCTATATCGTTTTG
>CAUDDP010000083.1 GCA_958448395.1 uncultured Oscillospiraceae bacterium | reverse complement strand
GATTTCCAATTTACAGACCTTACTGCGTCGATTTTAGCTTGTGAAGACGGGTTCACAAATGCAGCACCGATTGAAGAATTTACTGGCTTTACTGAAGAGGAAGTTTTGGGGCTTTGTGGATAATATCATATGTCATTCGAGGAAACGATGGTATGATGGGTATTGTGTCGATGGAATTTCGATCTATAATCCAAAGTCAGTGGTAGAAGCGATGCTGCGTGGGAAATTCAGCAATTATTGGACGCAAACAGAAACCTACGAAGCACTGAAAATTTATATTCAGTCCAATGAATTTGGCGTGCAGGATGTGATTTTAAAACTGTTGGCAGGGGAGACCTGTGAAATTGATACCACCACTTTCAGCAATGACATGGTAACATTTGCATCAAAGGATGATGTCTTGACATTACTGGTACATTTAGGATACTTGACTTATGATTCTCGAACCAAAACAATCCGTATTCCCAATCATGAAATGATGGAGCAGTTTTTTAGTACCATCAAAGTATTGGGATGGAATGAAGTGGCAGGCATTGCAGGTTTCAGAGAAATTCGTGCAGGCAACGCTTGCTTGTGATGAGAAAAAAGTAGCAAAGCTGGTGGAGCAGGCAGATCAGGAAAATACTTCTATTTTCAATTACAATTATTTGAATATTACAATATAAAATATTTATATTGTAATATTCAAATAATCAAATAAAAATTTAAGGAGATAAAAGATGAAAGATTTTGTTAATTCTATATATGAAAACGACATGAAACTGGAGATTCCTGTTGAATATGCGGAATATATACGGATACAGCCGGGGAAGATAGTGTATCATGATCCGGAAAACAATGAACAGGCAGCAATTGCTGCAAGAATGAAAATTAAGACGGCTGCGTGGCTTATGATTGACGACATTCTGCTTCTGCTGATTTTCGGTTATGTTATAGCAACAAAAAATACGTTTGTCGTGATCTCACTGATGGGCGTGCTGACGGCTCTTTTCATTGCAGAAACCGCACGTGTTTTGTGCAGGAAGCCTCAGGTCGTTACTGGCAGAGCGGTTGTCAAGACGAAGCAGCGTAAGCAGGGCAAAAAAAGGATCTATTCATATTATACTGCTGTTGCCGTTGATGAGCCGGAAAAAACGATCTATCCAAGAATACCGGTAAGCAAAGCAGATTACGATAAAATACAAGAGGGAACACCCATAATGGTAGTCAATATCTCTTCCCACGGTGAAGGCATCGTACTTGATTAAGTTTTTTGTAAATCCGTCAATATTGTAAACTTTACAGCAATTCCAATTAAGATAAGGTTCAGCTTTACGCAAAGCCAGAGGATGGTATGTTGTATTATGTTATCAATGGTACATCTGGTTCCGTTGTCCTTTCATGTTGTACAAAATAGAATTTTATAAAAGGGCTGTAAAAAGGTTCCCTCAGAATAAAAATATCCCGTCAGGGCTACGGTAAATCGTGGCTTTGACGGGATTTATTTTATAAAAAATCAAGTTTTTAAAGCGTTTTTTACAGCAACTTTATTTTTGTATAACGAAAACCTCCATCTCAGTTTAACTGGAGATCCTAACAGGCTTTATCTATGAGCATATGATGCATGAAAATTTTTATACTTATTGCACAGAAGCATTTAAAACAGCAAATGCCAATACACACATAAATCCTGCTCCGATGGCAACGACTGCCGGAAGGGTACCGCTTTTTCCAAACAGCAGACTGACAAATCCACCGAGAGCACCTACGCCGGCAAAAATTGCACAGACCATAACGGGTACATTCAGGAACAGCATCACAGCTGCTACAATGGAGAACAGCAAAGCGATCACACCAATCAATAGGGAAGAAGATTCTCTTGAGGTGCGAGCCACTTTTTCTTTTTTTTCTGGTTTTGAAGCGGTTTCTTTTTTCTCTTTCATACAAGTACCGTTTCCTTTCTGCTTATGCACGCAAGGTTGCTCCGTGTGCCTGCAATGCCTTTAGAACACGTTTCATGGCAGCATCTGCCTGCTCATCTGTCAGAGTTCCTTCGTGAGAACGCATCCGAATGGAGAACGAAACACTTTTCATACCACTTGCAATCTGTTCACCCTTGTAAACATCGAACAAGGTAATCTGTTCCAGAATATTGCCAACTGCTTTTTTCATTGCATTTTGCAGCACGCCAACCGGTACTTCATCTGCACACACAAGGCTCAGATCTCTTGTAATTGCCGGGAATTTTGGCAGTGGCTGATACGTGATTTCGGTTTTTGCCAGTGGCTGCATTTCATCCATCAGCAGCTTTGCCACGTAGGTACGTGTGCCGATGTCATAGTTTTTCTGAACAGTCGGATGCACTTCGCCAAGATACCCAATTGGGGTATCCTCCTTGTAAATGACAGCACTTCTGCCCGGATGCAGGGCACAAGTCTCTGCGAATGGGGTTTCTGTCGTGCATGCCTGATAGGTGCAGTCGTGCAGACCGATAGTCTCTAAAATCGTCTCCACCATTCCCTTGAGGGTGAAGAAATCAGCATCATCGCCATACATTCCAATGGTCAGCCGATCTGGTTCCAACGGCAGTGTATCTGTGCCTGTTGGGAGATATTCCTTGCCGATTTCATACAAGGCAACCGCAGCATTTCGATTTTTGTAGTTCAAAGAGAGTGTTTCCAGCATAGACGGCAGTGTGGTTGTTCGCATGACACTGGTGTCTTCGCCGAGTGGATTTGAGATGACAACGGTCTTTCTCAAATTGCTGTCTGCTGGCAGACAGATTTTATCGAAGTATTTCGGAGAAATAAATGAGTAAGTTAAAATGCCGTAGCAACCCACAGAAACCACTGTATTCTCCAGTGTGCGGCGGAATTTTTGCTTTGGCGTTAAGCTGGCATTGGCAATCCCTTTTATGACAGTAGACGGAATGTTATTGTAGCCATAAATCCGAGCGACTTCCTCTGCCAAATCTGCTGGTCGTTCCAGATCAATCCGGAAGCTTGGAGAAATGCAGGTGTCACCGTCCACTTCAATTTCCAGCATTTTCATAGTTTCGCACATGTCTTCCTTCGAGATTTCGGTACCGAGGAAAGTATTGATCCAATCTGGGTTAAACGGAATTCGATTCCGCTGTTTTTCATTATAGTTTAAATCAATGTGTGTGCGAACTGGTTCACCAGCACCGAGCAGTTCTACCAGTTCAAATGCCCGTTCCAGTGTCCGCAGACAGCCCTCTGGATCCAATCCTTTTTCATAACGTGCAGAAGCATCTGTCCGCATGCCAAGTTTCTTTGCAGTCCGGCGTACTTGTACCGGTTCAAAGTAAGCGGATTCCAATACAACCGTGTTGGTATCGTCCATAATTCCACTGTATTCGCCGCCCATAACACCGGCAACCGCAATCGGCTTTTCCGTATCCGCAATGACCAGCATTTCTGGAGAAAGGGTACGGGTCACACCGTCCAGAGTGGTAATCGATTCGCCTTCAGCGGCATTTCTGACAACAATATGCCCATCCTTAACATATCGTAAGTCAAATGCATGCATTGGCTGACCAAATTCCAGCATGACATAGTTGGTGATGTCTACAAGGTTATTGATTGGACGAACGCCGCTTGCACGCAGCCGTTCCCGCATCCAGCGTGGAGAAGGTGCAATTTTGACATTCTTGACAATGCCGGCAGCATAACGAGGACACTTTTCCTTGTTGATAACTTCCACTTGCAGTTCATCTTGTATGTTGCTGTCTATGCCTTTGAACTGCGGCTGTGGAATGTGCAGCGGTACATGATACGTTGCAGCTGCTTCCCGTGCCAGACCGGTCACAGAGAGACAGTCTGGACGATTTGAGGTGATTTCAAATTCCACAGAAGTATCGTTTAAACCGATTGCTTCATGAATATCCTGTCCAATCTGACAGTCTTCCTGTATAATAAAGATGCCGTCTGCAATGGCATATGGGAAATCATGTACAGTCAAACCCAGTTCACCAAGGGAACAGAGCATTCCGTTGCTCTCCACGCCACGCAGCTTGCCCTTTTTAATCTTTACACCATTGGGCAGTTCTGCACCGCAGAGTGCGACTGGTACAATATCACCTGCCTTGACATTTGGAGCACCTGTTACAATCTGAATCGGCTGTTCCTGTCCGACATCCACCTGACAAACAACCAGATGGTCAGAGTTTTCGTGTGGTACGACAGAAAGCAGTTTGCCGACAACGACGTTCTTAATTTCGCTGCCCTCGGTCGTTGCTACTTCGACCTTTGAGCCGCTCATGGTCATGGCAGCACAAAATTCTTTTACTGTTGTATCCAATGTTACATAATCTGCAAGCCATTTCATTGATAAATTCATGCTATTTTCTCCTCCTTTACTGCATTAGAACTGTTCCAAGAACCGATAATCATTCTCAAACAGCAGACGCATATCTTGAATATTATACCGCCGCATGACAATTCGTTCTAATCCAAGACCAAATGCGAAACCGGAGTAGACACTGCTGTCAATACCGCAGCCTTCGAGTACCTTTGGATGTACCATACCAGCACCCAGCAATTCAATGTAGCCTTCGCCCTTGCAGAGACGGCAGCCCTTGCCGTAGCAGTTGTAACACATCACATCGACTTCTGCACTTGGTTCTGTAAATGGAAAATGGTGCGGACGCAGGCGAATCTTGCAGTCATCACCATACAGTCGCTGCATGAGCAGCTCCAATGTGCCTTTCAGGTCAGCCATGGTAATGCCCTTATCCACAACCAAACCTTCTATTTGATGGAACAGTGGGGAATGGGTGGCATCAATGGCATCGGAACGGAATACCCGCCCTGGGGAAATGACCCGAATCGGTGGTTTCTGCTGTTCCATGACATGAACCTGTACAGAAGAAGTCTGTGTGCGGAGCAGGATATTGTCTGTAATATAGAAGGTATCTTGCGTATCTCTTGCCGGATGATCCGGTGGAAGATTCAACGCTTCAAAGTTGTAGTAATCATATTCGACTTCTGGTCCGTCTGCAACAGAAAAGCCCATGCCGAGGAAGATTTCCTTAATTTCATTTTCTACAATGGTCAGCGGATGCAGACCGCCAATTTTCTTCTGCTTACCCGGCAGCGTGATATCCAGTGTTTCCGATTGCAGTTTTTGTGTCAGTGCGGTTTCTGCAATGATTTTCTGCTGCTGTGCGATAGCAGATTCAATATCTGCCCGAACGGTATTTGCGATTTGTCCCATAACCGGGCGTTCTTCTGGGGAAAGTTTTCCCATCTGCTTGAGAATGGCAGTCAATGCCCCTTTTTTACCAAGGTACTGTACCCGAATCGCCTCCAGTTGTTTTGCATCCGTGCAGGTTTGCAGAGCGGCTTCTGCTTCGCTTCGGATGGCTTCCAGTTGTTCTTTCATAGTGACCTCCATTTTTGTTGCTCAAAATTATCGAAGACGCAGTCGTCTGGCAGAGCCAGCATATGCATCAATTTGTACGGCTTAGGAAGAAAGCGGCAAACAAAAAAGACTTGTCCCGAAATAGGACAAGTCTTACAACTTGCTTATCAACCACCCATTTCCTTAAGAGCCAGCACTCTCTTGCCTTTGACGCGGGCAATACGTCTGCACCTACCATACTACTTTTTTACAGCAGACTTCAGCACAGCCGCTCAGAAGGGAACTTCCGAACTGGATTCGATGCAGCACTCTTTCAGCCGAGGAATGCCTCTCTATTGCAGGAATGACAGTCGTACTTTCTTCGTCATAGCGTTCTGCATTCTATTATACACAGTTTTCAAAAAAAATCAAGTCTTTTCTTGAAATTTTACAATTTGTATGGTAAAATAAAAATACAGCTTGTTAGCAAGCGAGAAAATTATCATAGAAAAGAGGTCGATTTTTATGGATCATTTTGCAGAATACATGGTACAAAAGCGTCCCAGTTCACAGGATCGTATGAAACAGGGATTGATTTTGGTAGCTGCCATTGTCTTGTCTATTGTGATTGGTATAATTGCATGGATGACGGGTTGGATTTTTCTTTTGGTATTGATCATTGGGGTAATTTATGGTGCATACTATCTGATGACTGGGTGTGGTACGGAATATGAATATACCGTCACGAACGGAGAACTGGATGTGGACAAGATTCTTGGAAAACGGAAACGGGTTCATCTCCTGACTGTGAAGATTTCTAAATTCACTGCATTTGGTGTCTATACAGATCAGATACCGGATCAGGAGCAGGCAACATTGTTTTTATGTTCTGATCATACTGGCGAGGGTGCATATTATGCAGATACTTCTACAGGGGAATATGGTGCAGTTCGTTTGATTTTCACACCAAATGCGGAAATGATTTCGACCATTGCCCTGTTTTTGCCAGCCTCCCTGCGGGGACAATTCCAGTAAGGTAGTTTTTTATGATAAAATGGATGGTTTTTGGCTGGTTGCTGCTAGCAAGTTTGATTTTATTCATCATGATGGGGATTGATAAACAGAGAGCAGTTCGGCATAAGTGGCGGATTTCAGAGAAAACATTGTTTTTGACTGCCTTTTTTGGTGGTGCAGTTGGCGGTACTGTCGGCATGTATTATTTTCGGCATAAGACAAAACATAGTTTATTTCAGTTCGGGTTCCCTATTTTGACGATTTTGCAGATTTTATTGTTTTGCTGGATTTGTTGGGCGTAAAAAAAGAAATTAAATGATGTTATAGTGCATTTTTTATAATTTTTTTCTCTTTAAATTGTATAAAATGCACTATTTTTATGAGCAAATCCGAAAATACCTGTACAAGCATCGAAAAATGTGCTATAATGTGCAATGGCAAAAGGACATGTAACAACTGGTAAAGGAGGAGCTATGAAATTAAAGTGTTTTAAAAGTATGTGTAGCGTTGCAACTGCAACAGCCGTTGCGTGTCTGGCTTTGACTACCACAGCAGTTGCAGAGGAAACACTATTAGTAGAGAATTTGGAGGAAACAGCAATTGTTGCAGAATCGGAATCGGCAACAGAAGAGAATATCATAGTAGAAGATAAGGAAACGACAACCGTAGACGAAGAACCAGATTATATACAGGATGCGATATTTGTATTGGAATACTACGCGAAAAAGTCCTGCAATCTGGATGTATCATTGACAGAAAATGAATTTTATTATTATGATGTAAACGGAGATACCATGATCGATGTAACGGATGCCATCTGTTTTTTAACGATGTATGCCAGAAAATCGGTTTGTTTGGATCCGGTTCCCCCGGAAGGTTGGCCGTTAGCACCACCAATTGACCCACCTGTGACGACAACAGTGATTACTACAACAATCATACAAACCGAAACTACAGTATCAAGTGAGAGTACATACGATTCCAGCATATCCAGTGAAACGACTGCAACTATACCAGTAACCACGACAAGTACCACTACCACGACCCCAGAGCCAACCACTACGACAAGTACCACTACTACGACTGCAAAACCGACTACTACGACAAGTACCACTACTACGACCCCAGAGCCAACCACTACGACAAGTACCACTACCACGACTGCAAAGCCAACGACTACGAAGACAACTACTAAAACTCCAAAACCGACGACTACAAAGACAACTACCAAAATTACAAAGCCAACGACTACAAAGACAACTACCAAAATTACAAAACTAACGACTACAAAGACAACTACCAAAATTACAAAGCCAACGACTACAAAGGCAACTGTCACGACTGCAAAACCAACGACTACGAAAACAACTACCAAAATTACAAAGCCAACAACTACAAAGACAACTGTCACGACTGTAAAACCGACGACTACAAAGACAACTACCAAAATTACAAAGCCAACGACTACGAAAACAACTACCAAAACTCCAAAGCCAACAA
>CAUDDP010000082.1 GCA_958448395.1 uncultured Oscillospiraceae bacterium | reverse complement strand
GTTCCTCATTCCGTTACCAAAACTCTAATCGCAGCGTTTCGCAGGGGACAGCTTGTCCCCTGCACTCCTCCGCCAAGCTGAGCCAGCTTGACCGCAGTCGCCATTCGGCAGATAAAGCTCTCTCATCGAACTCACGTTTATCAATAAAAACACGACTATTTTTTGATTCAAAAGGGAAAATCAACTGACACCATATTTTCTATGAAATCTGGTTACCCTGATTATAGCATGTTCCAGTACGCTTGTCAAGAAAGCTGTGAATACTTTACACGAAAGACCATTTTTACAATTACAGGAAAACAGCAAAAAACGGACAGCTACCAATTGGTGCAGTTGTCCGTTTTTGCAATGCTTGTCAGAATATTGAAAGTTTATGAAATGGGAAGGTTGGTTTCATTTGCTTGATACAGTGGATAACAGTCGAACTGTTCATTCCAGTTATCATCATAATAAAGAATGTACATTTCTACCTTTTCGATTTCCTGTGGAGCAATCGGGTGGTCATAGCAGTATATCTTACCAGTGATGCCTGTTTCGTCCGAATCTGCCGTTCCACGCATGTAAGCAAATTTTCGATAGGGGGTGCCATCCAGATTGTAACTGTTATCTGAATTACGAGGAATATCATCAAACATAAAGAAATCTTCAGCTAAAATTGTACCGTCCTTCAGATAAATCACCGCAACATCAGAACCATTTTTTCGCTGTTCTTCAGACGGTTCGGAAACATAAATGGAGAGATCATCCAATATCACCTGCATGCCACTGGCTTCACATGGAATGGGGGTTGTCTTTGGTTCTGGAATGGGAATATCTGCCGACCAGCTACCGGAGAGCACTGCCGGTTGTTCCGCAAACGCTTCTTTTCTGGCTTCCATGGTCAGCCGATCGTATTCTTTTTCTTTCCAGAGTGCTTTCCATTCTTCAACGTGCATGTCTTCTGTAAAGTAAGCTTCCCGCCAACTGTCTTGCAAATCGCAAATCTGCTGATGGACGGATGTTTCCTGTTCAGCAGTATACACACCAGCAAAGTCTACATGCAGCGTTCCACCGGAGAAATTCTTGTCTATCAAGTAGTATGTTGCATAGTAGATGTTGTCAGATGTTTCACATTTCTGAAGAGATTCACTGAGGAAACCGCTTTCTGATAAAGTTTTTTGTGTGCCATCTGCGGCAGTCAGCGTGAAATAGGGCAGGAAGTACATATCGTCTGTCAATACCGTATTGTCCTTTACTGTTAGTTGAACACTAAGCATCAGCGAATTGTGGTCATTATACAGACCAAGCAGGGAAACGGTTGCAGCATCCGTTTGGGTAAAGGAAACCTCCGGACAGCTATAGTAGGATTGCATTTGTGCAATGGCATCCGGAACCTCCATGCCGACACCCGGTACTGATCCAGTAGCGTCCGTGATATTAGAACCGGACACCGCAGCAAAGAATAAATCTATATTGCCGGAGACAGCCGCAGTGGTTACAGTACCGCCCACTAAGACCGCAGCAGCGGCAGCAATGCCAAACAAGCGATAGGTTCTCTTTTTCCGCAGAACAGGACGGCATCCTGCCTGCTGCATGACACGATTAGAAACTGCTTTTCCGTCAATGGGCTGTTCCTGCATGGCAGGCAGGATGGTATCATTGGGTTCAAGATGGTCGAAAATATCATACAGATTCTGTTTCATATACATAACCCCTTTCTATCAGCAGTTGTTTGAGTTTTTTTCTTGCACGGTGCAGCCGAACCTTTACTGCCGCTGCGGATAAATTGAGTTCTGCTGCAATTTCCGGCACATGTTGGTAATAGTAGTAATAGCGAATCAAAACGTTCCGATCCTTTTCGGAAAGTGCCTGTAGGGTATCCTGTAATGCTTCCGCAAGCAGAGCGTGTTCCACAGTCTGTTCCAAGTCTGCTGTTTCCAGCAAAAATGTCTCTTCCTCTAACGGCAGGACTTCCTGAGCAGTGCGTAGTCTGCTTTTTGCCTTGTTCCGTGCAATGGCAGCAAGGTAAGCCCGTACCTTTCCGGTTTGCAGCTTGTCCGCTGTCTGCCATACCGCAAGAAAGGTGTCTGCCGTTAATTCTTCCACGTCCTGTTCATGGAGCGTCGTGCGTGTAATATTTCGGATAATCGTTCCCACATAGGCTTGATAGGTTGTCATCAACGCTTGCAGACCTTCTGGTTTTTGCTGTTGCAGCAGTGTAATCAGTCGGCTTTCCTGCATGATGCATTCCTCCTGTTTTTGTTCTTCTTCTGTTTTTGCATTTGTCAGTGTTGCAGCTGCCTGACATTTATCATAACGCTGGAAATGGGAAAAAGGTTACTGCTTTTTGAAAAAGAAAACAGGAACAGTATCAAATGGCTGTTCCTATGAAAACGGATTTATAGTTTAAAAGGCATTTCCTTCGGGCATACTAAAGCCGGAGGTGAAACACATGGCATTTCAAAAGGTGATGATATCCGGCATTAACACATCTGAGCTGACAGTGCTGAAGGAAGAGGAAAAGATTGCATTGCTGCAAGAGATTCAGGCAACTGGCAGTAAGGAGGCACGGGATAAGCTCATCAAAGGCAACCTGCGTCTGGTGCTGAGTGTGATTCAACGCTTTTCCGGACGGGGAGAGGATATGGAGGATTTGTTTCAAGTTGGTGTAGTGGGGTTGATTAAGGCAATCAACCATTTTGACTTGAGTAAAGAAGTGCGGTTTTCTACCTACTGTGTGCCCATGATTAGTGGAGAACTGCGGCGGTATCTGCGGGACTTCAATCAGGTCAAGGTGAGCCGATCGCTGCGGGATTTGGCATATAAAGCCATGCAGGCAAAGGAGCGTTTGACAGGCAGTTTACAGAGAGAACCAACCATCGAACAGATTGCTGCGGAAATTGGTGCCAAACGGGAAGATGTGGTCATTGCACTGGAGAGCATTACAGATCCGGTTTCCCTGTACGAGCCGGTTTATTCAGATTCTGGCGATACGCTTTATGTGATGGATCAGATTAGTGACCGTGACAGCATGGAAAACTGGCTGGGGGAACTCTCGATTCGGGAGGCAATGCAGAATTTAGGGCAGCGAGAAAAAAATATTCTTTACCTGCGGTTTTTCCGTGGGAAAACACAAATCGAAGTTGCTGGGGAAATTGGCATCTCACAGGCACAGGTTTCCCGTTTGGAGAAAGGTGCTTTGCTGAAAATCAAGTCAGCGGTACAGTGAGGATTAGTCGTGGATAAGCTGATTGCGGGTCGGGTCATAGTGATATGAAACGGTTTTCATTTTTTCTTCCAGTGTGGTTTGATTTTCATCTAAGTCCTCGCAGAGGGCGGTGAGAGAATCATATTTGTCCCGCAGCTGGGTGTTCAGGTAGCTGAGCAGGATATAGGGATCTTGGGGAATTGCCATAAAATTACCTTCTTTCATAAAATAAAGTGATTAGATTTATTTTTTTGCTGCAATCCATTTCAGCAGTGGTGTGAGATAGGAGGGGTCTGTCCAGTCACATTGTTTTCCGACGGCTTCCATTAGTGCAGCCATCCATGGTTCATAAGTAGATGGATCTTTTTTTGCTACTGCTTTTTGCAGTATCTTACATAAAAAGCGATCTTTAGAAGACATCTTTTCCATATTCCACGCTCCTCTTCCATAGAATAATGGTGTATCCTTCCATTCCTGTTTCAGATTGTGTTCTTTGATTGCTGTTAGAGCAGTTTCATCATACGGAGATGCACCCACGCAGAAAATGGCGATTTGTTTTGCCTGTAAGATACGGGAATGTTTTTTCAGAAAAGAGAGTCCGGCAATACCGGAAGCATAGATACCACCACATAAAATAACGGTGTCATATGCTGTCAGAACATCAGCTTTGCACTGCTGGATTTCTATACAATTAAAATTAGTTTGCTCCTCAAGCCATAGGGCATATTTTTTAGAAGCACCGTATTTGGATTGATATAATACAATTCCTTTTGTCATTGTATTTCACCTCTTTTGGAATATGCATATTGTTTATAGAATTGTTCCATAACAGCAGCCAGTTTTTCCGGTTGTTCCTGATTCACTTCATGACCAGCATCAGGAATGATCTCCAATTCGGCATTTATCAAACGGTTTGCCAATTGGCGGGCAGCTTTTTGATTGGCATTGTCCTTTTCTCCACAGAGAACGAGGACAGGACAGAGAATGTATTTCAATGCATCTGTAAAATTGAGGGACATCATAGACTGTGTTAAATGCATAAATGTTTCTTTAGAAAATCCTGTACTTGTAAATACTTTTTTTGGCATGAAGTGAAACAGGATATTTTGAAATCGCAGCAAGCCTTTCGGCATTTGAAATTGCGGTGCAATGAGGATGAGAGACTGCACGTTTTCTGGATGATCAATGGCATAATGCAACGCCAGCACTGCACCAAGGGACAATCCACATAGATGGAGTGGAACAGAAATTAGATTGCAGTATGCAGAAAAATGCTGGTATAATCTTTCATATGTATACGGAGCTTGTTTCAAAAAAGAAGATAGTTCTGGACAAGATATGGTTCGTTGGTTATCCAGAAAAGAAATGGTTGGATTCCAACTGGATGCCCCTTGTCCCAGTCCATGTACCAGTATAAGAGGATAATGATCATTGATTTTCATTCTGTTATTTCCTCCAACAGCTTTTTTCGATAGGCAGCCGCTGCCTGTTCCTGTTTATTGTCGCCGAACTGATAGTAAACGGCATTCTTAATTTCGTCCGGCAAGTACTGCTGCTTGACATAATGGTGTGGATAGTCATGCGGATATAAATAATGCTGCCCCTTGATTGCTGCTTCTGCACCGTCAAAGTGGCAGTTTTGCAAGTGCCGTGGGAAGTCCAGTGCTCCGTGTTTTTCTACATCTGCCATGGCAGCGTGGATAGCAAGGTAGGAACTGTTGGATTTTGGAGCAGTTGCCAATAGGACAATGGCTTCCGCAATCGGAATCCGTGCCTCTGGCAGCCCCAGCTGCAGGGCACTGTCTACACATGCCTTTGTGATGACAATTGCCTGTGGATAGGCAAGCCCAATATCCTCTGATGCAATTACCAGCAGTCGTCTGCAAACAGACAGTAAGTCTCCGGCAGAAAGCAATCTCGCTGCATAGTGCAGGGCTGCATTTTCATCCGATCCTCGAATGGATTTTTGTAGGGCGGAGAGCAGGTCATAATGCTGGTCATTTTCTCTGTCATACCGCATATTGCTTCTTTGTGTCAGTTCCTGTGCCAATTCCAGCGAAACAAATAATCCGTTTTCTACTTTTTCAGATGATAGGACGCAAAGTTCTACCGTATTCATTGCCTTGCGGACATCACCGCCACATCCACCTGCAATGTGTGCAGTCACACCGTCAGCAACTTGTATGGTGACAGGCATATTCTGTTGAATTTTAGAGAATGCTCGTTCGACAGCTTTTTGCATTTCCTCTGGAGGAACGGGTTTAAATTCAAATACTGTGGAACGGCTGATAAGAGCATTATAAACCGCAAAATACGGATTTTCGGTTGTAGAGGCAATCAGGGTAATTTGTCCGTTTTCGATGTATTCCAGTAGGCTTTGCTGCTGTTTTTTATTGAGGTACTGAATCTCATCCAGATAGAGCAGAATGCCATGCATTCCAGAGAGCGTGCCGACTTCGGCTGCGACATCCCGTAAATCCGCAGTGGAGGCGGTGGTTCCGTTGAGTTTATGCAAGGACATGGAGGTACTGTTTGCAATCATTCGGGCAACCGTGGTTTTTCCCACACCGGATGGACCGTAGAAAATCATATTGGGGATTTTGCCGCTTTCGATGATACGGCGAAGTGGTCGGTTTGGTGCAAGCAGGTGCTGCTGCCCGACAATTTCCTCTAAACAGGACGGACGGATTTGTTCTGCTAAGGGTTGCATGGTGGGTTGCTCCTTTCTGATAGGTTTACGTTGGAAGGGATAACTGCCAATTTAACATATAGTTGATATCCTCTACAGCGTTTTGTATGATCACTTTGCTTTTTTCATTTGCATTGTTCCATTCGTGTAAAATCATAGGCTCTACAGTGGCTCTATCCAATGTTTGAAAGGATACCGCTAAGAGAGAACAAGCTAAAATCACATAGGCTCTCACATTTTCAGTTGCCTCCTCATAAATAGAGAGTAGTGATTGAAATGCAAAATGATATTCTTCTATGTTTGCAGCATCTCTTCCCAGAGAATAGATGACAGACAGAATTTTCGGATTGGTTTGCTCGTTGCTTCCCAGTTTTATAATAGATGCTATTTTATCTGTTTGGAACGCATTCATGTTTTTTCATCCATTCTTTTTTTAAAATTATATATTGTAATATAAATATACAGAATATTTAAATTAGTTGTATAAAATAAAGTTTATATATAATATTTTTTTACAGTTATTAAATGTTACTTGGAAACAAAAATATGTTCTCTGATCCAGCCTCGCAGTTCTTCTGGTGTGGCATCTTGCAGTCCGAATAATTTCAGTGCATAGGGGGAATCGGCTGGGTCTGTAAAATCTCTCCAGAGTTTTTTGGATTCGATCTCTACCGCTTCTTCTGTGTGATAACCATCGTGAAAGACGATTTCTCCGTTTTGCAATTCTACAATGTCATTGATAAACCATTTCCAATGCTCCACAGAAGGGTGATAGGCAACACCACGTTCGCTGCTGATTCGCCAACAGCCGTCATAGCCATCATCTGCTACAAATTGTGCTGCCAGTTCCCGTAATGAGCCGAGTGGGATAGCATATTCAAATTCCAATGTTTCCAATGCGGTAATCAATTCTTCCAGTTCTTCCTTGGTCTGAATATGCACCACAAATTCAATATTCTCATTTTTTTCGATCAATTTCTGAAAACGGTTTTCCATTGTGCTTCTCCTTTGCCCTTTATATTTATATTATAGTCATTGCATAAATGCAGTTTTGTCATTTTGATTGTAACCAGTTTGTTTATAAAAATGAAGGGTGCTTTCTTTTTTCAAGAATTAGAGCTTGTGTATATATTTCATTGGCATTTTTCTTCATCATTCCAGTCATATTCTGATGACAAACCATTTGGTATTTCTGTTACATTTTGTTCTTTACATAGCATGGCACTGTCCATATCATAAGCATTTATAATCCATTCATTTGTTGAATAGTTTCCATAGGCATAGACTCTATCCTTTTCATCGTTATTTACAAAACCAATTTGCTTTCCACAATCGCTTTTGGAAATTGCACAATAGGGGAGATACGTTTTTTCATCCCAAATAATAGCAGTGTAGCCTTCCCCTTGTGAGGTTGTCATATCTGCTAATTCTTCTTTAGCACAAGCACATAACGAAACAATTAAAAATACATTTACGATCAAAATTGCTATTTTTCTCATTCTTAGTATCCCTCTTTTATTAAAATTTTATCATTTTTATACTTATTATGAATCAATATATAATTATAACTTATACTGCATAAAGTTTTCGTTATGTACAAAGCCAAAGTCTTTATAGAGCAGTACGCCCATATCCGATGCGGTAATTTGTACCGTACCGCAGCCGTAATCTCTTGCTTCTTTGATTACCCGGAAGAGCAATTCTTTTGCAATCCCCTTTCGTCTGTAGGCGGGATTGGTAAACATACTGGACAGTAAGCCAATCCTTCCGCTTGGGCAGCCGAAATAAGGCGGTTTTTCTACAAATGACATACCGCTTGTGCCAATGATTTTCCCATTGTCTAACGCAAGCCAGGATACAAATGTCCCATCTTTCAGATGTCTTTGATAATAGTCATACAGAGTAGGCTTCAGATCAATGTCTTCTGTTGCTCCTTCTTCCCGAAGCTGCTGGATTCGCATATCTATGAATGTGGGCAGTTCGGTTTCCGTTAATTTTTGATAGAGGATTGTCATCGTGAATCCCTCCCATGAAACAAAAAGAGGAAACCATTATCAGCTTCCTCTTTTTCTTTTTTAGTAAAAAGATAATCACAAAAATGAATGCAGCAAGGTTTCCCCGCCGAATGGCGAACTCTTTTTTCTTTTGCTTACTTATCTTTTTTGAGCAAAAAGATAATCACAAAAATGAATGCAGCAAGGTTTCCCCGCCGAATGGCGAACT
>CAUDDP010000081.1 GCA_958448395.1 uncultured Oscillospiraceae bacterium | reverse complement strand
GTCTCACCTCCGCCGGCAGAATCGCTACGCTGTCTGCCTGTGTCCGCTGTCCGCCCTATTTTTGTGTCCAAGTTTGCAGCCAAATCACTCTAAATTTCTGTATCCTGTATCGTTTTGTTTTTTCAGAGGGCGGACAGCGGTATCTTGTTCCTCGTTCATTTACCAATTCCAGCTCGTTTTCTTTGCAAGGGTGGCAGCTTGCCCCCCTTGCATCCCCCTCCGCCAAGCTGAGCCAGCTTGACCGCAATCGCCGTTCGGCGGAGCAATCCACTCCATCATTTGAAAATGGATTTGCATGTAAAAAGGATTTTTTTGAAATGGTTTTTGTAGTTAATTTTTAATTTTAAAAGTCACTATTTTCATATAAAATCGTTTCCATTTTTTCTATGTTTTCAGCATCATGCATCACTTCTTTGGCATAGAGTTGTACAATTCGGATGCAGTCTGATAGGGAATAGGCGTTTGTTTCCCGTAATTTCCATGCGGATACAACAGCGATTTCATATAGTGCGGCAAGCATTTTTTGATATGGCAGCAGAACATTACCATGATCAAGGGCTTGAAGCCAATATAAATATAGATAATAGGAACAGAAGTTGCGAAATGCAGGAAGCAGATCATCTGAGACCATTTGAAATGCTTGCAGGTCAGCTTGTGTGACAGGGTGCAGGCGAATTTGCTGCATCCAGTCTGCCCATTCGGGTGTCATCCATTCCATATTATCATACATGTGTAGAACTGTTTCCTGATGGAGAAAATCAGGGGTAGCAGCGATGGGCTGCATTTGTGGGAAGTCATCTGTTTTTTCTTCTATCCAGTCTTGTAGTTGCTGCACATAATGGAAACCATAGTATAGAGCATCAGAGAGCAGGATAGACGTATCTTGGAATAGTTGTAGTAAAACCGTCCTTGTTTCTCGCAGACATGCCATCCAATCCAGAGAGTAGGGGAGATCAGATTCTGTAATTGTCGGAGCATCTTCTTGATAGGAGAATATAGCCTGAAAAGGTTCTTTCTGCATCAAGACACTTCTGGCTGCTTCTGGACAGGCAAGGGAGAGAATGTGTTCTGTAAAAATGGTGTAATCCTGTGGAATGCGTGGAAACATGCGGCACGTATTACAGAGTAGTGTGTCACCGGTCAGCAACTGTAGGTCACAGAGCTTCTGTGCATTCCAAAAAGGACATTCGCCGTTTTTTTGATTTTGAAATATCCACTCTTGTTCTTCGTTTTGTGTAAGTACCTTGCGGATGCGATTGCCAATGGGGTTGGAACATTGCTGGTAAGTCTGTAGGGTTGGTTCATCAATTACAACTTCCCAACCTTTGCAGCAGCTGTCTGGACAGGCACCAGCGAGACAGTGAAAGGTTTCCACATAAGGAAAAGTATAATGCAGCATGGGGATAATGGCTCCTTTCTGAAAAAGGTCGCTTATGAGAAGAAATGGACAATCTTATGTTCAGATTTATAGATTCTCATAGCAATCTCTTCTTTAAGATAAAATCTGAATGCATATACATTTACTGATGTAAAATCCAGAATAAAATAGTGAGGCATATTGTTTTTTAGTATCACAACAGAGCCATAAGAGCCATACTGATCACTTAGTCATGCAACCTGAGAGAAGTTTTGATTGACTTCTGTCATAGAGATCATAGGAATGGTCAAATAGGATGCCTCCTTCTGTCTTCATTATACAGAAATGGCAGAAAAAAGTCAACCAATCATCTATCATTTTTTCAAAAATGATAGATATAGAGCAAAAATGATGGATTGCACGCCGCAGGCGACTATGGTCAAGCTGATTCAGCTTGGCAGGGGTGCAGGGGGCGGCAGCCACCGCATTGTTTTAATGATATGCTGTTGTTCTATTTAGAAAAATAACAAAATCATTGCCACTGCTGTTCGCCCTCTGAAAAAAACAAAACGATACCAAAATTACAGAAATTTAGAGTGATTTGACTGCAAGTTTGCATACAGAAACAGGGCGAACAGCAGACACAGGCAGAAAGCGAAGCGATTCTGCCGGTGGAGATGAGACTGCTATCTGTGAGAGAAAATACAAAAATGAATTTTCGTGCAATCGCTTGATGTACACTTTACTTTTTTTACTTGCTGTGATATAATACAAAAAAATGATCTGGTACTCTTTGAAATGGAGAATAGGAATGCGGAATTTAGAAAATATGGAACACAAAAAATTAAAAATAAGATTAAGAACTACAATAAAATTAGTTATTGTTATTATTTTTATTTTAATTTTGATTACAGGATTATATAATATGCTATGCATTAAAAGATATGTTGTAGAATCAGATAAAATTGAAAATAGAATTAGAATTGCTCTGATTAGTGACCTGCATTCCTGTCAATACGGAGAAAAACAACAGGAATTGATAGATGCAGTGGATGCACAAAACCCAGATCTTCTCCTGATGACAGGTGATATTTTTGATGATGTTATTTCTGATACAAACACAGAATATTTTTTACAGGGCGTTGCTGAAAAATATCCATGCTATTATGTGACAGGCAACCATGAATACTGGAGTGGCAGCATACACTTTTCTGAAAAAATGAATTTATTACAGCAATATCATGTTAACATTTTATCTGGTACATTTGAAACCATTACCGTACAGACAGAGACCATCAATCTATGTGGTGTGGATGATCCGGATGCTTACCTTATTACTTCTACTGGCAATTCAAATACACAGCATTTTACTGAACAGTTAAATCAGGTGAAAACGGCATCTGAGAATGGGCACTATACTATTTTATTATCTCATCGACCTGAATATTTTGATTTATATGTAGATTCTTTTGATTTGGTGCTTTGCGGACATGCTCACGGGGGACAATGGAGAATTCCGAGACTATTAAATGGGCTTTATGCACCAGATCAGGGACTTTTCCCGAAATACGCTGGGGGTGAATATCAGAGTGGTAATACAACAATGATTGTGAGCCGTGGGCTTGCAAGAGAATCGACTCGGATTCCCAGATTTTATAATCGTCCTGAACTTGTTGTGATTGATTTACAGTAAATATATTACAAAGAGACTGTAAAAAAGCTCTTTAAAAACTGAATTTTTGTAAAATAAATCCCGCTTAAACTGCGATTTACCGTAGCTTTGGCGGGAATTTTTTGTTCTGATGCGTTTTTTTACAGTCTATTTTGTTGCAGAAGATCTTTCATGTATCCGATCCAATCAGGAAATTTTGACATTTTCTCTATTGAGGTTTAAAAAGCATGATAAATGTGCAAAATGTACGTAAAATGATATTTTGAAAAAGTTTTGCAAAAACGATCTCAGAGGAAAATCAGTGAATTATGTGATAAGGTGGAAGCAATAATAACTAGTACTGAAATCATTGCATTTTGACTCCATCATGGAACATAAAATGAAGTTAGGAGGATTTCACCATTATGAAAGATAAAATATTTGGCGTATTGCAGCGTGTTGGCCGTTCGTTTATGTTGCCGATTGCACTGCTTCCAGTGGCGGGGCTGTTGCTTGGAATTGGCAGTTCTTTTACAAATCCCACTACGATTGAAACCTATCGTCTTGGAAGTGTCATCTATGAAGGTGGTTTATTCTATACCATTCTTGATATTATGAGCAAAACAGGCAGTGCTATTTTTGATAATCTTGCTTTGCTTTTTGCCATGGGGGTTGCCATTGGCATGGCAAAAAAGGAAAAAGAAGTAGCGGCTCTTTCCGGTGCGATTGCATTTTTGGTTATGAATACTGCAATTAGTGCATTGATTTCTGCAAAAGGTGGCGTGGAAGCCATGGCAGAAAATGCGACCACTTCTGTGTTGGGGATTACAACCTTACAAATGGGTGTATTTGGTGGTATTATTGTAGGACTTGGAGTTGCTGCTCTGCACAATAAATTCTATAAAATTGAACTTCCACAGGTGCTTTCTTTCTTTGGCGGCACACGCTTTGTTCCAATTGTTGCAACTGTTACCTACCTGCTTGTCGGCATTGTAATGTTTTATCTGTGGCCGATTGTACAGCTTGGTATTTCCAAACTTGGAGTATTGGTATTGCATTCTGGTTATGCAGGTACTTGGATTTATGGTATTTTGGAACGTGCGTTGATTCCATTCGGTTTGCATCATGTATTTTATATGCCATTCTGGCAAACAGAGCTGGGTGGCTCTATGATGATTGATGGCAATCTTGTAACAGGTGCACAGAATATCTTCTTTGCAGAATTAGCTTCCAAGTCTACAACAGAATTTTCTGTTTCTGCAACCAGATTTATGTCTGGTAAGTTCCCGTTTATGATTTTTGGTTTGCCGGCTGCTGCATTTGCCATATATCGGGCTGCTCGACCAGAAAAGAAAAAGGTGGTTGGTAGCCTGTTGTTTTCCGCAGCATTGACCTCCATGATTACCGGTATTACAGAGCCTTTGGAATTTACCTTCCTGTTTGTTGCACCATTGATGTATGCAGTACACTGTGTGCTGGCTGGTCTTTCTTATATGTTAATGCACATATTAAATGTTGGTGTGGGCATGACATTCTCCGGTGGTGCAATTGATTTGACCTTGTTTGGTATCTTACAGGGAAATGCAAAAACGCATTGGATATGGATTGTTGTTGTTGGTTTGATTTATGCAGTGGTCTATTATTTTGTATTTTACTTTATGATTACAAAGCTCAATTTGAAAACACCCGGAAGAGAAGCAGATGATGTACAACCAAAGCTCTATAGAAGAAGTGATGTGGATGAGGCAAAGGCAGTAAAAACAGCTGGCGGGCAGTCTGTGGATCGGGTGAGTGCACTGATTTTAAAGGGGTTAGGTGGAAAGGAAAATCTCTCAGATTTGGATTGCTGTGCCACTCGCTTAAGAGTAACAGTGAAAGATGCCTCTATGATTGATGATGCGATGTTGAAGGCAAGCGGTGCATCTGGTATCATTCATAAGGGCAATGGAGTGCAGGTGATTTACGGACCACGGGTATCTGTTGTGAAATCGCATCTGGAAGATTTTATTGAATCGCCACAGTCAGATGAGCTTGACAGCATAATCGGCTCTGTTTCAGCAGCAACTGCTGTGTTGGAACAGGAAGAAGTAACATCCAAGAAAGCAGAATCATTCTCTGCTGAGCATTCCGCTATCATGATCTATACGCATATGAGCGGCACGGTGATACCATTGGAAGAAGTGAAAGATGATGTATTCTCACAGAAAATTCTGGGGGATGGCATTGCCATTGAACCAGCAGAAGGAAAGTTGCTTGCACCATGTGACGGAAAAATTGATACGGTTTTTGATACCAAACATGCAGTCAACATGGTGTCGAAAGATGGCGTAGAGCTCTTGATGCACATTGGAATTGATACAGTAAAACTGGAAGGTAAGTATTTTAAAGCACATGTCACCGACGGACAAACAGTGAAAAAGGGCGATTTGCTGGTAAGTTTTGATAGGAAGGCAATTCAGGCAGCAGGATACAAACTGATAACGCCACTTTTGATTTGCAACACAGATGATTATACTGTTGTTCAACCAGTTGCCGAAGGCATGGTATCTGCTGGTGAAGCAGCAATCAAAATCAACAAATAAAAACAGGAGGAAATCAATATGAAAACATTTGCGTACACCATCCGGGACGAGGTGGGAATTCATGCAAGACCAGCGGGGCTGCTTGCCAAGAAGGCAAAGGAATTTGAAAGTACCATCCTGCTGGAAAGAGACGGTAAGTCTGTCAATTTAACCAAGCTCATGGCAGTGATGGGTTTGGGGGTAAAATGTGGAGATACCGTGACGGTTACCATAGAAGGTGCAGACGAGGCAGCAGCATACGAGGCAATACAGGCATTCTTTGCAGAAAATTTGTAAAAGCAGAATAAAAACCAATGCTCCGGCAGAATCTATTTGTATACAAACTGCATGTAGATACTGCCGGCGTTTTAGGAGGTAAAAAATGATGAATATCTGGCATGATATTGCAGCAGAAAGAATTTATCCAACAGATTTTATTGCAGTAATTGAGATTTCAAAAGGCAGCAATATGAAGTATGAACTGGATAAGAAAACGGGAATGTTATCACTGGATAGAGTCCTTTTTACAGCCACGCACTATCCAATGAATTACGGGTTTATCCCCCGTACTTATGCAGATGACCGGGATCCATTAGATGTTCTATTGCTCTGTTCGGCTCCAATTCAACCGATGACGCTTGTGAGAAGTTATCCAATTGGTGTCATGACGATGGAGGACAGTGGTATGGGGGATGAAAAGATTATTGCGATTCCCTACGGAGAGCCCACTTATATGAGTTATACAGATGTAAAGGAGCTTCCCAAGCATATTTTTGATGAATTGAAGCATTTCTTTTCCGTGTACAAGCAGCTGGAAGGTAAGAGAACAGAGGTAAAGGAAATCGGTGACCCGCTTGAAGCAGTTAGGGTGATTAAAAAAGCAATAAAAAGCTACAAACAAAAATTTTGTACGGTGCAGAATGGAGGAAGAAGACAATAGAATGAAGGTTTATATGGGAAAAGGCGTGTATGGTGCCATTGCAATCGGAAAGATTTCCCTGTTTCAGAAACAGGAGACTGTGATCAGACAAGTACGAATTACAGATACAGAGGCAGAAAAAGAAAGAGTGGAAACTGCAAAAGTAGCAGCTACAGAACAGCTTCAGGCAATCTATGAAAAGGCACTGAAAGAGGTCGGCGAGACAAATGCACAGATTTTTGAAATTCATATGATGATGCTGGAAGATGAGGATTACAATGAAAGCATTCAGAATATCATTGATACGCAAAAGGTCAATGCGGAGTATGCCGTTGCAATTACAGCAGATCATTTTGCAGAAATGTTTTCCTCGATGGAAGATGCCTATATGCAGGCAAGAGCCGCAGATGTTAAGGACATTTCCAATCGAATGATTGCCAATCTGACAGGCACCATCACAATGCAGAATCGTTCAAAAGATCCTATGATTGTCTGTGCAAATGATCTTGCACCAAGTGAGACGGTTTCGCTGGAAAAAGATAAAGTATTTGCATTTGTCACAGCACATGGTTCTTCTAACTCGCATACGGCTATTTTAGCAAGAAACATGAATATTCCAGCAGTAATTGGAGTAGGGGAAATATTTCTTACAGAAGTCAAAGAGGGAGACGAAGCCATTGTGGATGGCTTTACAGGGGAGATTTTTGTCAATCCAGATGTGGAGACAAAGCATCGATTGCTTGCAAAGCAAAAGGCAGAGGAAGAGAAAAAAAGATTGCTGCAGGAATTAAAAGGCAAAGAAAATATCACAAAGGATGGTACAAAAATCAATATCTATGCCAATATCGGTAGTGTAGAACATATTGGTGCAGTGCTTTTGCATGATGCCGGTGGAATTGGACTGTTTCGAAGTGAGTTTTTATACCTGGAAAATACAGATTATCCAACGGAAGAGCAGCAGTTTGCTGTTTATAAGAAGGTACTGGAAAGCATGGCAGGCAAGAAGGTTATTATCCGTACAATGGACATTGGTGCAGATAAGCAAGTAGATTATTTTCATTTGAAAAAAGAAGCCAATCCTGCTTTGGGTTATCGAGCGATTCGGATTTGTTTGACCCGTCCGGAAATTTTTAAAACGCAGCTGCGTGCCTTATTTCGAGCTTCCGTTTATGGTAATCTTGGAATTATGTTTCCGATGATTACCAGCATATCAGAACTAAAAGCCATCCTTGCAATTTGTGAGGAAGTTAAGGAAGAATTGCGGGAAAGTGGCACACCATATGCGGAACATGTGGAGCTTGGGGTGATGATTGAAACGCCGGCTGCTGCCATCATCAGTGATCGACTGGCACCAATGGTAGATTTCTTTAGTGTGGGTACAAATGATTTGACGCAGTATACGCTTGCCTGTGATCGGCAAAATCCAGATATTGAAGCCTTCTGTGACACCCATCATGAGGCGATTCTGAGATTAATTAAATTGTGTGCAAAAAATGCTCATCAAAATAATGCATGGATTGGTATTTGCGGAGAACTTGCAGCAGATACCACTTTAACAGAAACATTTCTCAGAATGGGAATTGATGAGCTTTCTGTTTCGCCTGCCTTTGTACTGAAAGTGCGAGATGCTGTTAGAAATGTAGATCTGTCTAAATAAACAATGTGAGTTCGATGAGAGTGTTTTATCTGCCGAATGGCAACTGCGGTCAAGCTGGCTCAGCTTGGCGGAGGGGG
>CAUDDP010000080.1 GCA_958448395.1 uncultured Oscillospiraceae bacterium | reverse complement strand
GGTGAGAAAAGCGACAGCTTTTCGAGGGGAAAGCGGACAAGACCGCTTTCCCCTGTAAATGATTCGACAAAGCAGCATTTTGAAAACGTCCCAGTGGGACATTTTCAACGAAATTTTCCTCAGAGCCTGTTCAAATCCTTAAGTGGATGACATTGTAAGCAAAGGGACAGTTTGCTCCCAAGAAAATCCATCTTGTATTTCCCCTCACCGATAACGGTCTCATCTCTGCCGGCAGATTCGCTTCGCTCTCTGCCTGTGTCCTCTGTCCGCCGTTGTACCTTGTACATACTTGCAACCTTGTCTCTCTAAATTTCTACATCCTGTATCGTTTTGTTATTTTAGAGGGCGGACAGCAGTGGCTTGTTCCTCATTTCGTTATCTTGTCCAACTCGTTCACTCCGCAAGGGGGACAGCTTGTCCCCCTTGCATCCCCCTCCGCCAAGCTGGAGCCAGCTTGACCGCAATTGTCTGCGGCGACTCGCCGCCTGAGCCAGCTTGACCGCAGTTGTCTACGCCTGTTCACTATTCTCACTCCGCAATGTCATCACCGCCACCTCTGACGGGTTGCCAAGCCGCAGCTTCCCAATGCCACAGTTCACATACAAATACCGCCCATCTTTCTCATAAAGTCCCTTACTGTACTTTGGAAAAAATCGCCGTTCCGGTGACAGCAAGCCACCCACGATTGGCAGCCGTACAATGCCGCCATGCACATGCCCACTCAATGTCAAGTCTGCCCCCCAAGCAAAATAACTCTCTGCTGGAAACGGACTATGTGCCAATAATATTGTACAGCCCTTTCTCACACCAAGGTCTGCCGTCAAATCTGCTGCTGTATAGGTCTCTAAATCTTGATACTGAAATGCTTCGTTATGGTAAATTCCAATCCGCAGCGATGCCCCTGCCAGATAACAAACTGCCCCATCCCGCTGCAAGCAGACAGTTTCATTCTCCAAAAGCTGACAGCCAGCTTCTGCAATCATTGCTCGATAATCCGCCATCTGCTGCGGCTGCATATCCCATTCATGATTGCCAAGAGACAGATAAACGGGTGCAATCTGCTGTAGGGCAGTTAAAAGTACCTTTCGCTCTGTGAAATCTGTCACATAACGGGAAACCAAATCCCCCGTAATCACAATCATATCCGGGTTGCATCGCTGTACTGCCTGTAAAAGCCGCTGTTCTCCCTGCGAATAGACACGCTTGTGCAAATCCGAAAGCTGTACCACCTGAAAGCCATCAAAGGCATCCGGCAGGGAAGGGAGCAGAATCGTCTGCCGACGAATGACAAGCCGTTTTTGTTCCAGCAAAATGCCAGAAACGCCTATCACGATAAGGAGCAATAAAAGAAACATATACTTCATAAAATGAACCTCTATTCTACCCAAATGCCGCATCAGAAAACTTGCTTCATTTAAAATCCTACATAACAGGAAAAGAGCAGAACGAAAACCGTCCTGCTCTTCCTCATCATTTGATTCCGCTTATTCAATTTTTCCGTAAAGCCCAATCTGTAAATCATCCTCAGGCTTTGGCTTCCGGTAATCCTTTTCAAAACTTGTACTCATAATATCATCGAAATTGGTCTGCTTGCGTGGAATCTCTTCTGCATTGCGACGCTGTCCGCCATTCTTTTTCCAACCACTGCTGTTCCGGTATCCACCCTTGCGATCATTGTGGCTATCATTGCGATTTTTATTTCTCGGACGACGTGTTTGCAGCGGCTCTCCGTTCTCATCCAATGGCAGAATAATGACCTTTCGATAGGGATCTTCTCCCACACTCTTGGAACTAACACCTGTAATTTCTGCAACCTTAGCATGAATAATCCGCCGTTCATAGGGATTCATCGGCTCTAATGTAGTGGCACGTCTGTTACGAATGACGTTCTTTGCCAAACGTTCTGCAAGATGCTCCAGTGTCTGCCGCCGCTTTTCCCGATAACCGTTGCTGTCCAGAATCATCCGGCAATATTCCTCTTCGCCTTTATTGGCAATAATAGAAGACAGATACTGCATCGCATCCAGTGTTTCGCCCCGTCTGCCGATAATGGTACCGCCCCGACTCGGACTTTCCAATTCCAGCAGGACACCATTTTCCTGCGGAACCGGTGTTACCGTTACTGCAACGCCTAACTTTTCATAAACAGCTGTAACATAATTTTTTACTCGTTCTACCGCTGCCAGTTGTTCTTCTGTCAGGTGATCCCATGACGGTTCTGGTGCAGCTTCCACAGCGGTTGCTGCTTCTGAAACGGTTTCTGTTACCGAAACCGTTTCTTCCATCACTGATGCTGCTGTTTCCAGCTCTTTTTCCACCGTTACCGTCTCTTCTTCTACTGGTTCGGCTGCCTTCTGTACTTCCTCTGCAACCGGTTCTGCTGTAGATATTGGTTCCGCAGCCGGTACAGGTGCTTCCTCCACCGGTTCATAAATGGCTTCAATCTTCACACTTGCACCAATTCCCATTAGACCCTTTTTCTGTTCGAGAATCCGGAAAACAATCTGCGACTCGGAAACACCGAAAGCCTGCTCTGCTTGCCGCTTTGCCTCTTCCAGCTTTTTCGCAGTAAAAATCTGTTTCATGCGTTCACGCATCCCTTTCTCTCACGGGCAGACTGCAAAAGCCTGCAACCGTTTCCGTAAAATCAAATCAATCCTCCGGCGGATTTTCTTCATAGGATTCGCCGTATTTCTCTGCCATCCGCTTTCTGGCATCCTGTATTTTCTGCTTATTATAGGCGGACAATTCCCGATTGGACATGTTCTTTATCTTTTCTGTTTCCTGTACTCTGGCTGCACCAGCATTCTGGTTCATCACCCGTTCGGTAAAGGACTGCTTTCCAGCAGCATATTTCGCTTCCAACTTTTTGTTTTCCTTTTCAATGATCCTTGCACCCCGTTCCGGCGTGAAATACAAATTCAGACCGATCGTTTGCAGCAGGGAGAAGAAAGAGGAACAAGCCCAGTAGAAACCAACACCGGCAGATACCTGAAAGGCAAACCAAACAGAGAACAGCGGCATTACATATAACATAACATTCATACAGCCCATGTTCTGCTGCTGTGCAGTGCCACGTTTTTTCTGTACCATCTGCATATAGATCGTCATAATCAGCTGCAAGATACCAGAGAGCAGCGGAATACAGAACAGAATCATCGCAGAGGCATCCCATACCTCCGGCTTCCAGGTTGGAGTTGCCCCCAGATTGACCCCAAAAACCGTAAAGTGATCCAAAAATTCCGATACCTTTGAAACGTCAAATCCATCTACACTGGAAAAAGCAGAAGGGTTGTCCTGAAACGCCTTCAAAACGCCCAGCTCTTCCCGCAAACCGGTATACTGCTTTGCGACACTTTCTCCCAGCAAACCATTCGCAATGCCAACAACCTTTTCCACAAGGCTATTGCCATAGTGCAGAATATGCGTCAATGGCTTGTACACAACGTCTAAGACACCAAAAAGCAGAAAGAACTGCAAAAACATTGGCAGACAGGATGACATCGGATTGACATGTTCCTCCTGATACAGCTGCATCTGTGCCTGCTGCAATTCCTGCGGCTTATCCTTATACTTTGCCTGCAACTTTTTCAGCTTTGGCTGTAAGAGCTGCATCCGAAGCGTATTCTTCTGCTGTTTATAGGAAATGGGAAACAGCAGAAGCTTGGTAATGATTGTGAACAATACGATGGCAACACCGTAGTTGTTGACCAGCTGATAAATCAGCCGCATAATCCATCCGAACGGTGTGCCGAATAAGTCGTATAAAAACGTAATGCGTCACCCTTTCTGTTTATATGTTATTTTCGTTCTGTCACGCCGACCGTGCGGCAGTGTCAGCGGCACCGCATCAAAACCGCCGGGACTCCACGGATTACACCGTAAAATCCGCCGAACCGCCAAACCTGTGCCATACCATGCCCCAAATCGTTCAATGGCTTGCAATGCATAACAGCTGCAGGTGGGATAATAACGGCAGCATGGCTTTTTCAAAGGGGAAATGAATTTCCTATAAATCCGAATCAACAGCAAAAGCAGCGTCTTCATGACGGATCTTCTCCTTTTTTGCTCTTGCCGCCCGGATGCATTTGAATCGACCGTTCCCAGTGCTGTTGAATCTGTGGGATGGTATTGCTTCGCAGATAGTTCACCAATCTGGTAGAGTTCACATTCCAAATGCGGGCACGGGCAACAATGACCAAATCCAGATATGACGGCAGTTCCGCTTCCAGTTCCCGATATGCCTGCCGGATGAGCCGCTTGGCACGATTGCGATGCACCGCATTGCCGACACGCTTACCGGCTGTAATGCCCAGTCGATGCTTGCCAAACCGGTTCGGCCGCATATAAATCACAACAAATGGTGTAACAAAAGAAATGCCTCGGCGATACAAGGTCTGAAAATCCCGATTCTGATTCAGAATAATGGTATGCTTCACCGGTTACCGCTCCTTTCTGAAACACGGAAAAACAAAAAAGACCACAAAAAAGCTTTTGTGGTCCGTCTCGTTAGTGGCTAAGTCTTGCTCTGCCCTTGGCTCTTCTACGAGCTAAAACCTTTCTTCCGTTGGAAGTTGCCATTCTCTTTCTGAAACCGTGTTCCTTCTTCCGGTGCAGCTTCTTTGGCTGATATGTTCTTTTCACAATCACTGCCTCCTTTCCAATCTGCAATTTCTGCAATCTAAAATGATACCCGCCGCAAGTCCGACTGGCAGCAGCGGCGTGGAATTCCAAAAAAACATGACAGGCATACCATTTCAAAAGAAACAGACATGTCTGACCTGTTCTATTATAACGGATTCCTGCAAAGGTGTCAAGTTTTTTTTCCAAAAAACACAGATTTTTTCAAATCCAGCAGGAATGAAAGTGCTTTCCACATGTTTTTTGTGCATCTCGCACAATATCAGCAGACTTTCCACTGCTCCCTGTGGAAAAATCCTGCTTTTTTTGGAATTTTTCCACAATGGTCTTGATTTTTTCAACAATTCGTGTTAAAATAAAATTGTATCGCTATCGGTACGGAACAGTTCCCCTTGGCGATTTCTCTTTTTCTGCGGATCTTTTCCACAGAAATGCTGTCGAATTTTGATGCTTTTAGGGGAAGTACAGGTAAGCAAAAATATAATAGAAATGATATTGAACCGTAAAGGAGACTACAATGCTATGAATTCATTTGATGAGGTATTTGAACATGTAAAACGATATTGTCTGGAAGAAGGACAAATTCCAGAAGTAGCAGTCAAACTTTGGATTGATGCCCTGAAGCCCACACATCTGAGTGGTACGGATGCCGTTTTTACCGTACAGTCTGACTTCCAGCGTTCTGTCATTCTCAGCAATTATGAAAGCCTGCTCAAAGAAGCCTTTCACAACATTCTTGGATTTGATGTCAACCTATGCATTCATATTGAAGAAGAAACCAATCCACCAGCAGCAGAGAAACAAAAAATGATTCCAGATGATGCCGAACTGGATCGACGAAATGAACAGCTGGAAAAAAGTTTTGAAGGTGCCAACTATGAATACACCTTTGAGACCTTCATCGTTGGTCGTTCCAATGAATTTGCCTATGCAGCCTGTACTGCCGTCTCCAAAGAGCCGGGCAAAAATTATAACCCACTATTTATTTATGGTCCCTCCGGACTGGGAAAAACCCATCTGATGCATGCAATTGCCCACGAAGTAGAGCTCCATCATCCAGACTACAACATTATTTATGTCACCAGTGAGGAATTCGGCAATGACCTGATCAACGGCATCAATCGAAATAATATGGAAAGCTTTCACGAAAAATACCGTTCTGCCGATGTCCTGCTGATTGATGACATTCAGTTTTTCAGCAACAAGGATCGCATGCAGGAAGAGTTTTTCCATACATTCAATAAGCTTCATGCAGAAGGCAAACAAATTGTGATTACCTCCGACAAACCGCCAAAGGAACTAAAGACACTGGAAGAACGGATTCGGACAAGATTTGAATGGGGCTTGATTACGGATATTACCATTCCGGATTTTGAAACAAGAATTGCAATCATCCGCCGCAAGGCAGAGCTGCTGGATCTGCACATTCCAGACGATGTGGCAGAATTTATCGCCAACCGTCTGAAGACGAATATCCGACAGCTGGAAGGAGCAGTCAAGAAACTCAAGGCACTGAAGCATTTTGCTGGTTCTGCCCCCTCTATTTCGATGGCACAAAGTGTCATCAAGGATATTCTGAACAACGATCAGCCGGTTCCCATTACCGTGGAAAAGATTATTGCCGAAGTGGCAGATGTCTATGGGGTCACACCAGAGGAAATCCGCAGCAGCAAACGTTCCAGCCAAATTTCCACTGCCCGTAAGGTGGCGACCTATGTAGTACGGGAAATTACACAGATGCCATTGCAGTCCATCGGCACAGAGTTCGGCGGCAGAGACCATTCTACCATTGTTTATGCGATTAACAATATTGAAGCAGGCATGAAACGGGATGTCAATCTGAAACAGCTGGTAGAGGACATTATTAAAAACATCAAAAACAAATCACGGTAACCATATCATCGGCAATTTGTGCACTTATTGACAATGTTGAACGACGTTTCCACAACGTTTTCCACAACGTGTTGAAAGTGCTGTGGAAAGCCAAACAGCGTTTTCTTTCCGCTTTTACTGGAACCATCCTCCAGCAGTTTTACACAATGCGGCAGCACGACCATTCCACAGTTTCCACATCTTTTTTTTTCGCCTTGGCAACAAGGGCTGATTTTCCACAAATCCTTCCACAAACTTTTTCTTTTCCCTCCACACACTTTCCACTTTTCAAAATGAAATCCGTAGATTCCACTTTTTCACATTTTCTCAAAATGAGCAATGTGGAGAAAAAGACAAGCAATTTCGGACAAGAGTGCAGATTTCCACGGTTTCCACAGTCTCTACTACTACTACTATTTTTTTATTTCTTTCTCTTCTGGTTCTTTGGCACCTCCGGTGCCATTCCAAATAAAAAAGTGTGGAAATCATTCTGTCAAAGCACAACTTCCTGTGGAAACCACCATTTTACGTAGTATTCGATACAACCGCTGTTTCCACAGACAGCGGTTGAGAAAGGATTTTTATTCTATGAAATTCATCTGTGAACGACAGAAACTTTATCAGGCAGTCACCTATGTCTCAAAGGGTGTCGCACAAAAATCCACCATTCCTGCCTTGGAAGGCATCCGCATGCAGCTGCGTCCAGGACAACTGCAATTGACCGGTTATGATTTAGAATTCGGCATTCAAACCCATTTAGAGGTGGATACCGCCGATACTGGCGAATTTGTCATTCATGCCCGTCTGCTTAGCGAATCTCTACGACGGTTTTCCGGTGCTGTCGTCATCATAGAAGTGGATGCACAGCTGGCAGTGACCATGCACTGTGATGCAACAGAGTTCCATATTTCTGCAATGTCAGCAGAAGATTATCCGGCATTGCCGGAACTGGAGATGGAGAATGGGCTGACATTAGAACAGGGAACGCTGCGTTCTATGATCAATCAAACCTATTATGCAGCTTCTCTCAATGAAAACAAACCGGTCTTTACTGGCGAGCTCTTTGAAACAGTTGGGGAAGAGCTGCGTGTCGTTGCCATTGACGGCTATCGGCTGGCAATTCGTGTAGAAAAAATCGCAGCCTTAGAGCCCTATCATTTTGTAGTACCGAAGCGAACCTTGCTGGAGGTTGCCTCCATGTTGAAAGAGGATGCGGAAGAACCATGTGAGATGGCAGCCACCAGAAATCATATTGCATTTGCGTTTAACGGCTATCTGGTCTTCTCCCGTCTGTTGGAAGGGGAATTCCACAATTATCAAAGCAGCATTCCGAACAGCTATGAAACAGAGGTCACGCTGAAAACGACAGATTTGATTTCCTGTCTGGAACGCTGTTCTTTGTTGATTAACAGCAAGTTCAATGCACCGATTCGCTGCACATTCTCTAACAATCAGCTGAATGTTCGGTGCGAAACCGGAATTGGAAAAATCAATGATACGATTTCGGCACAGGTCAAGGGCCCGGATGTGACGATTGGCTTTAACAATCGGTACTTGCTGGAAGCTGCCAAAGCAGCAGACAGTGATCAGGTAAAATTACAGCTGACAGGCGGCAATCACGTGGCAAAGATGGTGCCGATGCAGGGAGAACATTTTATTTTTCTGCTGATGCCGATTCAACTGCGATAAAAGAGGCGAGTCGCCGCTGACAGTTCCCCCACCGCTATGGAATGGAAAAGATGGGGGATTGAATGCCTCAAGGGTGCAATGTCATCCACTTCAGCAATTTCTCGAAAATGCTGCCGAGGTTCAGGGCGAGAAGCACTGGTCGCTGCCCACAGGCAGCGAAATTCCCTGTGCCATCCTTTTTGGCACGCGGAGAAAAGGGGTGAG
>CAUDDP010000079.1 GCA_958448395.1 uncultured Oscillospiraceae bacterium | reverse complement strand
TGCCGCTGTCCGCCCTCTGAAAAAACAAAACGGTACAGAATACAGAAATTTAGAGTAGCAAGACTACAAGTTTGCATAATGTACAACGGCGGACAGCGGCACAGGCAGACAGCGAAGCGATTCTGCCGGCGGAGATGAGACTGGTATCCGTGAGAGAAAATACAAAATGGATTTCCATACCCACCACACATGAAAACCAGCAAACAAAAAACCATTCTTCTATCAACATATAATTATTAACATGCAGGAGAACAAGTCATGCATTAGAAACACGGATCCCAATGAAAATTAATTTTTCTTTCTTGTTTCAATTTACTATTGACATTTTTACATTTACACGGTATGATCATAATAGGAAAAATAGAAAATCGGAGGAAACTGGAATCATGAAGCCTTTGCTCATTCTTCTTGGCAAACTAATGGTCAAAATCCTACAGTTATGCAAAAAGAATGCCGGAAATCTGCCGGGGTGCATACTCTGGCATCTCACACAACATCAATGCGTCAGCTTATTTACTGTAAACTGCCCGATTATTGCCGTCACCGGCACAAATGGAAAAACATCTGTTACAAACTATCTCTGCCAGCTGTTTCAAAAGACAGGGGCAAATATTATCACCAACCATGCGGGAAATAACCTTGACACTGGCATCTGCTCCCTCCTGCTCCAGCACTGCAACTGGCGGGGAGAGGTCCAGGCAGATTACCTCGTTCTGGAAACCGATGAATCCCATGTTCCAGTTGTCTATGGACAGCTGAAACTGGAAACCTTGGTGGTACTGAATTTTTTTCGGGATCAGCTGGATCGAAACGGCGAGGTGGAAACACTCATCCGTAAGGTCAGCGACTTCTGCAAAACATTCAACGGCAATCTCATTCTCAACGGAGATGACCCCAACACTGCCCGGCTTGGCAAAGCCAATCCCCATAACCCGAACGTGAAGTATTTTCACGTCGAACCATACGCCTTTGCCACACACACTCTGTTTGAAGCCGGCGAGGGAAAGTTCTGTCCATTCTGCGGCACAGCACTCTCCTATGACTACTACCAGTATTCTCATATCGGAAAGTTTCACTGTCCAAACTGTGGCTACGGCACACATGTCCCCGCTGTTGTAGCCACAGAGATTGATCTGAATACCCCCTCCTTCTGCATTGACGGACACACCTATACCACTGCACTGAGCAGCATCTATCATGTATATAATATGACGGCGGTAGTTGCTGCTGCAAAATGCTATCACATCGACCAAAATCTGCTTACACAGGTCATCTCCCATTACACCGTAAACAACGGTCGAATGGAATCCTTTCAGATGGGAAAAAACGAAGTGATCCTAAACCTTGCGAAAAATCCAGTCGGTGCAAATATGACATTGCGTGTTATGAATGAGATGAATGAGGAGAAGGAACTGCTCTTTGTACTGAATGACAATATCGCAGACGGTCTGGATGTCTCTTGGATCTGGGACATCAATTTCAGCACCTTTCGCCGTGTCACCCGTGTCATAACCGCCGGCACCCGTGCCTATGATATTGCGGTACGAATCAAATGTTCCGGTTATGATCAGAATAAAATCGTGGTTCGACCAGAGCTAAAGGATGCCATACAAGAATTAAACACCACACAGGGAAAGAAATTTATCATCGCTAACTACACAGCAGTACAGCCTACTCGTACTGCCTTACAGCGTTGGATCACACATCACGGAGGTGTTGTCCATGAAACCCCTTAAAATCCTGCACATGTATGCAGATATTCTGGATTTATACGGCGACAGCGGCAACATGGAAGTGCTGCAATATCGTTGCCGCATGCGTCAAATTCCTTGCGAATGTCATTATTATCACCGTGCGAACCCCATACCAGACTTTTCTGCCTATGATTTAATTTATCTCGGCGGCGGTGCCGATCTGGAACAGCGAATGCTTTCCGAAGACTTGCTTCGCTGCAAAAATGGACTGCAAAAAGCATATGCAGAAGGGGTATTCTTCCTGATGATCTGCGGCGGCTACCAGCTGATGGGCAACTTCTACCGAGACGCTGACGGCAACGAAGTGCCCGGATTGGGACTATTCGATTACTATACCATTGCACCAAACAGCCGAAAGAAACGCTGTATCGGTAATATTGTCATACAAACTACAATCACCGGTGAACCGCTGGAGGTGATCGGATTTGAAAATCATGGCGGTCAAACCAACGGTGTCTCCAAACCATTTGGAAAAGTGCTCTTCGGAAACGGAAACCAGTTTCAGGGAATCGAAGAGGGCTACTGTGAAAAGAATGTGATTGCCACCTACCTGCACGGTCCGCTTCTTTCCAAAAATCCCAAGCTGGCAGACCATATTCTCTGTTCCTGCTTACAGCGTCATGCAGACAAACCAGTTATCCTGCCACCGCTGGACGATACATTGGAAAATACCTGCCATGACATTTTATGTGCAAGGTTTTTGAAAAAGGAACATGAAAAAAGAACGACAATGGAACATCACAAAAACTGACAAAATGTAACAAAATTATACTTGACAAAATGCGGTGTATTGTGTTATACTAATCTCCTATCATACAGATTGTTTCATAAAAAATAGCCATGGAAACAGAATAGGAGAACCAAGGATGCATATACTACTCATCGGCGATGTTGTTGGCAATGCCGGCTGCTGCTTCCTACAGGAAAAACTGCCGCGATTAAAGCAAACATATCAAATTGACCTGACCATTGTCAACGGTGAAAATTCCGCACAGGGCAATGGCATTACAAAACACGCAATGGAACAGCTTTTTTCCGCTGGTGCAGACATCATCACCACCGGCAATCACTGCTTTCAACGACGGGAGGCTCTTTCCATTTATGAAAAGAAAACGGTTCTGCGACCGCTGAACTTTCCGGACAGCTGCCCCGGACATGGCTGCACCATCTGGGACAACGGTCCGTTTCAAGTCGCTGTCATCAACCTGATGGGAACTGCTTACATGGATCCCCTCGACAACCCGTTTACTGTCATCGAACAGTTCCTTCCTACTCTGGAAACAAAAAATATTATTGTAGACTTTCACGCGGAAGCAACCGCTGAAAAGAAAGCCATGGGATATTTTCTGAGCGGAAAGGTCTCTGCTGTGATTGGCACCCACACCCATGTACAAACGGCGGATGAAACCATCCTGCAACATCACACTGGTTACCTGACCGATGTCGGCATGACCGGCGGCGAATATTCTATTCTCGGTGTTACCGTCAAACCTGCACTTGACCGCTTCCGTTTTCGGTTTGCACAACGGTTCACAGAAGCCCCCGCTCCCTGTTTTGGAAACGGCGTTCACCTCGAATTGGATACATCCTGTGGCAAATGTACGAAAATAGAGCGTGTAATTTTTAGGTAATGCACAAATTTTAAGGAAAGGGCTTGCTTTTTTCTTCCGGCTATTGTATAATGAATATGCGTTACGCTAAACAACAACAAAACAATGAAGGATTGAAAATTGTGTTATGACTGGAGGACGTTTTTCTATGGAGATTTTAAAAGTATCATCCCACTCATCCCCGAACTCTGTTGCCGGTGCGATTGCCGGTGTCATCCGTGAAAAGAAAATGGTGGAGGTGCAGGCAGTTGGTGCCGGTGCAGCGAATCAGGCAGTCAAAGCCATTGCCATTGCAAGAGGCTATTTAGCACCAATTGGTGTGGATTTGATTTGCATCCCAGCATTCGCCAACATTTTAATTGATGGAGAAGAGCGGACAGCGATCAAGTTGATTTGCGAAGAACGCTAAACCCCGCCGAAACGGAACGCTGCCGCCTGTCGGCAGCGTTTTTGCGTATAAAATTAACATCCATCCCACAGCGTAACGAATCCAACCGCAAAATTACAGATACTACAAGAAAGAGATGAGGATTGTTTATGAACACCGTCCGATTATGGATATTCGGATTTTCCGCAGCAGCCATTTTATTTTTTCTGCTGCACATTTGGATTGCCTCCGGCATTGTAGCCTTGAAAGAACTCCGGACAAAATGGAAGCTGCTTTCTCCCCAGCCTGCCCTTTCAATCAAGCTGCAAATCCTGATGCAAAAACCGAAACTGCTGAAACGAATGGGAACCACACAGCAGATTCTTTTTCATACGCTGTTCCCCTGCTTGGTTGCCGGTGCCATTGCACCGTTCAGACGCATTTACAACCCGGGCTGGATGACCACAGAATGGTATATCGCTATTTTACTAGCAATTACCATGCTTTTCTCCCTACTTATTTTTATTATCAGTGCAGCATTGCCAATGTATGTTTGTAGCATTCCAGAAAAGCGACTGCTGAAAAAACAAAAGCTATTCTCGTTTCTGCTCTGCTGGCTACAGCCGATACAGGCTATTATTGCGGGACTGACTCGTCTTCTCTACGGAAGAGGTGCCGTGTCTGAAGCCATCACCGAAGAGGAGATTCTGTCCATCGTGGATGCCGGCACGCGAAACGGCGTACTTGCTACCCAGCAGAAAGAAATGATTGACAACATCCTGGAATTTAATGATGTGGAGGTTTCTGATGTGATGACACATCGCCGAAACGTTATCGGGGTGGATATCAATATGAAAGTTATGGATGCCGTGTATCTGGCAATCAATGAAGGCTATTCCAGAATGCCAGTTTATGAGGAGAACATGGACAACATCATCGGTGTACTGATTGTAAAAGATTTGCTGGCTCTGATTGGGGAAAAGCATGTAGATCATTTCAATATCCATCACTTTATGCGAACGGTGCTATTTGTGCCGGAAACAGCGAAATGCAAGGATGTTCTGACAGAAATGACACGCCACAACGCACAGATGGCAGTTGCTGTAGACGAATACGGCGGAACGGCTGGTATTTTGACAGTGGAGGACATCTTAGAGGAGATTGTCGGCAGCATTCGGGATGAATACGATGAAGAAGAGGCAGAACAGGAAATGCGTATGGTCTCCGATCATATCTACATCATCAAAGGTTCTGCTGACCCAGAAGACGTGTTGCCGAAATTAGGAATCTCACTGCCTGAAGGGGAGACATTCGATACCATGAGTGGTTTTCTGGTCGAACAGCTTGGACGCATTCCAGATGCAGAGGAAACGCCGGTGATTACATATGGGCAGGTGCGATTTACCATACTGCTGATTGAAGAAAATTGGATTGCAAGGATTAAGGCAGAAGTTTGCGTATCGGAAACAGAAAAAAGTTAATATCTGCATGATGTCAAAAATATGGCATGAAAAACAGGGAAGCATTTTCGGGTGCTTCCCTGTTTTAACGTGAGTTCGATAAAAAAATAGAAAAAACCGCCAAAATCTGTTATACTGTAAGTTCGACGAGAATGCATTCTACCGCTACCAATCACAAACTGTGCCGGCAGAATCGCTACGCTGTCTGCCTGTGTCCGTTTTCTACCACTTGCCGCAACCGTTCTGCTGCCTCCGCCATCACCCCTTCCGGCACACTGGAATAGTTCAGCACCAGTGTATGTGCCTCTGCCTGTGCTTTCTGTGCATAATAGGAGGACAAACACGCTACACGCAATTTTTGCCGCTCGGCACGCTGCACCAATTCTGCATCCGTTGCATTGGTTTTCACCCGCAGCAGAAAATGCAGTCCTGCTTCTTCTTCAGAAATCTCTGCCATTTCAGGCGACATGGCTTCCCGCAAACTGGTAATCAACTTGTCCCGCTTCTGCCGATAGCGATTTCGCATCCGGTTGATATGGGTTTCAAAATATCCCCCTGCAATAAAATGAGCCAGTACCAGTTGTTCAAAAACGGAAACCGTGCAGGCATAAAACCCCAGTTTCTCATAAAACCGCACTGCCAAGGGTGGCGGCAACACCATATATCCAATCCGGATGGTCGAAGAAAGGCTCTTGGTAAATGTATTCATATAGATAACACTGCCGGTTGTATCCATGCTCTGTAAAGTCGGCAGCGGTTTTCCAGTCATGCGAAATTCAGAGTCAAAATCATCCTCAATGATATAACGGTTTTCCCGTTCTGTTGCCCAGCCCAGTAGGGCATAGCGGCGGCTTACTGGCATGACAATCCCCGTTGGGTAATGGTGTGAAGGGGAACAGTGCACCACATCTGCACCGCATTCCTGCAAGGCATTTACCGACACACCGCAATGGTCAATCGGGACTGTTGTAAAAGCAACGTGATGACTGCGGTAGATATTTGCAATTTTCGCATAGCCGGGGTCTTCTGCTGCATAATGACAGTCATAACCCAGCAGCTGAATCAATAACCCATAGAGTACATCCGTTCCGGCACCAATGATAATTTGTTCTGGTGCAACCTGAATGCCTCGAAATGCCTGCAAATGGTCTGCAATTGCCTGCCGCAGCTCTGCAACACCGCCGGCAGGGGCATTCTGCATCAAGTCCTGCTGATGCTGTGTCATACACTTCCGCATCAAGCTGTTCCAGACGGAAAAGGGAAAGTTATCCGGTTCTGTATGATTGCTAACAAAATCGGCAAACCAAACTGGTGCTATTTTCGGTACAAACAGTTGCACATCCGGCTTACAAACAGGTTTCTGTTGGCGAATGTCTGTCACAAAAAAACCTTTTCTGGGCAAAGAATACAGGTAGCCTTCTGCCACAAGCTGACCATATGCACTTTCCACCGTCATAACGCTAATACCCAGATGCAGTGCAAACGCTCGCTTGGACGGCATTTTTGCACCCGGCGACAAAACGCCCGAAATTACGTCACTTTTGATACATTGATAGAGGTGTTGATAGAGGGGCTCTGACCCGATATTGGTAAAGGAATAGGTAAGCATAGGGAAACCTCCTATAGAATCTGACCTGACTGAAATGGTTTCAATTGAGTATTTACAACAGGTCAGTTTGCGGTATACTAAGAGTATAGCAAATTTTTTATTTCCCGTCAACCAAAATAGTAGCAAATTGCCACTATATTATTTTTGCGATAAAGGAGATTGTCATCATGGAAAATCAAACACAAGTAAAACTGAATCGAGAACTGGCACAAATGCTCAAGGGTGGTGTCATCATGGACGTTACCACACCGGAACAGGCAAAAATTGCAGAAGCTGCCGGTGCGTGTGCTGTTATGGCTCTGGAACGCATTCCGGCTGACATTCGTGCTGCCGGCGGCGTTTCCCGTATGAGTGACCCAAAGATGATTAAGGGCATTCAGAATGCAGTCAGCATTCCAGTAATGGCAAAGTGCCGAATTGGTCACTTCGCAGAAGCACAGATCTTGCAGGCAATTGAAATCGACTATATTGACGAAAGCGAAGTACTCTCTCCGGCTGACGATGTGCACCACATTGATAAGACCGCATTCAAAGTACCATTTGTCTGTGGTGCAAAGGATCTCGGCGAAGCACTGCGGAGAATTGCAGAAGGAGCAACCATGATCCGGACAAAGGGCGAACCGGGTACGGGAGACATTGTACAGGCTGTTCGTCACATGAGAATGATGAACAAGGAAATTGCACGGCTGACCTCCATGCGGACAGATGAACTCTATGAGGCAGCAAAACAGCTGCAAGTGCCGTATGATCTGGTTTGCTATGTACAAGAAAACGGACGGCTGCCAGTGGTTAACTTTGCAGCTGGCGGTGTAGCAACACCGGCAGATGCTGCTCTGATGATGCAGTTAGGAGCAGAAGGTGTTTTTGTTGGCTCTGGTATCTTCAAATCCGGCAATCCGGAGAAACGTGCCGCTGCAATCGTAAAGGCAGTCACCAACTATACTGATGCTGCCATGCTGGCAGAACTGTCTGAAGATCTGGGCGAAGCAATGGTTGGTATCAATGAACAGGAAATTGCCCTGCTGATGGCAGAGAGAGGAAAGTAAACCATGAAAATTGCAATCCTTGCTGTACAAGGAGCATTTGCAGAACATGCGAAACGAATACAGGAGCTGGGGGCAGAACCGCTCGAACTGCGACAGAAGTCCGATGTCCTGCAAAGCTATGACGGCTTGATTCTGCCGGGAGGCGAAAGCACGGTACAAGGGAAGCTGCTGAAAGAACTGGACATGTTTGAAACACTCCACACCCAAATCGAAGCGGGTCTGCCGGTTCTGGCAACATGTGCCGGGCTGATTCTGCTGGCAAAGAATATTGCAAACGACACCAGACGCTGTTTTTGTACATTGCCAGTGACGGTACAGCGAAACGCCTATGGTCGACAGCTGGGTAGTTTTCACACAACTGCACCCTTTGCCGGACTGGGCGATATTCCGATGACCTTTATTCGTGCCCCGTATATTGCATCTGTAGAAGACGGCGTGGAAGTACTGGCAACGGTAGAAGATCGAATTGTAGCAGTACGCTGGAAACAGCAAACAGCAGTTGCCTTTCATCCGGAACTGGATGCCGATATGCGAATTCACGAAGCATTTCTGACTGCTTGTCGATACTAAATTCCAATTCTATCTATATCATAAAAAGACAAATCCGGTTCTGTGCCATTCGATACACAAAACCGGATTTTTTCTTTTTTAAGAGAATAAAGAAGAAAGACCGTTAGGGGGAAACTAACGGTCTTTCTAATGGAAGAGATAATACAATGCAATGGAGCGGATTACGAGGCTCGAACTCGCTACCTCCACCTTGGCAAGGTGGCGC
>CAUDDP010000078.1 GCA_958448395.1 uncultured Oscillospiraceae bacterium | reverse complement strand
GCTGTCTGCGGCGACTCGCCGCCTGAGCCAGCTTGACCGCAGTCGCCTGCGGCGTGAAATCTATTTGTATTCTTTCTCTGTTTCTACGCCTTCAAAGTATCTCGCTATTTTTCCTATCCCGATTCGATCCTATTTTTATCATATTTTCTCTATTTTGTAAAATTAATTTGTGTGTGCACAGAAATCTGTTTTACAGGTTACAGCAGAAAGCGATCTTTTATTTTTTTCCATTTTTTAAAAACAATTTACAGTTGAAAAGTGTTAAATTTCTGGGAATTCCCTTGACAAACGCTATAAAGTGAGTATAATAAAGAGTGTGTATGATGTTACAATCGTAATGCAAATTTTTATTGATTGTTGAAAATATTTGCCAATTGGCAGAATGGAGTAGAAAATTATGATCAAAACGATTGGTGTATTGACAAGCGGCGGTGACGCACCGGGCATGAACGCAGCCGTTCGTGCAGTTGTACGCTCTGCTTTGCAGAAGGGCATTAAGGTATACGGCATTCGCAGAGGTTATTGCGGTCTGATTGAAGATGATGTCATTGAGATGGATGAAATGAGTGTATCCAATATCATTCACAAGGGCGGTACGATTCTGTATACGGCAAGAAGTGCAGAGTTCCGTACAGAAGCTGGTATGCAGAAAGCAAAGGAAACCTGCCAGAAGTATGGCATGGAAGGGATTGTTGTCATTGGCGGTGACGGTTCGTTCCGTGGAGCAGCGGATCTGTCTGCAAGAGGTATTGCCTGTGTTGGACTGCCGGGTACCATTGATAATGACATTGCCTGCACAGAATATACCATTGGTTATGATACGGCAATGAATACTTGTATTGAATTGATTGATAAGTTGCAGGATACCTGTCAGTCTCATGACCGTTGCAGCGTGGTAGAAGTTATGGGCAGAGGTGCCGGCTTTATTGCAGTGAATACTGGTTTGGCAAGCGGTGCTGTGGAAATCATCACCAAGGAAGTGCCGTATGATCTGGATGATTTGGCAAGAAAGATGCTGGAATGCAAGAAGAACGGCAAGCAGAACTTTATCATTGTAGTAGCAGAAAATATCGGCAATGCAGAGGGAATTGCAAGAGCGGTTCAGGAAAAGACTGGTATTGAATCCAGAGCAACGGTATTGGGTCATGTACAGCGTGGCGGCTGTCCGACCGTTCGGGATCGTGTCGTTGCGAGCGAAATGGGTTACTATGCAGTAGAACTGCTGGAAAGCGGTGCAAGCAATCGGGTTGTTGGTATGCAGAACAATAAGATTGTGGACTTTGATATTCAGGAAGCACTTTCCATGAAGAAACCGTATGAAGAACGGCTGCACAAGATCGCACAGGACATTGCATTTTTCTAATGAATGAGAATTGATTTGTTCGGGGGCACATCCGCAAGTGGTCGGGTGTGCTTCTTTTGTTATGAATAGAATTGCAATTTAAATTCACAATTTTTAAAGAAGGGCAGGAATAAAAATGATGGAAAACGTGAAAATCGGTTTTTTGGGTGCTGGAAATATGGGCAGTGCCATCATGAGGGGCATTGCCGGTAGTCAGCTGGCAGAGCAGGTTAAACTGTATGCTTATGACCACATGGCAGAAAAGACAGCTGCACTGGCAGAAATCGGCGTGACAGCATGTTGTTCAGAGGCAGAAGTGGTACAGCAGTGTAAGTATGTATTTCTTGCGGTCAAGCCACAGCAGTTTGACACATTGCTTCCCCGGATTGCAGAATCTGTGACAGAGGATACTGTAATTGTCTCCATTGCAGCAGGCATGACACCGGATTATATCCGCAGTCAGACAAAGCCGGATGCAAAGGTGATTCAGGTAATGCCTAATACGCCGCTTCTGCTGGGAAAGGGTGCGACAGCATTGTCACGCATTGCTCTGGTTTCGGATGAAGAGTTTGCATTTGTAAAACAATTGTTCTCGCTTTGTGGGGTAACAGCGGTTCTGCCGTTGGATAAAATGGCGGAAGTCATTGCCATTAATGGCAGCAGTCCGGCATTTATTTATCTGTTTGCAAAGGGTTTTCTGGATTATGCAAAAGAAGTTGGCATTGGAGAGGAAGCTGCTAAGCAGTTGTTTGCACAAAGTTTAATTGGTTCCGCAGCCATGCTGACGGATTCTGGTTATGATGTCGATACCCTGATTCGGCAGGTTAGCTCGCCAGGTGGTACTACGCTTGCTGGGTTAGATGCTTTGTATGAAGGCAAGATGGAGGATATTGTCAAAGATGCGTGTCGTCGTTGTACGAAGCGTGCTTATGAGCTTTCTAAATAAATTTATGGTTGTATTGTAACTCTGTTTCGCTTGTCCGGTTCTGTTTTTTTCCTTTCCTGCATAGTTTGTAACAACATGGAATGGCAAACACCGGAAGGGAGCGGAACAAAAAATGAATGGAGTATTCAGAAAACGGATTGAAAAAGGCAGTTTACTTTGCTTGATTTTACTGGGCTGCATTGCAGGCGTATGGTTGACGATGCGACAGTGGCTGCCGGATCTGCTGCAAACTCGGTTGCAGTTGGCGGATCAGCGACAGTTGTTTCAGCTGTTCTTATTCGAGGTGACAGGCTTGCTGCTTTGCAGTGGTTTTGCGGGCTTTTTTGCGATGGGACAACCGGTGCCTTGTATTGCCCTGCTGCTGCATGGAATGCTCTTTGGACTGACAGTGCTGCTGCATCTAACACCAGCCCTGCATTCGCTACGGCTGTTGATTTGGCTGCTGCCGTATGGCATTGGCACGTCTTTGTTATTGCTTTTGGCAGCAAGGGAAACGCTTTGGCTTTCCAGTTTATTCTTTTGCTATGCTTTTCATCGGCAGTGGGAGGAGAATATGCCGCATTGCCGTCGTTTATATTTGTTACGCTATGCAGTGATATTGGCATTGTTTGTATTGCTTTCCCTGATTTGCGGTGGCTTACAGGTTCTACAGTCGTTTTTTGCATAACAGAAGCAGGACACGAAAATTAATTTTCAAATTATGAAGTAGATTGCTCTGCCGAATGGCAACTATGGTCAAGCTGATTCAGCTTGACAGGGGTTATTCCCCACAGTGTGGGGAAATGTCTCGAAGGGACAAAAGGGAAGGGCAGGGGGTGGCAGCCACCGCACTGTTTTAACGATATACTGTTGTTTTATTTGGAGAAATAACAAAATCGCTGCTACCGTTGTCTGTCCTCTAAAATAACAAAACGATATAGAATGTAGAAATTTAGAGTGATTTGGTTGTAAATTTGGACACAGAAACAGGGCAGACAGCGAAGCGATTCTGCCGGCGGAGGTGAGAACGGGATCCATGAGAGAAAATACAAAAATTGATTTCCGTGGAAGCAGGGGAGACAAATAGAGAATAAGACAGAAGATATGTTAAAATGCATGATGATTTAGAAAAGGAAGTTAGAAATGGGTCTTTTCGGAAAAGGGTTTACACACGCTGGAAGCGGCATTTCCAAGAGTGCACCAAAGAAAAAAGGATTTTTTCGATATATGGAATTATTCCGTGCAAAGTTTTGGAAATTGATTGAGTTAAATATTTTTTATACATTGTTTTTTATTCCGCTGATTCTTGCAGTGGTTTGTTTTATTCTAATGCTCAACGGAACGTTGGCTGCCAGTACGGCGGGTGTTTTGATTGCAGTCGGTGTTTTGTTGTTTATGATTTTATTTGGTCCTGCAACTGCCGGATTGATGAAAGTTATGCGTAATTTTATCGTTGAAAAACCAACTTTTATGATACACGATTTTATGAAAACATTTCGTGCAGAATTTGCACATAGTGCTGTAGTGGGCTTCTTAGACTGCCTGTTGATTTGTTGTGTGGCGGCTTCTTTTTATGTGTATCCGCAGCTGGCAGAACAAACCGGCAGCAAGTTCTATTACGCCATGTTGGTGATTACGCTTAGCATTTCACTGGTGGTGTTGCTGATGAATTTTTATGCATTTCTAATGATTGTTTCCACCAATTTGTCATTGAAAAATGTGATTAAGAATTCTTTTTTCCTTGGCATTGTTTGTCTGCAACAAAATGTCATTACACTGGCGATTGTTGCTGTTGTTGCTGGGGGCATAGCACTGCTTGCTTTGCACACCAATATGATGGTACTGATGATCATACTGACACTGCTGCCATTTATTCCAGCAACATTTTTAGCATTGATGGTTGCATTGAATAGTTATCCTTCTATTCAGAAGTATATCATTAATCCGTACTATGAAAAACGGGGTGAAGTCAATCCAGAATTGGCATTGACCCAGCCAGCCGAAGAGGAAGAAACCGTTTTTGAGGATATGGGTGGAAAGGAAAAACCGGTGGACTTGCAGGGAGAAACCGTTAGAACGACAAAAGATCCTGCAAAACAACATAAAGGAAAAATTATCTCTTGATTGTTTACAAAAAAGTTACTTTACAAATGGCGATGAATGTGCTATAATAAAAAAGTCATGTACTTGGATTAGGGGTTACGCCGCAATGCGGATTTGCTTTACCTGCCCTATTCTATGTTCATGAGAAATTTTAAATGAGGTGAAGATACTATGCTGCGGAAAGAAGAAAAAGATCAGATTATCGAAGCAAATCGTACACATGAACACGACACCGGTTCTCCGGAAGTGCAGATTGCCATTCTCACAAAGAGAATCAATGACCTGACTGGTCACCTGAAGACACATAAGAAGGATCATCATTCCAGACGGGGTCTGCTCAAGATGGTTGGTCACAGAAGAAACCTTCTGAACTACCTGAAGAAGAAGGATGTAGAACGGTATCGTGCTTGCATCGAGAAGCTCGGTATTCGTAAGTAAGAAAAATGAACGGAAAGGCGGCCGGTGGAATTTTGCCAGCTGCTTTTCCGTGTTTGTTTTTCTTGAAAAATAAGAATTTGTGCAGCGGTTTGTTTAGCAATCAATCGTGTATCTGTCTTCACCTGCATTGGGTATGGCAGAGACAGGATTACTTGCTAAACCTGCTGCCAAAGATTACAGAAAGGAAAAGGCAGATGTTTGAAATGTATAGAAAATTTGAAACGACTTTTGCAGGTCGACCGCTTGTAGTAGAGACGGGAAAGACCTGTGCGTTATCCAATGGCTCTTGCTGGGTACGTTATGGTGAAACGGTCGTCATGGCAAATGTAACCGCCAGTGCAAAGCCAAGAGAAGGTGTGGACTTTTTCCCATTGTCTGTAGATTATGAGGAACGGATGTATGCAGTCGGCAGGATTCCAGGTTCCTTTACCAAGAGAGAGGGAAAACCATCTGAAAAGGCAATCTTAACTTCTCGTATGGTAGACCGTCCGATTCGTCCACTGTTTCCAAAGGATATGCGGAATGATGTTTCTGTTGTTATGACCGTTCTGGCAGTGGATCCGGATTGTTCACCGGAGATTACTGGTATGCTGGCAACCTCCATTGCCATTTCTATTTCAGATATTCCGTGGAATGGTCCGATTGCTGGTATCAGTGTTGGTTTGGTAGATGGAGAAATTGTGTTGAATCCGACATTGGAGCAGCGGATGCACAATGATTTGCATCTGACAGTAGCAGGTACGATGGAAAAAATCGTCATGATCGAAGCAGGTGCCAATGAAGTACCGGAACAGCAGATGTTAGATGCCATCTTGACAGGTCATGAAGAAATTAAGAAGATGGTTGCATTTGTCAATCAAATTCGGGACGAAATCGGGAAGCCGAAGTTTGCGTTCCAGTCCATGGAAATTGACCATGATCTGTTTGATGCTGTTGAGGCAATGGTTGGGGAACAGGTGAAGTATGCACTGGATACCAACGATAAGAATGAAAGAGATGCACGGTTGCAGCCAATCATTGATGCGGTACACGAGAAGTACGATCCAGAGTATCCGGATCAGGGTGCAATGTTGGATGAATGCCTGTACAAGCTGCAAAAGAAGATTGTCCGCAATTGGCTCTATGAGGGGAAACGAGTAGACGGCAGAGGAATTGATGAAATTCGTCCGTTGGCTGCGGAAGTGGGCTTGCTGCCTCGTGTACACGGCAGTGGTTTGTTTACCAGAGGGCAGACACAGGTTTTGACAATCGCAACCCTTGGTCCGGTCAGTGACAGTCAAAAGATTGACGGTTTGGATGAAGAAACTTCTAAGCGATATATGCATCAGTACAATTTCCCATCCTATTCTGTTGGCGAGACGAAGCCGAGCAGAGGTCCGGGACGGCGTGAAATCGGTCACGGTGCATTGGCAGAAAAGGCATTGGTGCCGGTATTGCCGTCTGTGGAAGAATTTCCGTATGCGATGCGTTTGGTTTCAGAGGTACTTTCCTCCAATGGTTCTACCTCACAGGGTTCCATTTGTGGTTCTACACTGGCATTGATGGATGCAGGGGTTCCGCTGAAAGCACCAGTTGCTGGTATTTCTTGCGGTCTCATTACCAAGCCAGACAGCGATGAATTTATGACAATGGTAGATATTCAGGGCTTGGAAGATTTTTTTGGCGATATGGACTTTAAGGTTGGCGGCACACATAAGGGTATCACCGCCATTCAGGTAGATATCAAAGTAGATGGTCTGACACCGGCAATCATTGCAGAAGCGTTTGAGAAGACCAGAAAGGCAAGGCTGTATATTCTGGATGAAATTATGCTCAAGGCAATTCCGGAGCCGAGAAAGACTGTGAATGAATATGCACCGAAGATGTTCCAGACCAATATTCCAGTTGATAAGATTCGGGAAGTGATTGGTCAGGGCGGTAAGGTCATTCAGAAAATTACCGCAGAGTGTGATGTTAAGATTGATATCAACGAAGACGGCGGTGTATTTGTCAGCGGTATGAAACTGGAGAACTGTCAAAAGGCACTGCAAATTATCAATACCATTGCACACGATCCGGAAGTCGGAGCAATTTATAAGGGAAAAGTGGTTTCCATCAAGCCGTTTGGTGCATTTGTAGAAATTGCACCGGGTAAGGATGGTTTGGTTCACATCTCTAAGCTGGATCATAGCAGAGTTGAGAATGTGGAAGATATCGTTTCTATGGGGGATGAAATTGTTGTCAAGGTAATGGAAGTCAAGGACGGCAAAATCAGTCTCTCTCGCAAGGATGCATTGGAAGAATTAAAGACAAGAAAGTAAGACATGCAATGTCTATAAAAGACCGGCGGTTGAACAATATGTTTAACCGCCGTTTCTTTGCAAATATTTTTTGTAATAGTAGACAAAAAGGAATCTATGTGGTATAATAAAAATAATAACATGTTGAAATTGTCAGTGCTGTCGAAATTTGACTGAACTTGCATACGCAGAAAGGAAGGCTTATGAGAAAACAACTTCTGCATACGTATCGGTTTATATTTGTTTGTATGCTGACAGCAGTAATCATTTTGTGTCTTGCTGCTGGATATAGCGTGCGAGTATTGGATCAGAATCGTGTGATTCGACAAGTGGATGTGAATATGGATGCGGCAAAGGTGCGATTGGATCGGGATGCAGAGGAGACCGCTTCTCTGCTGGAAGACTTGCAAAATGAATATGCATCCAAGACAAGAGTGGTTGCGATGTTGTTGGAGGAACAAACAGACTTATCAGAAAATGAAACGATATTAGAGGAATTACGTGTAGTCATTGATGCGGAGCAAATTAGTATTTCTAATGAAACGGGGATTTTAGTTGCCAGTACAGACTTTTCTAGTACGGGTAGACGTGTACAGGATCCTTTTTTAGCACATGCAACGGATTCTGTTTTTACAGATGTACTGTTTACTATGCAGAATGATAAACCGGCAATTATTGCTGCATCTGCCCTTGGAACAGGTAAGGGTTTGGTGCAGGTACAGTATCCGGCAGAATCTATGCTGACACAATCGCAGGAAATGGACGTTTCTGCAATTGTATTGGATATGCCATTTTATGATGCAGGCATTTCTGCAATTATTGACGCAGAGACTGGAACGTATGTCAGTCACACGCAGCCTGAACGGTGCGGTACAGATTGTGAGTATGATATGGATTTATTTTCTTCTAAAAAGGGGAAATTTGATTTCATGCAGCAGCATCAGCGATATTTCATTCGGTATCAGACGCATGGGGATTATATTTTATTATTTAATGTTTCTTATCAGAAAATGAACAATTCTGGAAGGGCTGTGCTAAATTGGGTGATTGCAGTGGGACTGATTTTGTTATTGGTAGCAGTACTTTCTATGCGAATGGGTTATATTTACTTACAGAAAAAATCTCCGGACTTATTTTTTAAAAAGAAATTAGAATAATGAGAAGACAGCAAACTTCAAAAAATAAAATAATATGCGTTCGATGAGAGTGTTTTATCTGCCGAATGGCAACTGCGGTCAAGCTGGCTCAGCTTGGCGGAGGAGGATGCAAGGGGGACAAGCTGCAATGTCATTAACTTAAGCAATTTCATATTATCATTAAAGCTTTTTGGTGCAGCAATTTCTCGAAAATGCTGCCGAGGTCCAGGGCGAGAAGCCCTGGTCGCTGCCCGCAGGCAGCGAAATTCCCTGTGCCATCCTTTTTGGCACGCGGAGAAAAGGGGTGAGAAAAGCGACAGCTTTTCGAGGGGAAAGCGGACAAGACCGCTTTCCCCTGGTAAATCATTCGACAAAGCACTATTTTGAAAACGTCCCAGTGGGACATTTTCAACGAAATTTTCCTCAGAGCCTGT
>CAUDDP010000077.1 GCA_958448395.1 uncultured Oscillospiraceae bacterium | reverse complement strand
CTACTTGCCATTCGAGGGCGGTTTTAAGTTAATGACATTGGCTTGGCGGAGGGGTATTCCCCACAGTGTGGGGAAATGTCCCAAAGGGACAAAAGGGAAGGGCAGGGGACAAGCTTTCCCCTGCGAAACGCTGCAATTAGAGTTTTGGTAGCGGAATGAGGAACAAGCTGTCGCTGTCCGCCCTCTAAAATAACAAAACGATATAGAATATAGAAATTTAGAGTGGTTTGGCTGCAAATTTGGACACCGAAACAGGGCGGACAGCGGACACAGGCAGACAGCGAAGCGATTCTGCCGGCACAGTTTGTGATTGGCAGCGGTAGAATGCATTCTCGTCGAACTTACAGTATAACAGATTTTGGCGGATTTTTCTATTTTTTCGTCGAACTCACGTTTCATACTACAGAGGATGAAAATGCACAGCAAAACGCAGGTAAATACAGAATAGCATTCTTTCTGTATTCACCTGCTGCTGCACAGTTTTATTTTTTCGTCGAACTCACGTTTATTAGGATTATTGTTTGATATATAATGCATATTATAATTTTTTTACATGCAGTGCACGAATTGCATTTAACACTGCAATGATCATAACGCCGACATCTGCAAAAATTGCAATCCACATGTTGGCAAATCCAAGTGCACCCAAAGCGAGACAGATAAACTTGATTCCCAGGGCGAATACAATGTTTTGATATACAATTCGTAAACATTTACGTGAAATTTTGATTGCCTTGGAAATCTTTAAAGGGTCATCATCCATCAGGACAACATCAGCAGCTTCAATCGCTGCATCAGAACCCATTGCACCCATAGCGATTCCAATGTCTGCTCTGGAAAGAACAGGAGCATCGTTAATACCATCACCGACAAAAGCCAGCTTTGCCTTTTCTGTTTTCACTGCCAACAGCTCTTCCAACTTAGAAACCTTATCACTGGGAAGCAATTCACTGTAAACCTGATCTATTCCAAGTGTGGCTGCAACCTTATTTGCAACCTTTGCTGTATCACCTGTCAGCATAACTGTTTTTTCAACACCTGCGTGTTTTAACGCAACAATTGCTTCTTTGGAGTGTGGTTTTATAATATCGGAGATAACAATATGACCTGCATATTCGCCGTTCACAGCCATATGAATAATTGTTCCTGCTGAATGACATGCTACATAAGAAATATTCAGACGTTTCATCAGTTTGTCATTACCTGCGGCTACAGGTATATCGTCAACCTTTGCAAGCACGCCATTGCCGCTAATTTCTTCAATGTCGCTGACTCTGGAACGATCAATTTCTTTTCCATAAGCACGCTGAAGGCTTTTGCTGATCGGATGTGAGGATGCACTTTCTGCTAACGCCGCATACTCTAACAGCTTTGCATTTTCCATCTCACTGTGATGGATATCGTTTACCTCAAATACCCCTTGTGTTAGTGTTCCTGTTTTATCAAACACCACATATTTTGTACGAGAAAGTGTTTCCAGATAATTTGACCCCTTAATTAGAATGCCTTCTTTGCTTGCACCTCCGATACCAGCAAAAAAGCTTAAGGGAATACTGATAACCAAAGCACATGGACAGCTGATAACCAAGAAGGTTAATGCACGATAAATCCATATGCCCCATTCAGCTGGCAGCCCCATAAACAACATACGGACAAGTGGTGGAAGAAAAGCAAGTGCAAGTGCACCATAGCAAACAGCGGGTGTGTAAATCTTTGCGAATTTAGAAATGAAACTTTCTGATTTTGATTTACGAGAACTTGAATTTTCTACAAGTTCAAGAATTTTGGAAACTGTAGATTCACTAAATTCTTTTGTGGTTTGAATTTTCAAAACGCCTGTCATATTGATGCAGCCGCTGATAATTTCATCGCCGACCTTTGCCTTACGAGGAAGGCTTTCTCCTGTCAACGCACTCGTGTTCAGACTAGAGTTTCCTTCTATGACAGTACCATCAATCGGCACTTTTTCGCCGGGTTGTACGACTATAATACTGCCAATGTTAACTTCATCCGGGTCAACCTTTTCCAGCTTTCCGTTTTTTTCAATGTTAGCATAATCTGGACGAATGTCCATGAGTGCACTGATATTCCGGCGACTCTTGCCGACTGCATAACTTTGAAACAGTTCTCCAATTTGATAGAACAGCATTACAGCAATTGCCTCATTGTAATCGCCGCTTTTTTCGTAAATAGCGAGTGCAAAGGCACCAACTGTAGCAACTGCCATTAAAAAGTTTTCATCAAATATTCTACGGTTCAGAATGCCTTTGAACGCTTTACGCAGAATATCATATCCGATTATCAGATAGGCGATCAAATAAAGAATGAGCTGTGGGATTCCGGTCAGCGGTACAAAAAAAAGCCCTACTAACATCACTGCTGTGATGACAATACGCACCAGTATTTTCTTTTGTTTTTTATTCATAAACGTGTTTCTCCTATACAATTATCATATGTTCAATTGTTCATATGTTATATTCAAGGTTGCACCCCATCAGCGTTTCCTCTTGCTTAAGGGGGTGCCTAACTTGACTTTGTGAAAGGTCAGATATAAACCTCACAATCATCCTCTATCTTTTTACAAGCCTTACGAACTGCCTGCATAATTGTCTTAGCATCCTGCCCTTCCTCAAATTCGACTATCATTTTCTGTGTCATGAAGTTTACGGTTGCTTCTTTGACACCAGCAGTTTTTCTTGCTGCATCCTCCATTAGGTTTGCACAGTTCGCACAGTCCACTTCAATTTTGTAAGTTTTTTTCATGATCATCTTTCCTTTCGTTTCTGTTTTTTCAACAGTTGAACATATGTTTAACTGTTCTGATTATAGTATATTACACTTCGTGCAGAAAGTCAACACTTTCGCTGCATACTTTTCCAAATGGGCTAAAATCATTTCCAAATGGAGCAAAATACCCCGTCACAGGCAACTGCGGTCAAGCTGGCTTCCGCTTGGTGTAGGAGAGACTGGTATCCGTGAGAGAAAATACAACAATAGATTTCCGTGCAATGCAACAATAAACACTTGATTCATTGCAGGGATTGTAGTATACTATACTTAGCATAAAGTCATCTGGGAATTGCATGTCTGCATAATTAGGAGGAAGATGGATGAATCATCAATTAGAGAAGGTAAAAGGGAATGTTTCTGCCATTCCGGATGGTAAAGTTCAAATCATAACCCATTCTCCAGAAAATATAAAAAAGAATTCCATTCTTGAAAATTTGAATACAGATTGCAAGGGAAAAGGAAAAATTGAAACCTATTCTATATATCCTGGCATGGATTTATCATTTTTAGACATTTTGTCAGATAGTATATCATTTCATCATATGGAATCTCCTGCTGTCATGAAAATTAATTATTGTCGATATGGACGAATCGGATGTAATTTGAAAGATAACAATGCAATCTATCTGGGAATGGGGGATTTTTCTCTTAGCACAATGGATATGTGTGCGGATTCTGCAATCATTCTGCCACTTGGTTATTATGAGGGCATTACGATTTGTGTTGACTTACAGAAGCTAACGGAAGAACCTCCTGAAATATTGATTGGAAGTGGTGTTACAGGTAAACTTCTTTATCAGAAGTTTTGTTCTGATGGTAAGTCAGCGGTAATCACAGGAAATGATAAAACAGAACACATTTTTTCACAGTTTTATGAACAATCAGAAAATTTGCAGATACCATATTTTAAAATAAGGGTTCTGGAATTATTACTATATTTGTATACAATAGATTATTCTTTTAGCAAAAAAATAACGAGATACCAGTCAGAACAGATTGAGATGATCAAGCAGATTCATGCACAGTTACTTCAAAATCTTGATCAACGATTTACAATTGAAACCCTGTCAAAGCAATACCTGATGAATGCCACTACATTGAAAGCCTTGTTTAAAACTGTTTATGGTACTTCTATTGCAGCCCATATAAAAGAACATCGTCTGGAGAAAGCTGCAATATTGCTTTGTGAAACAGGCGATAGTATTGCTTCCATAGCCAAACGTGTAGGATATGACAGTCAAAGTAAATTTACGACAGCATTCAGAGAAATGTTTGGAATGCTTCCAACAGAGTATCGGAAACAGCATCTTTTTATAAAATAAATATTCCATAATTCTAAATAAATTTATTATATATTATTAAATTATATTGATACGTTTAAATATAGGATGATGGAATGCAATCCGTGTTCTAAGGTTTTTTCTTTGCAGTGTAAAAATAAGCTTTTAACCTGTCAATTCGTGTGGAAAAGGAAAGAATAAATCATGGTACGCACTTGATTTTATGACAAAAAAAGTGTATAATATGAAAGGCAGGAAAAATCAAATTGACAGGGGAATACACATGAAAAAATATCGCAACGTTTTAATTTTGTCTGTTACAGCTGGGAATGGACATAATTCCGCCGCCGCCGCATTGAAAGAGCAATTTGACCGAATGGGGACAGAATGTCATGTTATGGATTTGTTTCAATACCTTTCCCCTATGGCAGCAAAGTTGATTTCAGATGGTTATGACCAGTTGACCAAACGATTTCGGTTGGTTTGGAAAATTGGATACGGTGTGGCATTGCATGACACTGCATTTAAAATACCACCTAGATTGATTGCCAGTACATCTAATTTGCAGAGTATGGAGCAGTATCTGCATGACCAGAATGTTACCCATGTGGTCTTTACGCATCCATTCGCTGGTGTGCTGCTGCAAACACTGAAGCATTGTCAAGCGATTACACTGCCAACATTTGGTGTCTTGACAGACTTTACAATTCATCCATATTGGTGTGATTGTACTGCCAATGATTATTTTATCCTTCCTCATGCATCATTGATGCCAGCAGCGGAGAAAAAAGGATTTGATATGAAGCAACTAAAAGACTTTGGAATACCCGTTTCCTCTGCATTTGCAGAGCCCCCAGAGAAAATAACGGCACGGAAGAGGTTGGAAATTTCAACAGACCTACCAACGGCGTTGGTAATGGGCGGTGGTATCGGTTATGGAAATTTGGTAAAGACAGTTCAGGAGATAGATCAGTATGCACAAAATCCCATGCAGATTATTGTAGTCTGTGGAAGGAATATAGAAAGCCAAGATACATTGTTACAATTACAGGCATCTGGTAGCTTTTCTCATGCTGTATATATTTATGGTTTCACACAGCAGGTACCACTTTTGATGGCAGCATCAGATTGTATTATCACTAAGCCGGGTGGCATTACCACGGCGGAAGCCTTGGCTGCTTCTTTGCCGATTATTGTCAGCAAACCAATTCCGGGACAGGAAGAGAAGAATGTGGATTTTCTGATGCAGTATGATGCTGTCTGTGTACCGGAAAAATATCGGTTTTCGGGTGCTTGTGCAGCAGATTTGTTGTTTGATAATATACGGCTGCGACAATTGGTTCGACATGCTTCTCAGGTTGCAAAACCATATGCTGCAAGAGATATCTGTGAATTTGTGCAGCAGTGTGAGTAAATGATTACACTATATAAAGCAGAATATTTTTGCTATTTTTATTTTTTATCATCGCTTTTTATACCATTCCGTTTTGTTTTCGACTTTTTTGATGAAATTGAATAAAATCCACAAAGCCTATTGACTTTTTTTGTTCGATATGCTATAATGTAGGAGAACATTCTGTAAAGCGTTTTGTGCAGGACAGGATGGAAATACTATCTAAAAGAGAACTGCTGCATGTAGCATCTCATTTGGATTTAGGGAGGAAACGTACTATGAAAATGACAATTACTGCAAAGAAGATGCAAATACCACAAAACTTTACGGAGTATGCTGAAAAGCGGCTGAATTCTAAGCTGGACAAGTTTTTTGGTGAAGAAGCAGACGCAAAAATTACGATGGCAACACACAAAAATCTGATCGTAATTGAATTGACGGTCGATTATAATAATATGATGTACCGTGCAGAGCAGTCTGCTGTGGACAAGGAAGATGCACTGGATGCTGCTATTGATAAGATTATCCGGCAGATTCGGCGGAACAAAACTCGTGTGGAAAAGAAACTGAAGGAATCTGCCTTTCAGGATGTCTATGAGGACGTTGTGGTAGAGTCAGATTATGAGGTGATTCGGCACAAGAAGTTTGTCATGCATCCGATGGATGTGGAAGAGGCTATTCTGCAAATGAATCTGCTGGGGCATACATTCTTTATGTTCCTGAATGCCAACACTGGAGAAACCAACGTGGTTTATAAGCGTGCAGACGGTAAGTATGCTGTTTTGGAGCCAGTTTTGGAGTAAGAAATGCTTCGCTAAAAATGTGACAGAATCGTATCAGGGGACTTCGCTGTAAAAACGAAGTCCCCCTGTTGTTTGTTTTGGATGAAATGGAGAAAGGAAAAAGATGCAACATGCAAATGGAGACCATCATACAGCAACGCAAGCTGGATACAGATGCATTGCAGCAGCTACTAATGCACGATCAGTGGGATGTGGTTTTGCGGCAAGCTGCTGATCAGATTAGAAGGAAAATCTATGGAGATGCCGTCTATATTCGAGGGTTAATTGAATACACCAATATCTGCAAGAACAATTGCTACTATTGCGGGATTCGCTGTGGCAATCAGCAGGCAGTTCGCTATCGGTTAGACAAGGAGGAAATCCTTTCCTGTTGTAAAGAGGGGTATGCTCTTGGTTTCCGGACATTTGTATTGCAGGGTGGAGAAGATCCTGCTGCTACAGATACATGGATCTGTGCCGTTGTTTCTGCCATTCGGGAGCGGTTTCCTGACTGTGCGGTGACGCTTTCCATTGGTGAAAAAAAACGGGAGAGTTATCAGGCATATTGCCATGCTGGTGCAACCCGATACCTGCTGCGGCATGAAACTGCGAATTTGGCACATTATCAGTATTTGCATCCTGCTTCCATGTCATTGGAGAATCGGAAACGTTGTCTATATGATTTAAAAGAAATCGGCTATCAGGTCGGTTCTGGCTTTATGGTGGGATCTCCGGGACAGACGATTTCCAATTTATTAGAGGACTTACAGTTTTTACGGGAGCTGCAACCAGATATGATTGGCATTGGTCCGTATATTGCACAAAAGGATACGCCGTTTGCTGGGTATCCGAATGGCAGTTTGCAGATGACGCTGCGATTGCTATCTATTTTGCGGTTACTATTTCCGTATGCATTGATTCCAGCAACAACTGCATTGGGAACGATTCATCCACAGGGGCGAGAATTGGGCTTGCAGGCAGGTGCGAATGTTGTGATGCCGAATCTGTCACCGGTTCGGGTACGAACGCTCTATACTTTATATGATGATAAAATTTGTACCGGAGAAGAGGCAGCACAGTGTCGTCATTGTCTGGAACAGCGAGTACAGGCGGCAGGTTATCAAATTGTTACCGATATTGGAAATGTGAAACGGAAAAAAGATAGATGATAAGGAAAAAGCACGGAAATCAATTTTCAAATGATGGAGTCGATTTTCGTGAGGAAAAAGAAGGGGGAGGTATGGAGAATAAGAAAAGATACAAACTGGTATATTCTCATGCAGAGTTGGGAAGACTTGTAATTCTCAGTAATGGAGCACAAATTACAAACATTTTCATAGAGGGAATGGAAAAATTACCATCGGATTTGACAGATGGTGCGGCTCTGCCTGTTTTGCGGACAGCTGCGGCATGGCTGGATGATTATTTTGCGGGACAGCGACCAGATCCATATGCTTTGCCACTTTTCATAAAAGGAACAGCATTTCAACAGCTTGTGTGGAAACGCTTGCTGCAAATTCCATATGGAAAAACAGTTTCCTATGGACAGCTTGCAGTAGAATTGGCAGTGCAGATGGGAAAACAAAAGATGTCTGCACAAGCAATTGGTGGTGCAGTCGGTCGAAATCCGATTTCGATTGTAATTCCCTGTCATCGTGTCATTGGAACAAATGGCAGTTTAATTGGCTATGCATCTGGTTTGGAGCGAAAATGTTGGTTGCTGCAACATGAAACTGGAAATAACTGGACTATTTGAAAATTGCCGTTTGATAGGAATATCGAACGGCAATTTTCTGCACATTTTCTGCCTGACTGCATACAATATATCATCCATAACAGATTGTGACAGAAGGGGAGCGATATTTTATGGCGATCCTGTTTAGCATTGCCTTTCTGGTTGCCATTCTGGCGTTGATTGAAGGAATTTGTATTTGTACCAGAAGAAAATTGTATCCGCAGAAGAAACCAGCAGCTTGCTACCTACTGCTTCCCATGCTCGAATTTCATCCAGATTGGCAGGCAGAGTTGAATCATTTGTTTTCTGATTTACAGTGGCAGGAATCTCTGCAAACGGCGGTCATTTATCTGCTGCTTCCAGTAGAGGAAACAGAACAAACCGTAGAGATTCGGCAATATTGTAAAACGCATTCCCGCTTTCAATGCGGAACGTTTTCAGAGCTGGAGAAAATTTTATTGGATACTCGTTTTCCGTCGAAAAATGATTGCATTTTGTCAAAAGAAATAGTATAATAAAAAGGAAACCGATTGAGCAGGAAAGGAGAGATGCACTTGGAACAGGCAACGCTGCATATAGAGGGTGCAGTGGAACACGTTTTGTACCGCAATGAGCAAAATGGGTATACGGTTCTTGATTTGGATGCAGGTGGTACACTGATTACTGTAGTTGGAGAACTGGGTGACATCGAAGAAGGGGAACAACTGGCACTGGATGGCGTTTATGTCAATCATGTGCGATTTGGGGTACAGTTTCAGGCACAGTATGTGGAACGAAAGCTGCCAGCGGATGCTGTGAATATTCAGCGGTATCTCTCTTCTGGTGTCATCAAAGGGATCGGTGCTTCTCTTGCAAAAAAAATTGTCACTGCATTCGGCAG